>NZ_JBYOKU010000001.1:0-404787 GCF_057799175.1 Pseudomonas sp. 14P5.3.2 | reverse complement strand
TTCGACTCATTTATATCTGACACACCGCTTTCGCGAGCAAGCCCGCTCCCACAGGGGTTTTAGGTTGGTCAGATGAGTTGGTTCGACTGAATCAACCCAACCCCGGCCGTTTGCATCCGCTCCATCGCCGCCGCCAGTGATCCATCCATATCAATGGCGCGACAGGCATCCAGCACCACAAACGCATTGAACCCCGCCGCCCGCGCATCCAGCGCCGAGTACATCACGCAGAAATCCAGCGCCAGACCGACCATGTACACCGTGTCGATCCCGCGTTCTTTCAGGTAACCGGCCAGACCGGTGGTGGTGCGCCGGTCCGCCTCGAGAAACGCCGAATAGCTGTCGATGTCCGGGTTGCAGCCCTTGCGGATGATCAGTTGCGCGTGAGGCAGATCCAGCTTTGGGTGAAACTCGGCGCCTGCAGTGCCCTGCACGCAATGATCCGGCCAGAGCGTCTGTTCGCCGTAGGGCAACTGAATCACATCGTAGGGCTTGCGCCCGGGGTGACTCGAGGCAAACGACGCGTGCCCGGTCGGGTGCCAGTCCTGGGCAATGATCACCTGCTTGAACAGACCGCTGAGGCGATTGATCAGCGGTACGATCAGATCGCCTTCAGGGACGGCCAGTTGGCCACCGGGGGTGAAGTCGTTCTGAACGTCGATGACCAGCAGGGCAGTGCGGGGTGAAATCTGCATCGGTGCTTCCTCCTTGGATAATCACGCGCTCAGCATAGTGGTAGCGGCACTCATGCGCTCAACCGTTCGATCAAATGTCTGGCGAGGTCTTCCAGCGCCGGGGCCGGGTTGTGCCCGATCAACATCCACGCATGCTCACCTTCGGTCCAGTACACCACGTTCATTTCATGGCGCCTTTCGTGCGCCAGTGGCCGACTGCCGCTATTGGTGCGCGTCACGCACAAGGCCAGCGGCCCATGTTTCGCGTCCAGATAGGTCAGTTGTGCGATCGGTACGCCGTCGTACTCGAGCATTTGTGCACGTTTGAGTTCGGCGCCCGGCAACTTCAGCAGCGCCGGTGACAGATTCAGGCCCAGCCGCGTGTCCACCGCGCGTAATTGCGCGCGTTGGCTGGCTTCGTCGCTCGGCAAATGATCGAGGGTTTGCGGCACATACAGCGCCATGTAATCGCCGACCAAGGCGCGCCAGTTATGCGCTTGCTGTGATTGCCAGGCGATGAACAGGCGATCGGCCAATACGCCGCCAGCCAGCAGACTCGCGGCGGCCGCACCGATAAACCAGCGTCGGCTCAGGCCCGGCCGTTGGGGAGAGGGAATCGCATCGAGGCGCGCCTGCAAACGTTCCAGCGGGGCCTGTTGTGCCAGTTCGTCATAGGCTTCCTTGTACGGCAGGCTGCTGCGTTCGAACCATTGCACGCGCAGGCTGAGCAACGGGTCGTCGGCAATCGCGCTGTCGAGCTGGCTGCGATACGCGGGGTCCAACTCGTCATCGAGGTAGGCCACCAGTTGTTCGTCGGAGGGCTTGTTCATGGGCGGTCACCTCCGGTGGTTTTCGGCACAGCTTGCAGGGGCGGGTATTCAGCCAGTTTCAGGCGCGCGGTGGCCAGACGACTCATCACCGTGCCGATCGGCACTTGCAGGATCTCGGCGACTTCGCGGTAGGACAGGCCTTCGACATAAGCCAGATACACGGTTTCGCGCTGGGTTTCCGGCAACGCATCGACCCGGCGAATCACTTGTGCCGCCATCACATGAGTCTGCGCAGCGTATTCGCCATCGAAGGCCAGTTGCCCGTCGGCATCGACCTGACCGGCGCCCTGACGCACCCGGCGGGCGCGCACTTCGTTGAGCCAGATCGAATGCAGAATGCTCAGCAGCCAGCGATCCATGCGCGTGCCGGCGACATATTGCCCGGCACGCTCCAATGCCCGCACACACGTGGCCTGCACCAGATCCTCGGCCACGTGCCGATTGCGCGACAGCAGCAGACCGTAACGCCACAGTCGCGCCAGATGCTGTCCGAGTTCCGCTCTGAATGCCCGATCGCTGACGATGATGGCGTTCCTTTATTTATTTCAGGTTTTCGATGAATCGTTGATGGCTTCAGCCAGGTCCTGGTATTCCTCGCAGGAGGTGCCGCAAATCGATTTGATCTGCTGCAACTGTTCCTGCGCCAGATCGACGCGGCCTT
Source organism: Pseudomonas sp. 14P5.3.2 (assembly GCF_057799175.1). Lineage (NCBI taxonomy): Bacteria > Pseudomonadati > Pseudomonadota > Gammaproteobacteria > Pseudomonadales > Pseudomonadaceae > Pseudomonas > Pseudomonas sp. 14P5.3.2. The sequence goes on along the minus strand of NZ_JBYOKU010000001.1, from coordinate 402,622 downwards.
TGATCACGTAGGCTTCGCCGAGGTATTCGCGCACTTGCGCGTACTGCGGATCGAGTTTCACCGATTGCAGGTAATAGCCGATGCCCTCGTCGGTACGCCCCAGTTTTCGCGTGGCGTAACCGCGATAGTTCAGGGCTTTGGCGGTGTTCGGTTGTTTCAAAGTGTCGAGCAGGGCCAGGGCTTCTTCGTATCGACCGTCCTTGGCCAATCTGTAGGCGTAATCGGTCCGATCGGCATCCGGCACGGCGCTGCTGGTCTGCATCACGCATTTCTGCGATTTGCTGTCCCAGACCTGGCCTTTGGGGCAATTGGGCTTCTGCACGGGAGCGTCTTCATCACCGTTGGCAAACGCCATCGATGCGGACAACGCAGCCACCAGCAGCAACGGGGCGGCGAACATAACGGAACGGATAGTCATGGGCAAGGCTCCACAGAGGGTTATGTATCACTTTGAACACCGCAGGACGGCAATTTATTCATTGCTTTGTCAGGCTCTGTTCAAGGTACGCGCAAATAGCGCGGTTATGCTCAGGAACGCCTGCCGTCCATCCAGCGCTTCGCCATGACCCAGCGCTGACACACGAGGAACTGCCATGAAAGATCAGGTCCATCATTCCGCTGCTGCCGGCTACAGGACTGCCGCCGACACCTACGTCAAAGGTCGCCCCGATTACCCGCCGCAGGTCAGCCAGTGGTTGACCCAGACGTTGGGTCTGGACAGTCACAAGACCGTCATCGATCTGGGTGCCGGTACCGGCAAGTTCACCGGACGGCTGGTGGCGACCGACGCGCAGGTAATCGCCGTGGAACCGGTGGCGCAGATGCTGGAAAAACTCTCCGCCGCCTGGCCGCAGGTGCTGGCGGTGAGCGGCACCGCCACGGATCTGCCATTGCCCGACGCGTCGGTGGATGCGGTGGTCTGCGCGCAGGCGTTTCACTGGTTCGCCACTCCCGAAGCCTTGAACGAAATCGCCCGCGTGCTAAAGCCCGGCGGCAGACTCGGGCTGATCTGGAACCTGCGCGACACGCAGGTGAGCTGGGTACCGAAACTCGATGCCCTCGTCAACGCGCTGGAGGGTGACACGCCGCGTTACTACACCGGGCAGTGGCGTCAGGCGTTCCCACATCCGGCGTTCGGCGCGCTGCAGTTGCAGCAGTTTCATCATGGACATACCGGTTCGCCGGAGGATGTGATTTTCAATCGGGTACGCTCCACCAGTTTCATCGCGGCACTGCCGCAGGCGCAACGGGACAAGGTCGATGAGCAGATCCGCGCGTTGATCGCCTCGGAGCCGGCGTTGCGTGGGCGGCATGTGCTGACGGTGCCTTATGAGACGGCGGCTTATGTGGCGGTGAAGGGCGGTTAGATCGGCGGTGACTTCATCGCCAGCAGGCTGGCTCCCACAGGGGCAAGTGGGTGTCATCAATCCATGTAGGAGCTGCCGAAGGCTGCGATCTTTTGATCTTGAAAGTCAAAAGATCGCAGCCTTCGGCAGCTCCTACAGAGATCAAGGCGCGGCAAAAATCTCCTTGTTGGAGTCAGTCCCGCATTTGGCCGAACCGCCATCGTGATGCCTTGTTATAGTTCGGGCTTCATTTTTTGCCCGGTAAAGGATCACTGCCATGACTCAATACACCGCCTTCAGCGTCGAACTGGCCGACAACATCGCTCATGTGCAGATCAATCGTCCGGAAAAGATCAACTCGATGAACGCCGCGTTCTGGAGCGAGATCGTCGAGATTTTCCAGTGGATCGATGACACCGACGAAGTGCGGGTGGTGGTACTGAGCGGCAACGGTAAACACTTTTCCTCGGGCATCGACCTGATGATGCTCGCCGGCGTCGCCAATGAACTGGGCAAGGACGTCGGCCGTAACGCACGCCTGCTGCGGCGCAAGATCCTCACCCTGCAAGCCTCGTTCAACGCAGTCGACAACTGCCGCAAACCGGTGCTCGCGGCAATTCAAGGTTATTGCCTCGGTGGCGCCATCGACCTGATCGCCGCCTGCGACATGCGTTACGCCGCCGAAGACGCGCAGTTCTCGATCAAGGAAATCGATATCGGCATGGCTGCCGATGTTGGCACTTTGCAACGGTTGCCACGGATCATCGGGGACGGCATGCTGCGTGAACTGGCTTACACCGGCCGCACCTTCGGCGCTGAAGAAGCGCGCAGCATCGGCTTGGTCAATCGCGTGTATGGCGATAAGGAGCTGCTGCTCGAAGGCGTCATGGACATTGCCCGTGACATCGCCAGCAAATCGCCGATCGCCGTGACCGGCACCAAGGAAATGATCAGCTACATGCGCGACCATCGCATTGACGACGGCCTCGAATACGTTGCCACCTGGAACGCCGCCATGCTGCAATCCACCGACTTGCGCGTGGCCATGGCCGCCCATATGAGTAAACAGAAACCCGAATTTCTGGATTGAGAAACCATGACAGCTCGCTGGACCACTGCAGTACTGGACACCGATCAACCCGGCGGCTGGGCCGTGGCGCGCAGCCCCGAAGGCTTTCTGTTCGATGACAACGGCGCGCTGTTCCCGCGGGAATGGCTCAAGCGCCAGGACTTGTCGATCCTCGTCGAACACGGCATCGGCCATCTCGATGGGGAGCCGGTGTATCTGCTGGAATTGCACCGTTCCAGCGAGGTGCCGGGCTGCAACTGGAAAGGCCTGCGGGCATTCATGCTCGAAGGCGATCACACCGTCTATAAAGTGCTGGGCTATGCCGCGCAGATCGGCACCTGGGCCCGCGAGCATCGGTTTTGCGGCAACTGCGGACAGGCGATGACACAGGTGCCGGGCGAGCGGGCGATGTATTGCCAGCCGTGCGACCTGCGCAGTTATCCGCGCATTTCGCCGAGCATGATCGTGCTGGTGACCCGTGGTGACGAGATCCTGCTGGCGCGCTCACCGCGTTTCGTCAGCGGGGTCTACAGCACGCTGGCCGGGTTCGCCGAGCCGGGCGAGTCGGCGGAGGACTGCCTGATTCGCGAGGTGCGCGAGGAAGTCAGTATCGAGGTGAAGAACATCCAGTACATGGGCAGCCAGTGCTGGCCGTTCCCGCACTCGATGATGCTCGGCTTCCATGCCGAATATGCCGGTGGCGAGATCATCTGCCAGGAAGACGAGATCGAAGACGCCCAGTGGTTCAACGTGCACGATTTGCCGCCGTTGCCGGCGTCAAAATCGATTGCCCGGTACCTGATCGACGTCTACGTGGCGCGCCGCTTAGGCCACGCTGAACCAGTGTTGCCAGGCTAGCCGCACGGTCAAGCCCAGCACCACGGTGATGAACACCGGGCGAATGAACTTGGCGCCACCGCTGATCGCGGTGCGCGCCCCGAAGAACGCGCCGACCATCACCGACAGGCCCATGCTCAGGCCGATGATCCAGTCCACTTGCCCGGAAAACACGAACACCGACAGCGCCGCAATGTTGCTGACGAAGTTCATGCTGCGCGCCACCCCGCTGGCCTTGACCAGATCGATCGGGTAGAGCAGCAGGCTGCTGACCGTCCAGAACGCACCCGTGCCGGGGCCGGCCACGCCGTCGTAGAAACCGAGGCTGAAGCCTTGGGTCGATTGCCATTTCTTCTTGATCGGCGCGTCACTGTCCAGCGGCGCTTTGGGCGTGCCGCCGAACAACAGATACAGGCCACAGGCGAAGACGATCACCGGCAGCATCTTGTTCAGCCATTCCGCCGGCAGGTAGTGCGCGACGATGGCCCCGGTGAGCGCGCCGACCAGGGTGCCGACGATCGCGTGCATCCACTGCCGAGGGTGGAACAGTTTGCGTCGGTAGAAAGTGAAACTGGCGGTGGCCGAGCCGAAAGTCGAACTCAGTTTGTTGGTGCCCAGCACCAGATGCGGCGGCAGGCCGGCGGTGAGCAGCGCCGGAGTGGTCAACAGACCGCCTCCGCCGGCAATGGCGTCGATGAAACCGGCAATGAAAGCGACGAGGGCCAGGATGGCCAGGGTGGTGAGGTCAACGCTGAGTTCGAAAGGCATGGAATCGGCTTATTCGGCAGGGCGCAGAGGGGCTGCGGGGAAGGGCTGACATGTTACCTGTATCCGGCTTTTGCGGCGACCCGTCGGACGCCTTCGCGAGCAAGCCCGCTCCCACACTCTGGAATGCGTTCACCCTGTGGGAGCGGGCTTGCTCGCGAAGGGGCCAGCTCAGACATCGCCTATTCAACTGTTGCACACCCAACACCTCGACAACAAATTACCCTCCAAGAATGCAACTCCATCGGCTTCAAACCCAATAAAACCGGGCCTCTGAGCGATGGCACGCTTGCTGCTCTGTCCCACTGACCTTCCCAACGTCCCGAGGACACGCCAATGAGCAAGCAAGCCGTTAAATTCGCCTACTGGGTGCCAAACGTCAGTGGCGGTCTGGTGGTCAGCAAGATCGAGCAGCGCACCGACTGGGGCATCGACTACAACCGCAAACTGGCGCAACTCGCCGAGGCGGCCGGGTTTGAGTATGCCCTGACGCAGATCCGCTTCACCGCCGGGTACGGCGCCGAATTCCAGCATGAATCAGTGGCGTTCAGTCACGCACTGCTGGCCGCCACCAGCAAGCTCAAGGTGATCGCGGCGATTCTGCCGGGGCCGTGGCAACCGGCGCTGGCGGCCAAGCAGTTGGCGACCATCGATCAACTCACCAACGGCCGGATCGCGGTGAACATCGTCAGCGGCTGGTTCAAGGGCGAGTTCCAGGCCATCGGCGAGCACTGGCTGGAACACGACGAGCGCTATCGGCGCTCGGAGGAATTCATCCGTTCGTTGCGCGGGATCTGGAGTCAGGACGACTTCAGCTTTCGCGGTGACTTCTACCGCTTCGACCATTACACCCTCAAACCGAAACCGCTCGGGCGTCCGGAAATCTTTCAGGGCGGCAGTTCCCGTGCGGCACGAGACATGGCGGCGCGAGTTTCGGATTGGTATTTCACCAACGGCAACAGCGTCGAGGGGATCAAGGCTCAGGTCGATGACATTCGGGCCAAAGCGGCGGCAAACAATCATTCGGTGAAAATCGGCGTCAACGCTTTCGTCATCGCCCGCGACACTGAAGAAGAGGCGCGTGCGGTACTGGCGCAGATCATCGACCAGGCTGACCCGGAAGCGGTGAATGCGTTTGGCGATGCCGCGAAGCAGGCGGGCAGGGCATCACCGGAGGGTGAGGGCAACTGGGCGAAATCGACGTTCGAGGATCTGGTGCAGTACAACGATGGCTTCAAGACCAACCTGATCGGCACGCCACAGCAGATTGCCGAGCGGATCGTGGCGTTGAAAGCGGTGGGGGTGGATCTGGTGCTGGCAGGGTTTCTGCACTTTCAGGAAGAGGTGGAGTATTTCGGCGAACGTGTGCTGCCATTGGTGCGGGAACTGGAGGCTGAAAGGACTGCCGCAGTAGCCTGAACACTACAAAACCAATGTGGGAGCGGGCTTGCTCGCGAAAGCGGTTTGTCAGTTACATGAATATTGACTGACACGACGCCTTCGCGAGCAAGCCCGCTCCCACATTTTCGATCTATGTGAACTAGAGACCGAGATCGGACAGCCCTGGATGATCATCCGGACGCCGACCCAGCGGCCAGTGGAACTTGCGCTCGCTTTCCTTGATCGGCATGTCGTTGATGCAGGCATAGCGTTGAAACATCAGCCCGTGCTCATCGAACTCCCAGTTTTCATTGCCGTAGGAGCGAAACCAGTTGCCCGAATCGTCGTGCCATTCATAGGCGTAGCGCACGGCAATGCGGGTGTCGGAGTAGGCCCAGAGTTCCTTGATCAGACGGTAGTCCAGCTCCTTGGCCCATTTACGGGTCAGGAAGGCCTTGGCTTCTTCGCGGTTGTTGGCGAACTCGGCGCGGTTGCGCCATTTTGTGTCGACGGTATAGGCCAGCGACACCTTCTCGGGATCGCGGGAGTTCCAGCCATCTTCGGCCAGACGTACTTTTTCGATAGCCGATTCACGGTTGAACGGCGGTAAAGGCGGACGCACTTGGGCAGCAGTCGACATTTTCAGTCTCCCGATCTAATTAACAATTAAACAACGCTCAGGCTGATTTAAGGCGTTACAGGTCCAATAACTTACGCGCCATGCATTGCGCATTATCAGCGGCACTGTGATCACCCATCACCAACGCTACGGTAATGGCGCCGTCAATCAGGATCAGCAATTGTCTGGCCAGACGTTGCGGATCTTCGACGCCATGTTCGGTACACAGCTCGCACAGGTAGTCGAGCAGCTTCTGTTTGTGGTCTTTGGCGACCTGGCGCACCGGGTCTTCGGGATCGCCGGTTTCGCCACTGGTATTGATGAAGGCGCAGCCGCGAAAGCCTTCCGAGGCGAACCAGCTTTTGAGCACGGTAAACAGGTTGAGCAGGCGGTCGGCCGGGGTCTCGGCCTGATCAACCGCGCTGCGGTACCAGTGCATCCAGCGCACATCGCGGCGTTGCAGGGCCGCGACGGTCAACTCCTCCTTGTTGGCGAAGTAGCGGTAGATGCTTTTTCTGGAGACGCCGGCGGTTTTCACCAGAAGATCCATGCCGGTGGCGGCGATGCCACTTTTGTAGATCAACTTTTCGGTGACATCCAGAATGATGTCGCGGGTCGAGGTGTCAGTGATTTCGTTCATGTGGCGAACAGTAGAACGATCGTTCTCCTTGGTCAAGCAGTGATTTTCAGATTGCTTTCGCGAGCAGGCTCGCTCCCACATGGGAATGCGTTCAAATGTGGGAGCGAGCCTGCTCGCGAAGGCGTCATTACAGACAGTAACAAGACCCGAACCGGTTGATGGTGTAAGCTCTCGGGTTCTTCGGATTCGACCCATTGCGAGCCCTATGCCGTTGCTTTTCAAACGCTCTTTGCTGCCCAAACTGCGCAGCTTTCCGCTGACTGCCGAGGCCGTGACCATTCTGTCCGGCGCCGCCGAGTTCCGTCGTTGCCTGCTGGAGAAAATCGCCGAGGCGACTCAACGCATCTACATCGTTGCGCTGTATCTGCAGCACGACGAGGCCGGTCAGGAAATTCTCGATGCCTTGCACGCCGCCAAGCTCAAGCGTCCGGAGCTGGAAATCGTCGTGGTCGTCGACTGGCTGCGCGCCCAGCGCGGCTTGATCGGTGCCGGCAAACAGCCGGGCAACTCGGCGTGGTACCAGGAAATGACCCGCACACACCAGAGCGAAGTGCCGGTCTACGGCGTTCCGGTGCAGACCCGCGAGTTGTTTGGCGTGCTGCATCTGAAAGGCTTCGTGATCGACGATTGCGTGGTTTACAGCGGTGCGAGCCTGAACAATGTCTACCTGCACAAGTTCGACAAGTACCGGTTCGACCGCTATCACGTCATCGAAAACCGTGAACTGGCCGACTCGATGCAGCATCTGGTCAAGCACGGTCTGATCGAATCCAAGGCCGTGCATCGCCTCGATCTGCCGAACCTGCCGACCACCCGCAGCCTGCGCAACGACATCGGCGATCTGCGCAGCCGTCTCAAATATGCGGCGTACGACACCAGTGCCGGCAGCACGGCGCATACCGGTCTGTCGGTGAGTCCGTTGCTGGGCGTGGGCAAGAACAACCCGTTGAACCGGGTGATTGTCGAACTGATCGCCAGCGCGCAACAGCAACTGACCATTTGCACCCCGTACTTCAATCTGCCGCTGCCGATCATCCGCGAGGTCAACCGCGCACTGGCCCGTGGGGTGAAGATCGACATCGTGGTCGGCGACAAGACGGCCAACGATTTCTACATTCCGCCCAGCGAGCCGTTCAAGGTGATTGCGGCGCTGCCGTATCTGTACGAAATCAGCCTGCGCCGCTTCGCCAAGCGGCATCAGCGCAATATCGACAGCGGCCAGTTGAACCTGCATCTGTGGCGTGACGGCGACAACAGCTATCACCTCAAGGGCATGTGGGTTGACCAGCGTTATACGCTGCTGACTGGCAACAACCTCAATCCACGGGCGTTCCGCCTGGACCTGGAAAACGCGCTGCTCATCGATGATCCGCAAGGCGAGTGGCTGGCGCCACGGGCGAAGGAGCAGGAAGAGATTTTCCGCAACACCACGCGGATTGCCAGCTTCCAGAGCCTGGAGACACTGCCGGAGTACCCGGCGGGGGTGGCGAAGTTTCTCAAGCGGGTGAGTCGGGTGCGGATCGAGCGGTTGCTCTACCGGATTTTGTAAACCTTCAGATTATTCGGTGCGGCTTCGGCCGCTTTCGCGAGCAAGCCCGCTCCCACAGGGGGCTGTGTTGACCACAAACAAGGTGATCGACACAGGCCTAATGTGGGAGCGGGCTTGCTCGCGAAGGGGCCGGATCAGGCGCTACAAAAACTCAGTTCAGACCGAGCTTGCCACGCAACGTGGACAGATCTTCAGCCAAAGTATTGACCGGGCCAACCAGCGCCTTGCGGTCTGCATCCTTCACTTTGTCGTAAGTCTCGAAACCACCGTCCTTGGTCTTGTACTTGGCGAGGATCTTGTCCACGGTGGCGAAGTTCTTGTCGACTTTGGCGACGAACGCCTTGTCCTGTTTCTCGATCTGCGGACGGAACAGGTCGACGATTTTCTTCGCGCCGTCGATGTTGCCCTGGAAGTCATACAGGTCAGTGTGGCTGTAGCGGTCTTCTTCACCGGAGATCTTGGTCGCGGCGACTTCTTCCAACAGCGCGGCCGCACCACCGACGACTTTCTCAGGCGGGAAGGTCAGGCCGGCGACGCGGGTTTGCAGGTCCTGGACGTCTTTGTCCAGTTTGTCTGCCAGGTCGTTCAGGCCCTGAGTGCTCTTCTCCGAGAACAGCGAATATTCGATGCGATGGAAACCGGTGAAGTCTTCAGCCTTCACGCCTTTTTCGTGGTCGTCGACGCGCGAGTCGATGGACGCATCGAGGTCACTGAACAGCTCGGCGATCGGCTCGATCGACTCGTAGTAGACGCGGGTCGGCGCGTAAAGCTTCTGCGCGGTGGCCAGATCACCTTTCTTCACCGCATCGGTGAATTGTTTGGTGTGAGTGCCCAGTTGATCCAATTGCTCGGTGACGTAGATCTTGTAGTCCGACACCGGGCCGACCAGATCCAGTGGCGCCGTCGCGGCGAACGCCGAAAGTGGGGTGTTGAGCAAACCGAGGGTCAGCAGTAACGCGAGTGGCGACTTTTTCATGGAGCGGCTCCGAAGGTTTTTATGGTTATGCAGCTGTTTTGGGTTGTGTGGCGTTGAGCAGCGAGCGACCGATGAAATCCTTGTCGCCGGTGACACCCGGAAGGGTGAAGAAGTAACCGCCGCCGACCGGTTTGAGGTACTCCTCAAGCGGCTCGCCGTTGAGGCGGGTCTGCACGGTGATGAAGCCTTTTTCCAGATCGGCCTGGTAACAGATGAACAGCAGGCCCATGTCGAGCTGACCGTTCTTGTTCACGCCGTTGGAGTAGTTGAACGGCCGGCGCAGGATCAGGTTGGCCTGACTCGCAGCGGTACGCGGGTTGGCCAGGCGAATGTGCGCATCGAGTTTGGTCAGTTTGCCTTCCGGGTCTTTGCTGTAATCCGGGACTTCGGTTTCGTGGTTGGCGCCCATCGGCGCACCACTGGTCTTGACCCGACCGATGATGCTTTCCTGTTCCTGCAACGGCGTACGGTCCCAGCGCTCGACGAAGTTGCGGATGATCCGTACGGCTTGATAGCTGCCGTGGGCCGCCCACGCCGGCTCATCGCTGCCCGGTTGCACCCAGACAATCTTGTCCATCGCTTTGGCGTCGTTGGAATCGGGGTTGGCCGAGCCATCACGGAAACCGAGGAAGTTACGCGCCGACTGCGCCGGCACCCCCGGTTTGGCCGGGGCTTGTGGCGGCACGCTGCCTTCCTGTTTCCAGCGCACCAGCAGCAGGTCCGGCAGGTTCTTGACGATGTCGCGCAGGGCGTGAATGTTGGTGTCGGCGGTGTTCGAGCAGAACTGCAGGCCCAAGTCGCCGTGGCAGCAATCGGCTTCCAGCGCATCGTTGGGGAAACCGACCATGCGTTGCAGGCGCTTGGGTTTGGCTGCGGCCAGACCGAAGCGCTCGTCGAATAACGATTCGCCTACGGAGACAGTGATGGTCAGGTTGTCCGGGGTCACCACCGGCCCGAGAATGCCGGAATCCGGCGGTGGCAGTTTCGGGTCGATCTGCGCCACCGGGCCGCCCTTCATCAGGAACGCGATGCGTTCGTTGAGGGTGCGGAACAGCCGCTCCAGGTCTTCGCGATCACTGGCCAGTACGTCGAACGAAACGAACATGCCGGCCGCCGGGCGCGGGGTGACGATGCCGGTCTGGTGCACGCCGTGGAAGTCATGACGGTCTTCGGTCTTGTCGCTGCTCGGCGCTTCGGTGACTTGCGCCGGGGCCGCCGCCATGGCTGGGCAGCTCAGGGCCGAACCGGCCAGTGCGACGCCGGCGGCGCCCATGCCCATCAGCAGGCGGCGACGTTGCAGGTCGAGGTTTTGCAAATCTCTCATCGGTATTCGTCTTCTGCTTACAGGCCGGAGAGGCCGAGGGCGGGATCGATGCCATCCAGAGCGTCAGCCAGGGCCTGAGCCTTGTCGGCGATCTGTTTGCGTTGTTCGCCACTGACCGTGTCGTAAGTGGCGTAGCCGTCCTTGACCTTGAAGCTGTTCAATACGTTGTCGAAATCGCTCAGCGCTGCGTCGATTTTCGGCAGCAGATCCGGCGCTGACTTGGTCAGCATCGGCCGCAGCAGCTCGACCACTTTGTGTGCGGTTTCCAGGTTGCCGGCAAAGCCGTTGAGGTCGCCGTGGCTGTAGCGTTCCTCTTCACCGCTGGCGGCGCGCACGTCGGCCAGGGTGTTGAGGTTGCGCACCACGATGCTCACCAGTTGCTCCGGTGGTAGCGATTGGGCCAGCAGTTGCTGTTTGAGGGTGGTGACGTCGGCCAGCAGACGCTCGGCCACCGGGTTCAAGCCGTCGAGGCTGCGTTGCTGAAACAGCGCGTATTCGATCCGGTGGAAGCCGACGAACGCTGGATCCTGTTCGCGTTTTTCGAAGTAGTCAGCGCGGGCATTGATGCTGTTGTCCAGTTCGGCCAGACGTTGCGCGGCAGGTGCCAGACGCTGGTAAGCGGCACGGGCCGGCAAGTACAGCGCCTGTGCCTGGGCCAGGTCGCCGCTGGCAATTGCCTGATTCAGCGCGGTCACGGCTTTGATCAGCGCGCTGCCCTGAGTGGCCAGATACACGCGGAATTCCGACAGCGGCCCGACGAACGCGACCATCGACGGTTTGGCCTTGGCGGCCTCATCGGAGGCGGCAGTCGGCGTTACGTGCAGCACGCCACGCGGATTGCTCAGCAGCCCGCACGTAATCGCGTAGTCGCCGGGTTGCAGGTTGGCGTTGATCACCTGGCTCAGGCCGGGGGCGATGTTCTCGCGCTCTTCGATCACCAGCACGCCGTCGAGAATTTCCCACTCCACCGCCCGGTCGGAGCGGTTGACGATGCGGAAACTGGCGCGACCGGCGGGAACCGTCAGCTCGTTCGGATCGCAGCTGTGCGCGTTGATGTTCACCACCACTTCATCATGGTTGTGCTGCCGCTTGGCCGCGGCCATTTTCGAGGCGTAGTAGAACAAGCCACCGGCGGCGATCATCACGACCACCGAACCGGCCACCGCCCAGCGCAAGGCGCGGGGAGGGGAGGCCTGAGGAGTATTAGGCTTTGACATGGATGCCCTTATTGGCTGGAAGCGGAAGTCGTTTTGGCAGCAGCTTTAGTGCTGACCGGCGCGGCGGGGTAGAAGAACATCACCAGCGCCACCACCAGATAGATCAGATAGGCACCGAGGGTGCTGACGGTCGGTGCATCCTGATAGCCGAACATGCCGGCCAGCACCGAGCCCAGCGGGCCATCCATCGGTAGCGTCGCACTGAAGTCGAAGAGCACGGTTTGCAGGTGATTCCACACCCCGGCTTCATGCAGCGCCTGCACCGAGTTGGCAAGAATCCCGGCGGCGACCACCAGAATGAACAACCCGGTCCACTTGAAGAACGCCGACAGGTTCAGGCGCATGCTGCCGCTGTAGATCAGGAAGCCGACGATGATCGCCAGCACCAGGCCGAGCAGGGCGCCGATTGGCGCGCCCGGGCCTTCGCTCTGCTGAAATACGGCGAGCAGGAAGAACACGGTTTCCAGCCCTTCGCGAGCCACGGCGAAGAACACCATGGCGATCAGCGCGATCACCTGATGCTTTGACGAGGTCAGGGCGTGATCCAGCGAGGCCTGCAGCGAATGCTTGATCGAACGTGCGACCTTGCGCATCCAGAACACCATCGAGCTGAGAATGCCCACCGCGACCAGTCCGACAATGCCTTCGAACAACTCCTGCTGTTTCTGCGGGAATTCGGCGCTCACCAGTTCCAGGCCACCACCGACCAGCAACGCCAGGGCCGCAGCGAGAAACACGCCGATCCACACGGCAGGCATCCACTGGCCACGGCCGGTTTGTTGCAGGTAGCTGGCGATGATGCCAACGATCAGCGCGGCTTCGATGCCTTCGCGCAGCATGATCAGAAAGGGAACGAGCATTCAGGCAACCACGAGTTTTAGATAGGTGGCTAAGTTGTAACATAATGACACTCATTCCCAAATGGGGGTGGTTGACATTTACCTGAACATTCGCTGAACGGCATGTTTTTTCGCCCCGCACAGAACCTCTGTAGGAGCTGCCGAAGGCTGCGATCTTTTGACTTTGGATTTTGACTTTAAAAAACAAGATCAAAAGATCGCAGCCTTCGGCAGCTCCTACAGGGTTTTCGGTGAATCGGATGACTGCGTTAAGATGCCCCTCACTCGAAAACAACAAGGTCTGCCTCGCTCCATGTCGGAAAAAGACACCATCGCCGTTCAACTGGTGCGTGAAGCGCTGCTGCAAAGTTGTGCCCCGGGCGTGGCCACGGATGAAGTCTTGAACAAGGTCGGGATTGCTCCGGCCCTGCTGCACAGCGAACAGGGCCGGGTGCCGGCCTCGCAGTACGCGAAACTCTGGCGATTGCTGGCCCGGCGCGGTGATGACGAGTTCTTCGGCATGGATCCGCGCAAGCTCAAGTCCGGCAGCCTGGAATTCCTCTGTCGCAGCGCCATGGCACAGCCGACCCTGGCCGCCGGGCTCAACAGCGGGCTGAACTTCCTCTCGCTGATGCTGGAAAAAATCCCGGCGCAACTGCTGCATCAGCAAAGTCTGGCGGAAATCGTCCTGCTCGAAGACGACCCCGAACCCCGCCGGGCCTTCACCTATTTCACTTACTGGATGATCGTCCACGGCGTGGCGTGCTGGCTGGCGGGGCGGCGGATTCCGATTCTGGCGATCGAGTTGCGCTGCGCCGAGCCGGACTTCTGCGACGACTACCGGGTGATGTTCTCGGAAAACCTGCGCTTCGACCGTCCGCGCACGCGGATGATCTTTGCTGCTGACTGTCTCGATCTGCCGATCAAGCGTACGGCCGAAGAGCTGAAACGCTTTCTGGCCCATGCGCCGGCAAACATTCTGGTGAAGTACCGCGATCCTGAGAGTCTTGCCAGCCGGATCAAGCAGGATCTGCGGCAATTGCCCGCCGAACAGTGGCCGGAGACCGAGGCGCTGGCGCAACAATTGTGCATGTCCGCCTCGACCCTGCGCCGGCGATTGTCCGAAGAAGGGCAGACCTATCAGGGACTCAAGGACAGCGTGCGCAAGGAACTGGCAATCACCTGGCTGGCCGAGCCGTCGATCAGCTTCGTCGAAATCGCGACGCGGCTGGGGTTTGCCGATGCGAGTTCGTTCTACAAGGCGTTTCGCAAGTGGTCCGGGTCGAACCCGGGGCATTACCGCACGTTGATCCTCAACGAAGCCGTCTGATCCGTATTGTCAGTCGCCTGATCGGGCCTCTTCGGGAGCAAGCCCCCTCCCACATTCGAAATGCATTCTTCCTGTGATTACAGCCTTCCTGGTTTTCGCAGGTGGAGCATTCTTTGAAATGCAATCTTCTGTGATTGCAGCTTTCACAGTGATCCCCCCTATGCAATGCAATTCCCTTGTGGGAGGGGGCTTGCTCCCGAAGGCGCCAGTCCAGGCGGCACATCTCTGGAATCTTGGCCAAACCAATCAGCCAGATTGACAGCTTTGACCATTGCCGCCTCCGCGCCGCAGCGCGACTATCCCTGTGTTGTTTACGGTTCCCAGCCTAATAAAAACACAGAGGGATTCTGGCAATGCGCGATTACTTGTCTGCCACCGAACAGTTCAACTATCAGCACACCGTGGACGCTGCGCTCAGCGGCACGTTGGAGGCGCTCAACGCCTGCGTCGAATGTTGCGACCGCCATGCCTTGCCGGGGCGCATTGCGTTGTTCTGGGAGGGCCGCGACGGCGCGAGTGCCACGTACACCTTCAGCGAGCTGCAAGACAAAGCCGCACGTTTCGCCAATTTCCTTCTCGCCCAGGGCGTGCAGAAGGGCGACAAGGTCGCCGGCCTGCTGCCACGCAACATCGAATTGCTCATCACCGTATTCGCCACCTGGCGCATCGGCGCGGTGTATCAGCCACTGTTCACCGCGTTCGGCCCCAAGGCCATCGAACATCGGCTGAACAGCTCCGCGGCCAAAGTGGTGGTCACCGATGCGGTCAACCGGCCGAAACTCGCCGAGGTCAACGATTGCCCGACCATCGTCACCGTCGGCGGCACCAAAGGTCAGGGCATCGTCCGTGGCGATTTCAGTTTCTGGGCCGAGCTGGCCAACTATTCCAGCGTCTGCGAGCCGGTACTGCTGACGGGCGAAGAGCCATTCCTGCTGATGTTCACCTCGGGCACCACCGGTCCGTCGAAAGCGCTGTCGGTGCCGCTCAAGGCCATCGTCGCGTTCCAGAGCTACACCCGCGACGCGGTGGATCTGCGTCCTGGAGATTCGTTCTGGAACGTCGCCGATCCGGGCTGGGCCTACGGCATCTATTTCGGCGTCACCGGCCCTCTGTCGATGGGTCACCCGATCACCTTTTACGATGGCCCGTTCACCCTCGAAAGCACCTGCCGGGTGATCAACAAATACGGCATCACCAATCTCACCGGCTCGCCGACCGCGTACCGCTTGCTGATTGCCGGTGGCCACGAGTTCGCCAAGTCGATCAAGGGCAAGCTGCGCATCGTCAGCAGCGCCGGCGAGCCGCTCAACCCGGAAGTGATCCGCTGGTTCGCCGACAACCTCGGTGTGGTGATTCACGACCATTACGGCCAGACCGAACTGGGCATGGTCCTGTGCAACCACCACGGTCTGCAGCACCCGATTCACCTTGGCGCCGCCGGTTTTGCCTCGCCGGGCCATCGCATCGTGGTGCTCGACGAAAATTACAACGAACTCGGCGTTGGCCAGACGGGCATCCTCGCCATCGACCGTACACAGTCGCCGATGTGCTGGTTCGGCGGTTACCAAGGCGTGACAACCAAAGCCTTCGTCGGCGATTACTACCTCAGCGGCGACACCGTGGAGTGGAACCCGGACGGCAGCATAAGCTTTGTCGGTCGCAGTGATGACGTGATCACCACCTCGGGCTACCGCGTCGGCCCGTTCGACGTCGAAAGCGCGCTGATCGAACACCCGGCGGTGGTCGAAGCAGCCGTGGTCGGCAAGCCTGATCCGGAGCGCACCGAACTGGTCAAGGCCTTCGTCGTGCTCAACCCGCAATACCGCGCCGAACCGGCGCTGGCCGAGGAGTTGCGGCAACACGTGCGCAAACGTCTGGCCGCGCATTCGTACCCGCGTGAAATCGAATTTGTCAGCGAATTGCCGAAAACCCCAAGCGGCAAATTGCAGCGCTTTATCTTGCGCAACCAGGAAATCGCCAAGGCTCAAGAGGCCGCGGCGCACAACGTTTCAGCTTGAATCAGGAAGTCAGTCATGCAGATCGAGAACAAGGTTTTTATCGTCACCGGCGGCGCCTCCGGCCTCGGTGCCGCCAGCGCTGAGTTGCTGGTCAACGCCGGCGCCAAAGTGATGCTGGTGGACATGAACGCAGAAGCCGTTGCCGCGCAGGCCCAGCGCCTCGGCGCGCAAAGCGTCGTCGCCGACATCAGCAATGAAGCCGCTGCCGAAGCCGCCGTGCAGGCCACGCTCAAAGCTTTTGGCAGCCTTAACGGTCTGGTCAACTGCGCAGGCATCGTGCGGGGCGAGAAGATCCTCGGCAAGAACGGCCCGCATGCTCTGGCCAGTTTTGCCCAAGTGATCAACGTCAACCTGATCGGCAGCTTCAACATGCTGCGTCTGGCCGCGGCGGCCATCGCCGAGAGCGAGGCGAATGCTGACGGCGAGCGCGGGGTGATCATCAACACCGCATCGGTCGCAGCGTTCGACGGCCAGATCGGCCAGGCCGCGTACTCCGCCTCCAAAGGCGCGATCGCCAGCCTGACCCTGCCGGCCGCCCGCGAACTGGCGCGCTTCGGCATCCGCGTGATGACCATCGCTCCAGGTATTTTCGAAACCCCGATGATGGCCGGCATGACCCCGGAAGTGCGCGAGTCGCTGGCCGCCGGCGTACCGTTCCCGCCGCGTCTCGGGAAACCTGCCGAGTATGCCGCGCTGGTTCGGCATATCATCGAAAACAGCATGCTCAACGGTGAGGTGATCCGTCTCGACGGCGCCTTGCGCATGGCCGCCAAGTAAGGAGGATTTGTCATGAGCCTTTCCAACGATCCAATTGTCATCGTCAGCGCCGTCCGCACCCCGATGGGCGGTTTTCAGGGCGAACTGAAAAGCCTCACCGCGCCGCAACTGGGCGCCGCCGCGATCAAGGCCGCGGTTGAACGCGCAGGCGTTGCCAGCGATGCGGTCGACGAAGTGCTGTTCGGTTGCGTATTGCCCGCCGGCCTCGGTCAGGCACCGGCCCGTCAGGCAGCACTGGGTGCCGGGCTGGATAAATCGACGCGCTGCACCACGGTCAACAAGATGTGCGGCTCGGGCATGGAAACCACCATTCTCGCCCACGACATGCTGCTGGCCGGCAGCGCCGACGTGGTGATCGCCGGCGGCATGGAAAGCATGTCCAACTCGCCATATCTGCTGGATCGTGCCCGCGCCGGTTATCGCATGGGCCATGGCCGGGTGCTCGACTCGATGTTCCTCGACGGCCTCGAAGACGCCTACGACAAGGGCCGTCTGATGGGCACCTTCGCCGAAGACTGCGCCGAAACCAACGACTTCAGCCGCGAAGCCCAGGATGCCTTTGCTATCGCTTCGACCACCCGCGCCCAGCAGGCGATCAACGACGGCAGCTTCAAGGCCGAGATCGTTCCGCTGACCGTGACCGTCGGCAAGGAACAAGTGCTGATCAGCAACGACGAGCAGCCGCCGAAAGCCAAACTGGACAAGGTCGCGTCGCTGAAACCGGCGTTCCGCGAAGGCGGCACGGTGACGGCGGCGAACTCCAGTTCGATCTCCGACGGTGCGGCGGCGCTGGTGCTGATGCGCCAGTCGCAGGCACAGAAACTCGGTCTGAAACCACTGGCGGTGATTCATGGTCACGCGGCGTTTGCCGACACGCCGGGCCTGTTCCCGGTGGCACCGATTGGCGCGATCAAGAAGCTGGTGAAGAAGACCGGTTGGGCGCTGAACGAGGTCGATCTGTTCGAGATCAACGAAGCGTTCGCCGTGGTGGCAATGGCGGCGATGACCCATCTGGAAATCCCCCACGACAAGCTCAACGTGCATGGCGGCGCCTGCGCACTGGGCCATCCGATCGGGGCCTCGGGCGCGCGGATTCTGGTGACCTTGCTCTCGGCCCTGCGCCAGAAGGGCCTGAAACGCGGGATCGCAGCGATTTGCATCGGCGGCGGCGAAGCCACGGCGATGGCCGTGGAATGCGTCTACTGAAGCCAACATCTGACTGTCCTTGTGGGAGGGGGCTTGCTCCCGAAAGCGGTGTGTCATTCAGAAGTTATTTGACTGACCCGGCCTCTTCGGGAGCAAGCCCCCTCCCACAATGAACGGGTGGTGTTACCAGAATTAAGGATTCACCATGATTCCCAACGAAGACCAAACCCAGATCCGCGACATGGCCCGGCAGTTCGCCGAGGAACGGCTGAAACCGTTCGCCGCCGAGTGGGATCGCGAGCATCGTTTCCCCAAGGCAGCCATTGGCGAGATGGCCGAGCTGGGCTTCTTCGGCATGCTGGTGTCGGAGCAGTGGGGCGGTTGTGATACCGGCTACCTGGCCTACGCCATGGCCCTGGAAGAAATCGCCGCCGGCGACGGCGCCTGCTCGACCATCATGAGCGTGCACAACTCGGTCGGCTGCGTGCCGATCCTCAAGTTCGGCAACGACGACCAGCGCGAACGCTTCCTCAAACCGCTGGCCAGCGGCGCGATGCTCGGTGCGTTCGCATTGACCGAGCCGCAGGCCGGCTCCGACGCCAGCAGCCTGAAAACCCGCGCGCGCCTCGAAGGCGATCACTACGTGCTCAACGGCTGCAAACAGTTCATCACTTCTGGGCAGAATGCGGGGATCGTGATCGTGTTTGCGGTGACTGACCCGAGTGCCGGCAAACGCGGCATCACGGCGTTCATCGTGCCGACCGATTCTGCGGGCTACAAAGTCGCCCGGGTCGAAGACAAGCTCGGCCAGCATGCTTCGGACACCTGCCAGATTCTGTTTGAAGACGTGAAAGTGCCGGTCGCCAACCGCTTGGGTGAGGAGGGTGAAGGCTACAAGATTGCCTTGGCCAACCTCGAAGGCGGACGCGTCGGCATCGCTTCGCAAGCGGTGGGCATGGCCCGTGCCGCGTTCGAAGCGGCCCGCGATTACGCCCGTGAGCGCGACACTTTCGGCAAACCGATCATCGAGCACCAGGCCGTGGCCTTCCGTCTCGCCGACATGGCCACGCAGATCGCCGTCGCCCGGCAAATGGTGCATTACGCCGCTGCCCTGCGTGACAGCGGTCAGCCGGCGCTGGTCGAGGCTTCGATGGCCAAACTGTTCGCCTCGGAAATGGCCGAGAAGGTCTGCTCGATGGCGTTGCAGACGCTGGGCGGTTACGGTTACCTCAACGACTTCCCGCTGGAACGCATCTACCGCGACGTGCGCGTCTGCCAGATCTACGAAGGCACCAGCGACATTCAGCGCATGGTTATTTCGCGCAATCTCTGACAAGGAATCTTGCCCATGACTTACGAAACGATTCTGCTGGAAAACCACGGCCGCGTCGGCCTGATCACCCTCAACCGCCCGCAGGCACTGAACGCCTTGAACGCGCAACTGGTCAGCGAAGTGAACCACGCCCTCGACGGTCTGGAAGCGGATGCGAACATCGGCTGCATCGTCATCACCGGTTCGAAGAAAGCTTTCGCCGCCGGCGCCGACATCAAGGAAATGGCCGAACTGACCTATCCGCAGATCTACATGGACGACCTGTTCAGCGACAGCGACCGCGTGGCCAACCGACGCAAGCCGATCATCGCAGCGGTCAACGGCTTCGCCCTCGGTGGCGGCTGCGAACTGGCGCTGATGTGCGACTTCATCCTTGCCGGCGACAACGCCAAATTCGGCCAACCGGAAATCAACCTCGGCGTGCTCCCGGGCATGGGCGGCACCCAGCGCCTGACCCGCGCCGTGGGCAAGGCCAAGGCCATGGAAATGTGCCTCAGCGGGCGGATGATCGATGCGGTGGAAGCCGAGCGCTGCGGCATCGTCGCGCGGATCGTGCCGAGCGATGAATTGCTCGACGAAGCGTTGAAAGTCGCCGCGGTGATCGCCAGCAAATCGCTGCCGATTGCGATGATGGTCAAGGAAAGCGTCAACCGCGCCTTTGAGGTCAACCTGACTGAAGGCGTACGCTTCGAGCGTCGGGTGTTCCATGCGGCGTTTGCCACTCAGGACCAGAAAGAAGGGATGGCGGCGTTTGTGGCCAAGCGGACGCCGGAGTTTCAGGGCAAATAATGCGCTGACCTGACTGACGCCTTCGCGAGCAAGCCCGCTCCAACATGGGATTTGTGTACGACGCAGATCCAATGTGGGAGCGGGCTTGCTCGCGAAGCTTTTGGCGTTACAACTGATAGTTCTTCAATTCCCGGGCAATCACCATCCGCTGAATCTCGCTCGAGCCTTCATAGATCTGGGTAATCCGCGCATCGCGGTAGTACTTCTCGACCGGATAGTCCTCCAGATACCCATACCCGCCATGAATCTGAATCGCCGAGGAGCAGACCTTCTCGGCCATTTCCGAGGCGAACAGTTTGGCCTGTGACGCCTCCGACAGGCACGGCTTACCCGCCGTGCGCAGACGCGCCGCGTGCAGGATCATCAGTCGCGCCGCGTTGATTTGCATGTGCATGTCGGCCAGCAGGTTGGCGATGCTCTGGTGTTCGTTGATCGGCTTGCCGAACTGGATTCGGTCGCGTGAGTAAACCAGCGCCGCTTCAAACGCCGCCCGGGCGATGCCCAAGGCCTGCGCAGCGATGCCGATGCGGCCGCCTTCAAGGTTGGACAGGGCAATCGCCAGACCCTTGCCGCGCTCGCCGAGTAGATTGGCCTCGGGAATGCTGCAGTTGTTCAGGGTCACCGCGCAGGTGTCGGAAGCGCGGATGCCCATCTTGTGTTCGGTGCGATCGACGATGAAACCCGGGGTCTCGGTCGGTACGAGGAACGCGGAAATGCCTTTCTTGCCCAGATCCGGGTCGGTCACCGCAAACACGATCGCCAGTTTCGCCCGTTTGCCATTGCTGACGAATTGCTTGGCGCCGTTGATCACCCACTGGCCGTCACGCAGTTCGGCACGGGTGCGCAGGTTGTGCGCCTCGGAGCCGGCCTGCGGTTCGGTGAGGCAAAAGCAGCCAATCGTCTGGCCACTGGCGAGATCCGCCAGCCAGGTCTGTTTCTGCGCTTCGCTGCCGTAGTTCATGACCGGGCCGCAGCCCACCGAGTTGTGAATGCTCATGAAGGCACCGGTGGCACCGTCGCCGGCAGAAATCTCTTCCACCGCCAGCGCATAGGCCACGTAATCGACGTAGGTGCCGCCCCATTCCTCGGGCACCACCATGCCGAGCAAACCGAGCTCGCCCATCTTCGCCACCAGCGCGTCGTCGATCCAGCCGGCCTTTTCCCAGGCTTGTGCATGGGGCGCGATTTCGCCGCGGGCGAAGTCCCGGGCCATGTCGCGGATCATCACTTGCTCTTCAGTCAGTTCGAGATCGTGCATGGCTCAGCTCCCGCTCTCAGTAAAACCGTGAAAGAAACTCGCGACATGCCCGGCGTCCAGCGCAGCAAGGGTCGGCGGGTTCCAGCGTGGTGTCTTGTCTTTGTCGATCAGCAGGGCGCGCACGCCCTCGATCAGGTCGCCGCGTTCGAACCACTGGCGATCCAGATGCAGTTCGAGGGCGAAACAGTGTTCCAGGCTCAGGTGCCGACCGCGACGGAGCATTTCCAGGGTCACGGCCATCGCCAGTGGCGAGCGGGTGTCCAGCAGATCCGCGGTGGTGGTCGCCCACTCATGGCTGTCGGCGACGGTGACCGCGCGCAGTTGCTCGACAATGCTCGGCACGTCCGGCAGGGCGAAGAAATGGTCGATGGCCGGGCGCAGTTTCTCCAGCGGTGCATCGGCCAGGGTTTGCACGCCATTTTTCGCGAGCAGGCTCTGCAGATCCTTGAGCGGCGTATCGCGCCATTCCAGGTGATCGAGTTGTTCGTCGAGGCTCGCCAGTTTGCTGCTGTCGACAAACCAGTCGGCCAGCCCGCAGTACAACGCATCGGCCGCACGAATCTGCACACCGCTGACGCCCAGATAGATCCCCAGTTCACCGGGAATCCGCGAGAGGAAATAACTGCCGCCGACATCGGGGAAATAACCGATCGCCACTTCCGGCATCGCCAGACGACTTTTTTCGGTGACCACCCGCAGATCCGCACCTTGCACCAGGCCCATGCCGCCGCCCAGGACGAAACCGTCCATCAAGGCCAGCACCGGTTTGCGGTAATGATGAATCGTCAGGTCGAGGGCGTATTCCTCGACGAAGAAATCTTCGTGCAGCGTGTCGCCGCTTTTGAAGCTGTCGTACAGCGAACGGATATCGCCACCGGCACAGAAAGCCTTGTCACCGGCACCGCGCAGCACAACCGCGCGCACGCTGGGGTCAGTGGCCCAGGCATCGAGTTGCTGCTGCAACTGACGAACCATGTCGAGGGTGATGGCGTTGAGACCGGCGGGGCGGTTGAGGGTCAGGTGACCGATGTGATTGCGAACCTCGGCCAGCACTTCGTTTTGTGTGGCATCCATGGACGGCGTCCGCGGGGATGAAGCCTGAGCAGTCATCACTAACTCCCTGCTTTTATTGTCTTTATTCGAGAAGCTCGCGCGCGAGCGTTGACCGATCGTAACAGTGCAAATTTGCCGTGTACAACCGGGATATGTGCAGGGGGAGTTTGCGTTTTTGCCTTAGGGGAGAATCGACATCTGCTGGTGTAGGAGCTGCCGAAGGCTGCGATCTTTTGATCTTGAAAGATCGCAGCCTCGTTGCACTCGACAGCTCCTACAGGGAGTGTGGGGTATCAGGAGAAGACTTCGCCGATGCTGCGGCGTTTGGCATGCAGCTCGCTGGCATGAATCAATTGTTCGAGGTCTTCGGGGGTGACGTCGATAAAGGCTTCCATGTCGGCCAGTGCCCGTTTCAAATCTTCGGCGGTAATTGACTGGCTGTCGACGGGAGCCAGCAGCGGCGCAGGCTCGGTCGGGCGTTTCGGGTAGCGGATGCGCGTCAGGTTGTTGTAGGCCAGCGCGCTGAGCAGCATGCAGGCGGCGGCGAGCATCACCGGTTCCATGGCTTTCCAGTCCATTGCGATGGTGGCCGGATCGGCCAGTACCAGCGTCAGCGCGAGCGCACCGGCGGGTGGGTGCAGGCAACGCAGCCAGCACATCAGAATCAGCGCGATGCCCGCCGCCAGACAGGCGCTGCCCAGGGTGCGACCGAACACGTGGGCGACCAGCAACGCGACAACGCTGGCGCACAGGTAGCCGCCGATGATCGACCAAGGTTGAGCGAGGGCGCCCGAAGAGACGGCAAACAGCAACACCGCTGAGGCGCCCAACGGCCCGATCAGGTGATACGCGACCTCGATGCCGAACACCTGACTGCACGCCCAGACGCTGAACAAGGTGCCCAGCGCCATGCCGATCGCGGCGCGGCTCCATTCGGTGGGGCGAGTGTTGATGGCGGCGGGCAACCAGCGAGCGAGCATGTACATCGGGTCCTTGCGGTAAATTCGGGGCAAAAAAAAGGACTTGTCCGTTTCGGAAAGTCCTCGAAGTGTTCCAACTATTGGGGGAGGAACGCGCACAGTGTGCCGTGCAAAGTCGATGCTGACAAATTCATATAAATGCTGCTTCAGTGCATTATTTTTGAATTATCGCCACGCGGCGTCCACTGACAAAACACAGATACCCACCCAGCGCCGCCAGGGCGCTCAAGGCGTAGAACATGCTCGGCGCTGGCGTGTGCATCAGCAGGAATCCGCACATCATTGGACTCAGCGCGCCGCCTAACGCCGCGAAGTTCTGCGCACCGTAGTAACTGCCGCGCAGTTCTTCCGGGGCCAGGGTGTCGACGAAGAGGAAATCCGCCGGGTAAATGATCATCTCGCCGAGGGTGAAGATGAACATCGCCACGCACCAGCCGACCAAACTGTCGGCCAGGCTGAAGCCGATCAGACCGACGATGAACAACGCGGTGCCGCCGGCAATCCAGTAGCGCAGGTGCTCACGTTTGAGGAATCGCCCGATCTGGTACTGCAGCAGGATCACCGTGATCGCGTTGCAGGCGAGCAGGGCGGCCATGGTGTCGAGTGTCTGGTCCTGCGTGTGGGTCACCAGCAGGTACTGCGACAGGTACAGGGTGAAGCGCCCGTGAACCAGCGTGCTGAGCAGGCAACCAAAAGTGAACAGGATCATCGTGCGGTCGTTTTTCAGGATGATCAGGGTGTTCAGGAAACTCTGCGGTTGGCTGACCTGCGACAGCGGACTGGCCTCGCGGGACACGCCCAGCAGCAGGAAAACGCTGCCGGCGGCAATCAGCCCCGCGACAATAAACGGCGCTGAAGGCTGAACGCCGGCAATCACCACGCCGATCATCGGGCCCACGGCGTAGCCAATATTGGTCAGCGTGTAGTTCAACGAAAACGCCTTGACCCGCTGGCCGACCGGCAGGTTTTCACTGAGCATCGCTTTGGAGCAGATCAGGAACAGCGCCGACGCCGTTTCACTGATGATCAGCACCAGCGTGACCAGGTACAGATTCTGCGCGAAGGTCAGCAGCATCAGGCCGACACCGCTGGAAAGCATGGTCAGGATCAACAGCTGACGCTTGTCGAGGCGATCGATGATGTAGCCGCCGTACAGCGACAACAGCGTGGCACTGAACACGGCGATGCCCAACAGCAGACCGACATCCTGTGGGTTGAGGCCCAGTTTGTTGCTGAGAAACAAGGTCAGCAGCGGACTGATCAGGGCACGGCTGATGACGATACTCAGCGAGGTGATCATCAGTCGGCGGATCAGGCGGGAGTAGGTGGCCACGAAGAGATCAATGTCCTTATTTCAGAATGCGCGGGTGAGCCTTGCCATCCTCACCGGGTCCCGCTCAGCGGTCAACCTGACACAGCGTAAATCCCCTTGTGGGAGCGGCGGTGTTATCAATAGAGGGGCAGGTGCATGGCGCAGCGTCGCTCGGCGGCAAAGCCATGCTCGATTTCTTTCTGCAGAGCATCGAGCAAATGCGCTTCGTGCTCACCGGGTGCGACTTCCACAAACCCCATCCGCTGATAAAACGGCGCATTCCACGGCACGTCGCGAAACGTGGTCAGGGTCACCGCGCGCATTTGCTCGCAGCGGGCATGTTCAATCGTGGCCAGCAGCAGTTTACGGCCCACGCCTTGACCCTGAAACGCGAGGCTGACCGACAGTTCTTCAATGTGCAGCAAGTTGTCGAAATCCAGCGCGCGGATAAACCCTGCGAGTTGCGCCGAGGTGGTTTCGGCGACCCAGACGTGGGCATTGTCGATGGCTTGGCGGTGTTGCGCGGCGCTTGCCACGTCGGTGTCGGCAAGCCAGGCGAGGGTTGGATCGGTGCGAAACAGATCGGCGGCCGAGCGTTCGATGGCGGGGAGGGCGGCGGCATCATTCTGCCGCGCCCGGCGTACAACAAAACTCATGGTAAAAATCCCTGTAGGAGCTGCCGCAGGCTGCGATCTTTTTCCTGAAAGCGCAAAAGATCGCAGCCTCAATCAGTTCCTACAAGGGCTTCAGATACAACAGCACGTAATCGTTCTTGTCGAAACGCCCCGTCAGCACGGGTTGCAAGCCGGCCAGCGGGGTGCCCTGTAGCGATTGCAGGTCCTTGCTGTCCATCATCAGCCAGGCCGGGCCCTTGAGGGCTTCGAGTTGCTGGACTGTTTCGGTGAACTGCGGTTGCAGATCCTGCTCGACGTTGACCATGAACTTGATCGCCTTGGCGTCTTTGCCCATGCCGTGCAGCACCAGCGGTGCCGGGTTCTGCTGCACCTGCGCGAAGGCGGCGCGACTGAACGCCTGCGTGTCGTACAGACGTCGCTCTACCGGTTCGAACACCGCGGCATACACCGTCCACAACGCCAATACCGAACACAGCGCCAGCACTTCGGCACGCCAGCGCGGAATCATCAGACGCGACAACGCGAGCAATTGCAGAACGCCGAGCACGATCAGCACCAGGGTGATGCCGTCGAGCTGCTCGGGAAAGCGGCGCTTGGCAACCAGCAGGGCCACCATCAATAGCCCCGGCGTCACCAGCCAGATGCCTTGAATTACCCCACGCAATACGCGGAACACTCGACCGTGCAGCACCTGGAACGGGTACGCCGCGATGATCGCCGCCATCGGCAACATCGGCAGCAGGTAACGCGCCTTCTTCGCCTGTGGAATCGACAGACCGACCATGACGATCAGCCCGGCGGCCGCGCAGTATTGCACCAGACGCAAGGCCGGCCCGCGCTGATGCGGCTTGCTCAGCCAGGTCGCGGCCAACGCCAGTATCGCCAGCGGATACGCCAGTGCGTAATTGCCCATGGAGCTGGTGAAGTAATACAGCGAACCGCTGACGCCTTCGCTGCCGTCCATGCGCCCCATGAACTGCATACGAATCACGTCTTGCAGGAACGCCTCGCCACCGCTGAGTTTAGCCAGCCACAACAGCAGGCCGACGCATGCAGCGAGCAGGATCGACGCCAGCACACCGAACACGAACAGCCGTTTCCACTCGCGGTTGAGCAAGTAGTAACTGCAGAGCATGCCGGTCGGCACCACCAGGCCGATGGGCCCGCGAATACCGAAGCCCAGCAACAACAGGATAAAGATCAGCGGCCAGCGACGGCGCGAGCCGAAATGGTCGTGCGCGTAGCCCAGGTAAAACACCGACAGCGCCACGGCGGCGAGCATCAGGTCTTGCGACACGGCGCGCACTTCGGTGACGAAGGTGCTGGTGAGCATCAACAGCGCAATGCTGATCAACGCCCAACGCTGCGAATGCACCGCCAGCAAGCGATACATCAACGTCACGATCACGCCGCCGGCAATCGCGCTTGGCAGCCATGCCGTCAGGGTGTTGATCGCGCCGAAGGGCAACGACAACAACCAGATGAACAGCGTCGAGAGCGCTGAATAGTCGGCGTAAGGTTGACCGTAAGTGGTCGGGAATACGGTCGGCCCGTGTCGCAACATTTCCTGGGCAAACAGTACGAACCGTGAATCGAAGCCAATGGGAGCCTGTCCGTAAACCCCGGCTATGAACAGCAACAGCGCCAGCAGCCCTGCGATCAGGGACTGCCGGCGGATGACAGGCGACAACGTGATCAAGCGACGTCCGCTTTGTTAGGCCACTGTTGCAGCGGGATCGGCAGTTTGCGCGAATCACCACGGCCGATCGGGAAGTACTTGAAGCCGTTGCGCGCCAGACGCTCGGCGTCGTACAGGTTGCGGCCGTCGAAGATCACCGGGGCTTTCAGGCGCTGCTCGATCAGGTCGAAATCCGGCGCCTTGAACTGCTGCCATTCGGTGCAGATGATCAGCGCATCGGAACCCGACAGCACCGATTCCGGGGTGCCCATCAGCATCAGTTTTTCTTCGTTCGGATACAGATGCTGGGTTTCCTGCATCGCTTCCGGGTCGAACGCACGAACGCTGGCGCCAGCGGCGAACAGCGAATCGAGCAGCACGCGGCTCGGCGCATCGCGCATGTCGTCGGTGTTCGGCTTGAACGCCAGGCCCCACAGGGCGAAGGTCTTGCCGCGCAGGTCACCCTTGTAGAACGCGTTGATGCGTTCGAACAGCTTGTGCTTCTGCCGCTCGTTGATCGCCTCGACCGCTTGCAGCAGGTCGCTGGAGCAATGTGCCTGTTCGGCACTGTGGATCAGCGCGCGCATGTCTTTCGGGAAGCACGAACCGCCGTAACCGCAGCCTGGGTAGATGAAGTGGTAACCGATGCGCGTGTCGGCACCGATGCCCTGACGGACCGACTCGATGTCGGCGCCCAGGTGTTCGGCCAGTTCGGCGATCTGATTGATAAAGCTGATCTTGGTCGCCAGCATGCAGTTGGCGGCGTATTTGGTCAGCTCGGCGCTGCGCAGGTCCATGAACATGATGCGGTCGTGGTTGCGGTTGAACGGCGAGTACAGGTCGCGCATCACGTCGCGCACTTCGTCACCTTCGCAGCCGATGACGATGCGGTCCGGACGACGGCAGTCGGACACCGCCGAACCTTCCTTGAGGAATTCCGGGTTGGACACGATATCGAACTGCAGCTCACGACCGGCCTTGTCCAGCGCGGCTTGAATGTGTGCACGCAGGGTGTCGCCGGTGCCGACCGGCACGGTGGATTTTTCCACCAGGATCAGCGGCTGCTCACGATGGCGCGCCACGGCGTCACCCACCGACAGCACGTATTTCAGATCGGCCGAACCGTCTTCACTGGACGGTGTACCCACGGCGATGAACGCGACGCGACCGTGTTGTACGGCGAGTTTTTCATCGGAGGTGAAATGCAGGCGGCTGGAGTCCAGACCTTCGCGTACCAGGCTCGACAGGCCCGGTTCAAAGATACTGACGTGACCCTGGCGCAGCAGTTCGACTTTCTTCTGATCGATGTCCATGCACACGACGTCGTGACCGACTTCGGCCAACACGGCGGCCTGCACCAGGCCAACATAACCGCTACCAAATACTGTGATTTTCATGGAGCACTCCTGAATTCGGGCGCACGAGACGGACGAGTGTTAATAGTGATGACCCCGAGCATGACCAGTGCCACGCCCAGCGATTTAGTGAAACTGAACGATTCGTTGAACAGCGGCAGACTGGCCGCCAGCAGGTACACCAGCGCGTAGCTGATGCTCAATAGTGAATAAGCCCGGCCGAGCGGCAGATCGCGCAATGCCGCGAGCCAGCAGAGCATCGACAGGGCGTAGGCGAAAATTGCTACCAGCACCACCGCCAGTGCCGACAGATCGACACTGCCGGCGCTCAGCGCCGCCAGCCATTGTTCCGGTTGCGGCAGGCGCGTCATGCTCCAGCGCATGCCCAGTTGGGCACTGCTGACCAACCCCACGCTGGCGAGGGCGAAACCGATACCACGTACCTTGTTCATGACTGTTGCCCCAGCAAAACCACGCCGCCGATCACCAGCGCCACACCCAGCCAATGCTGGCGGTCGATGGGCTCGCGAAAGACGAAGCGGGCAATCAGGGTGATCAGCACGAAGTTGAGGCTGAGCATCGGGTAAGCGATGCCCACTTCAAGACGTTGCAACACCAGCAGCCACACCAGCAGCCCGCTGCCGAGAGAAACCAGCGCCAGCCACAACCATGGCGAACGCAGTTTGTCGGCCCAGGACGAATCAACGCCGCGCCAGCTCTCCACGGCGAATTTCTGCGCGACTTGCCCCAGGCACGTCAGCAGACACGCCGTCAGTAACAGCAACCAGCTCATGACGGATCCTTGGGCAGCACCATGATCACCAGATTGCCCGATTCGTAACGGGTACCGTCCTTGGGCAGCAGATCCAGCTCTTCGAGCTCGTCCTGGCCCTTGACGCGCATCAGCACACCGACCGATCCGCTGCGGCGCGCTTCGCGTACCCATTGTTGAACGTTGTCCTTGGTGAGTCGGCGCTCGGCGCCTTCCGGGTAGGAAAGACCGTACTTGAGTTCGCCGACTGTGTTGTACAGCGCGACCTCCGGTTGTTTCATGCGCCAGGCCAGTGCCGCCGCCGCGCCCAGATCGTTGCTCAGCAGATGCGTAGCGCCGGACAGTTCAGTGACGTGATGACGGACGAACTGATCCGGGGTCTTGTTGGCCACCACCGACTTGGGCAACGCCGCCGGCAGGATCCCGGCCAGCAACAGACTGCCCAACGCCGGAGCCGCCCAGCATTGCAGCGGCAGGAACGCTTGCGCGAGGTTGGCGATGATCCAGCCGATCAGGGCGATGAACACCAGCACCATGCTGTGCAGTTCGTGGTCGTACACCGGTTTGTTCAATTGCAGGTAAACCAGTGCGATCAGCGTGACCACACCCAGCAGCAGGTTCAGCAGACCGTTGATCCCCAGCGCCCGACCTTGTTCAAGACGCAGGCGATCAGCCAGCGCATTGCCCAGCACCAGTGCCAATGGCAACAGGCACGGCAGGATGTAGGTCGGCAGTTTGCCGTTGCTCAGGCTGAAAAAGCCCAGCGGCAGCCACAGCCACAGCAGCAGGAAGACCATTTTCGGCTGGGCACGGGTTTGCCAGGCTTGCTTGAACGCGGTCGGCAACAGACCGACCCACGGCAGGCTGAACGCCACCAGCAGCGGCAGGTAAAACCACCACGGTGCATCGTGCTGCGCATCGTCACCGGCAAAGCGGCGAATGTGTTCGTGCCAAAAGAAGAACCGCCAGTAATCCGGCTCCTGCGCGTGCACCGCCAGTGCCCACGGCAAGCTGACGATGATCGCGATGGCAATCGCCACCCGACCGAACACCAGCAGCTCGCGCCAGCGTTTCTGCCAGAGCATCCACGGCAACGCGATCAATACCGGCAACAACCAGGCGAGAAAGCCCTTGGTCATGAAGCCCATGCCGCAGGCCAGCCCCAACAACGCCCAGGCGCCCAGACGTTGCCCGGTGCTGCGGCCGTCGAGCGCAAACCACAACGCCACCAGGCTCAGGTTGACCCAGAAGGTGAATTGCGGATCAAGGTTGGCGTATCCGGCCTGGCCGGCGACGACCGTGAAGCTCATGTAGAGCAGGGCACAGACGAAGCTCTTGCGCGGATCGTTCCATAGCCTGCGCGCGACCAGGTAGGCCAGCAGCACACTCAAAACGGTGCTGAGGGCCGACGCGAAGCGCACGCCGAACAGGTTCTGCCCGAACAATTCCTGGCCGATGGCAATCATCCAGTAGCCGGCAATCGGTTTCTCGAAATAACGCAGCCCCATGAAATGCGGCGATACCCAGTTGCCACTGAGCAGCATGTCCTGGCTGATCTGTGCGTAGCGGGTTTCGTCGGGAATCCACAGGCCATGGGTGTGCAACGGCAACAGATAGGCCAGCAGACAGAGACCGATCAACAACGGCAGTGCCCAGCGTCTGGTCATGCGCCTTGCACTCCCAGCCAGCCTTCACGGCCTTCGAGCACGCCGCGTTGCACACGGCCCACAGGCAGGGTGTTGAAGAACTCGGGCAACAAGTCGCCCAAGGGTTTGAAGTCAATGTTGCGCTGGCGTGCATCAGCCAGCAATTGACGAAAATCCTGAGCCATCAGAATCCCTTCTACTTCGGCATGAATGGTGTAGACGTTGAGTGCTTGCGCCTGGAACTGGTCGAGGATGAAGGCGTTGAAGTCCTTCGCCGCCACGTGCGGGCCAACGACTTCGTCGAAGGTCGGCAGGTCCACCGGAATCTGCGGAGTCCCCGGCGTGCCGTCCGCCAGCAGCGGACGGAACAGGCTCTGCCCGCGGCAATCGCTGTTGTAGCGAAAGCCGAAGGTCTGTTTGGCCTCGATCACGCGCTCGTCCGCACGCCAACCGGCGGCGGCCGAACACTGGATCTTTTCTCCGAGGATGTCGCTCAACGTGTCGACGCCCTGACGAATCTGTTCGATCAGTTGGGCATCGCTCCAACGCCCGGCGTTGGCCTGCCAGCCATGGTGATCCCAGGCGTGCAGGCCGACTTCGTGACCGGCGTCCCGGGCCTGACGCATCAGGTGCCCGAGATCACGGCCAATCGGTTTGCCGGGCCAGGCAGTGCCGGCCAGCAAAATGTCCCAGCCGTAGAGGCCGGCAGCGTTGGAGCGCAGCATTTTCCAGAGGAACTGCGGGCGGATCAGGCGCCACAGATGCCGACCCATGTTGTCCGGGCCGACACTGAAGAACAACGTTGCCTTGACCTGCGCCTCGTCGAGCATCTCCAGCAGCCGCGGCACACCTTCACGGGTGCCACGGTAGGTGTCGACATCGATACGAAGACCTGCCTGCATTACTTCTTGTCCGCGATTTCGAGCATGGCTTCACGCAGGAAGAAGTCCAGGGTGTTGCCGATGGTCTCGCGCATTTCCACGGTCGGCTCCCAGTTCAACAGGCGCTTGGCGTTGGCGATGCTTGGCTTGCGGTGTTCCACGTCCTGGTAACCGGCACCGTAGAACGCCTTGCTTTCCACGTCGCGGAAACCGGCGAACGGAGGGAAGTTGTGACGCAGCGGGTGCGCTTCAAACTGACGCAGCAGCTCTTCGCCCAACTGACGGATGCTGGCTTCGTTGTCCGGGTTGCCGATGTTGATGATCTGGCCGTTGCAGACATCGTTGTCGTTGTCGATGATCCGCGCCAGCGCCTCGACGCCGTCAGCGATGTCGGTGAAGCAACGCTTCTGCTCGCCACCGTCGAACAGACGGATCGGCGTGCCTTCCACCAGGTTCAGGATCAACTGGGTGATGGCGCGGGAGCTGCCGATACGCGCCGAATCCAGACGGTCCAGACGCGGGCCCATCCAGTTGAACGGACGGAACAGGGTGAAGTTCAGGCCTTTGGCGCCGTAAGCCCAGATCACGCGGTCCAGCAGTTGCTTGGAGACCGAGTAGATCCAGCGCTGCTTGTTGATCGGGCCGACGATCAGGTTCGAGCTGTCTTCGTCGAAGTTCTTGTCCTGGCACATGCCATAGACTTCCGAAGTCGACGGGAAGATCACGCGCTTGTTGTACTTGACGCAGTAGCGAACCAGTTTCAGGTTTTCTTCGAAGTCCAGCTCGAATACGCGCAGCGGGTTGCGGGTGTACTCGATCGGGGTGGCGATGGCCACCAGCGGCAGGACCACATCGCACTTCTTGATGTGGTACTCGATCCACTCGGAGTGAATGCTGATGTCGCCTTCGACGAAGTGGAAGTTCGGGTGGCTGCGCAGACGCTCGATGGCGTCGGAGCCGATGTCCAGACCGTAGACTTCGTAGCGGTCGTCACGCAGCAGGCGCTCGGACAGGTGGTTACCGATGAAACCGTTGACGCCCAGGATCAGTACGCGAGTACGACGTGGCGCACGACCGGATTCGGCGCCGCGCAGCAACGAGCCATCCACCAGACCCAGTTCGTTGGCCAGTTGCGGGCCGCTGAGGTACAGACCGTTGTCGTTGCGCTGACCGGCGTTGATTACCAGCGAGTCTTGACCGCAGGCAATGCGCAGCGGATCGACGCTGATCACGCGACCTGGCGCCTGGCCTTCGTTGCCCTTGACGACTTCGGCGCTCCAGACGATCAGTTTGTGCTCGCCCACGGCGCAGAAGGCGCCCGGGTAAGGACGGGTCACGGCGCGCACCAGGTTGAACAGTTCTTCGGCCGGTTTGGCCCAGACCAGTTTGCCGTCCGCTGGCGTGCGGCGACCGAACACGGTGGCTTTGGATTCGTCTTGCGGGGTTTCAGTGATCTTGCCTTGCAGCATGTTCGGCAGGGTGTCGCGCAGCAGGTCGCTGGCGGCTGTGCGCAATTTGGCGTGCAGGGTCAGACCGGTGTCGCTGCGCTCGATGGCCACGCGTTGCTGGGCAACGATCGCGCCAGCATCAGCGCGCTTGACCATACGGTGCAGGGTGACGCCGGTTTCGGTTTCGCCGTTGACCAGCACCCAGTTTGCCGGAGCGCGACCGCGATAACGTGGCAGCAGCGAACCGTGCAGGTTGAACGCGCCTTTTTTCGCCAGGGCCAGCAGTGGCTCGCTCAGCAGGTTGCGGTAGTAGAAGGAGAAAATGTACTCCGGGTCCAGCTTGGCGATGCGCTCGATCCACAGTGGGTGGTTGGCGTCTTCCGGCGCGTGTACCGGAATACCTTTGTTCGCGCACAGTTGTGCAACCGACGCATAGAACGCGTTTTCTTTCGGATCATCGGCGTGAGTGAACACTGCTGCAATGTCAAAGCCGCTGTTGAGCAGGGCTTCAATGCCGGCGCAGCCAATATCGTGGTAGGCGAAGACAACAGTTTTTGCACTCATGAGAGAACCTGATCGGAAGTGGAAGAATTAGCGGTAGAAGAAAGACCATCAACGGTGACGGCAGGGGCCGGATCGGCCGGCTGGCTGCGCAACACCTTTTCGATGAAGAAACGCGGACGGGCGCGCACATCGCTGTACATGCGGCCCAGGTATTCACCCAGCAGCCCCATGCCGATGAACTGGCCACCGGTGAACACGAACAGTACGGCGAACAGTACGAAGGTACCGCCACCCGCCCAGCCGGCACCGAACGCCAGACGCAGAATGATCAGTGCGACGGCGAACAGCACACCCAGACCGGCCATGGCGAAGCCGACGATGCTGAGCAAACGCAGCGGGGTGGTGGTCATGCAGGTGACCAGATCGAACATCAGGTTGATCAGGCGCATCGGGCTGTATTTCGAGTCGCCGTGTTCACGCTCGGCGTGGGCCACGACGATTTCGGTGGTATGACGGGCGAAGCTGTTGGCCAGGATCGGGATGAACGTGCTGCGCTCACGGCAGGCGAGCATCGCGTCGATGATGTTGCGGCGGTAGGCGCGCAGCATGCAGCCGTAGTCGCTCATGGCAACGCCGGTGGAGCGCTGCACGGCAAGGTTGATCAGCTTCGACGGATACCGGCGCAGCGCCGAGTCCTGCCGATTGCCGCGCACGGTCCCGACCACGTCGTAACCTTTTTCGGCTTCGGCCACCAGCCGTGGGATTTCTTCCGGCGGGTTCTGCAGGTCGGCGTCGATGGTGATGACCACGTCGCCCTTGCACTGTTCGAAACCGGCCATGATCGCGGCGTGCTGACCATAGTTGCGGTTGAGAATGACCGCCACGAACGGGCTGTTTTCACGCCCGGCGGCTTCTTCGAGCATGTTCGCCGATTCGTCGCGGCTGCCGTCGTCGACCAGCACGATTTCGAAGTCGTGATGCAACTGGCGGCAGGCCGCCTCGGTACGACGCAGCAGCTCGGGCAGGCTTTCCTGCTCGTTGTAGACCGGGATGACGATCGACACACTGCGGATTGGATAAGGTTTCACAGGCGTTTTTCCATGATTTGTGCGATGGCACCGACAACACGGTCAAGGTCTTGATCGGTCATGTCGGGGAACAGCGGAATCGAGCACAGCCGCGCCGAGTTCCATTCGGTGTTGGGCAGGTAGAGGTCGGGGTCACGCTGGCGATACCAGGTGTGCAGGTGGGTGGCAATGAAATGGATACCGGTGCCGATGCCCTGATCCTGCAAAGCCTTCATGAAAGCTTCGCGATCCATGCCGCAACGCTCGCTGTCGATGCGCAGGATGAACAGGTGCCAGGCGTGTTGCTGGGCGTAGTCGGGCAGGGCCAGCGGTTGCACTGGCAAGCCTTCGAACTTCTGCAGATAGCTCGTGGCCAGTTCGGTGCGACGGGCGTTGATTTCCTCCAGACGCTGCAGTTGCACCAGGGCAATCGCGGCGTTGACGTCGGCCAGGTTGTACTTGAAGCCCGGCTCCATCACTTGCGCCTGCGGCTTGCGGCCACCGGTCAGACGGTCATAGGCGTCGACGCCCAGGCCGTGGAATTTGAGCATGCGCACACGGCTGGCGAGGGCTTCGTCATCGGTGACGAACATCGCGCCTTCGGCACAGGTCATGTTCTTGATCGCATGGAACGAGAAGATCGCCGTGCCTTGCGAGCCGACGTGACGCCCCTTGTAGCGGGTGCCGGCAGCGTGGGCGGCGTCTTCGATGACCGGGATGCCGTGCTTGTCGGCGAGGGCATACAGCGGATCGAGATCGAACGCTGCGCCGGCATAGTGCACCGGAATGATTGCCTTGGTCCGCGGGGTGATGGCCGCTTCGATGCGCGCAGCGTCGGTCATCAACGTGTCGCGGTCGACATCGACGAATACCGGTTTGGCGCCCAGCAGGGAGATCATGTTGGCGGTCGAGACCCAGGTCTGCGACGGGGTGATGACTTCGTCGCCCGGGCCGATGCCCAGGGCCAGCAGCGTGATGTGCATGCCGCCGGTGGCCGAAGACAAGGCTACCGCGTGCTTGCAACCGACATACTGCGCAAACTGCTCTTCGAGTGCCTGGTTTTTCGGCCCCGTCGTGATCCAGCCCGAGCGCAACACCTGCTCTACGGCGGCAATTTCCTCATCGCCGATACTCGGGCGAGAGAAGGGGAGAAACGCCTGACTCATGGGCACCTCATTGCAAAAAAAATAAAGGATGAATTCACGGAATCGTTGGATCCAACCTCAGCGTAGACGCAGAAAAGCACTCCTGCATCAATAACTTGGCAAAAAAAGCATGACGTCGGGATCGATTGACTTTTCACGATTTGCCCGGCAGGTTGGGCAAAGCCACTACCGAACCGATGGGAATTAAGGTTATGCCGGTTTTTGTGAAAGGAACATGAAAAACCGGTTGGCGAATCGTTTATCTGTCACTTATACAGCCGCTGTTCAGGCTTCTACCGTCCATCGCAGTTTTTTGTCGGACAGTGCGGCCCTAGTACCTTCTTTACTTCAAGTACATTGCATTTGTTAGTTGTTGTAGTGCTGTACGTTTTTTACTCAAGGTTTATCGTTTGATTGATTTAGTTGCTGCAACCCCGGTCGTTCCAAAGCCCAACCCGATGAGCCTGTACCTCGCGCGTTTGGCGCCTTCCAGCCAGCTCACCATGCGCTACGTGCTGCAAGATGCAGCCGATCGCCTGGGATTTGAAGACATGAATGTCGAAGAGATTCCCTGGCATGCCTTGCAACCCGAAGATGTTGTCGCACTGGTGGCGGCATTGCGTGCAGACAACTACGCACCCAACACTTCTTCGTTGTATGTGAATGCCGTGCGCGGGGTCATGAATGAAGCCTGGCGCATGAGCCTGATCAGCCAGGAACATCTGTTGAAAATGCGCTCGGTCAAGGGCATCGCCGGCACGCGGCTGTCTCAGGGGCGCAATCTCAAGCGCACGCTGATTCACGAATTGATGGAAGTCTGCGCCGCCGACCCACGCCCGCAGGGCCTGCGTGATGCGGCAATCATCGCGTTGCTGTACGGCACTGGCATGCGCAAGTCGGAGTCGGTGGATCTGGACCTGAATCAGGTCGACTTCAGCGAGCGCAGCCTGTGCGTCACCGCCAAGGGCAACAAGCAGTTGATCAAATACGCGCCGGCATGGGCGTTCAGCAAGCTCAATGCCTGGCTCGAACTGCGCCGTTCACAGCTCAAGGAAGGCGAGAGCGACGATGCTTTTCTGTTCAACCGCATCCGCCGTGGCAGCCACATCACCCGCGAGCGCATCACCAAGCACGCGATCTATTACATCGCCCGTCAGCGCGGGACGCAGGTCGGGGTGAAGATCATGCCCCACGATTTCCGTCGCTCGTTCATCACCCGGGTGATCGAAGAGCACGATCTGTCGATCGCGCAGAAACTGGCGCATCACAGCAACATCCAGACCACCGCCAACTACGATGTGCGCGATGACAACGAGCGGCGGCGGGCGGTGGATCGTTTCGATCTCTGATCAGTTCAGGCCAAACACATGCGCCGCACCGAGCACCGACAGTTGCACCGCGCTGCCGGCGGGCGGTGCGTGCATGCCGGAGCTGCGCACCAGAATCGAACGGGCCGGATCCTCAGTCGCGGATGAGCTCAGTTCGACCGTCAAGGTGCAGGTATTGCCGGCAAAATCGCGCTCGGTGACCAGCGCCTGGCAGCCTTGACTGTCAGGCGCCACTTCGGCGATCTGCAATTGTTCGGGGCGCAGCATGATCTGCGCAGCACCGCTGAAGCCGTTGCTGTTCACCGCCACCTGACCCAGATCGCAATGCGCCCAACCCGCCTCGATCCGCGCGGGCAGCACCACCGCTTCGCCGAGAAAGTGCGCAGTCTGCTCATCATTCGGAAAGCGGTAGAGATCCATTGGATGCCCGGATTGCACCAGCCGGCCGCTGCGCATCACCGCCAATTGATCGGCAAACGACAACGCTTCGCTCTGATCGTGGGTCACCAGAATGGTGGTGACGCCGGCGTCTTCGAGCAGGCGCGCGACCATTTTGCGCATGGCACTGCGCAAACCGGTGTCGAGGGCAGAGAACGGCTCATCGAGCAGCATCAGCCGTGGTTGTTGCGCCAGTGCCCGGGCCAGGGATACGCGCTGTTGCTGACCACCAGACAATTCGTGCGGCCAACGGTTGGCCATGTTCGCGTCCAGCGCGACGCTGTCCATCAATTGCAGAATGCGTTGATGGCGCGCAGCGCCGGTCAGGGCCAGGCCGAAACCGATGTTCGCTGCCACCGTCATGTGCGGGAACAACGCGCCGTCCTGCGGGACGTAGCCGATCTGCCGTTGATAGGCCGGCACTGCGTGGCTGCGGTCGACCAGCGTCTGGCCGTTGAGCGTGAGGCTGCCGCTGTCGGGAAACTCGAACCCGGCGATCATCCGCAACAGCGTGGTCTTGCCGGAACCGGAGGGGCCGACGATCACCGTGCGGCTGCCGGTCGGCACGTTGAGGCTGACGTCATCGAGCGCCTTTTGTGCGCCGAAGGTTTTACTGAGGTTGAGCAGTTCGAGAGCGTTCATCGGCCAGCGGTACGCCTGGATTGGTGATAGAGAATGGCCGTCAGCGGCAGGGAAAGCAGGATCATCAAGAGCGCGTAGGGCGCTGCGGCGGCGTAATCGATTTCGCTGGTCATCGCCCAGAAGCCAGTGGCGAGGGTGCGCGTGCCGTTGGGCGCGAGCAGCAGGGTCGCGGTCAGTTCATTGGTGATTGCCAGAAATACCAGGGCTGCCCCTGCCGCCGCGCCGGGAGCAGCCAGGCGCACGGTGATCAGCCACAATGCGCGCAACGGCGAGCGGCCAAGGCTTTGCGCGATGTTTTCCAGTTCGACCGGGGCCTGAGCGAAACCGGCGCGCAGACTGACCAGCGCCCGCGGCAGGAACATCAGCAGATAGGCCAAGAGCACGGTGATGGTGGTCTGGTAGATCGGCCGGGCGAAATGAATGGTCACGGTGACCAACGCCAACGCAACGACAATGCCGGGTAGCGAACTGGTGATGTAATTGCAGCCTTCCAGCAAGCGCTGCAGTTTGCCGGGAGAGCGGATTGACAGCCATGCAATGGGAATCGCCGCGATGCTGGTCAGCAACGCGCCGGCCACGCCATACGACAACGTCTGCAGCAGGGCCGGCATTAACTCGTCGCCTTGCCAGACCTGCACACCACCGGCCACCAGCCAGCGGCCCAGCGTGAGCAACGGCACACCGAGCGCCAGCAGGCAGGTCAACGTTTGCAGGAGTAACGCCAAAGATGTCGCGCCGCGCCCCAGTTGCACGCTGCGCTGATCCCGGGCGCTGCCGGACCCGACTCGCGCATAACGCGCCTGGCCACGGGCGGCGGATTCAGCCGTGAGCATCGCCAGACAGCACAGCGCCAGAACCCCGGCGAGCATGTTGGCGGCCGGGCCGTTGAAGGTCGATTTGAACTGATCGAAGATCGCCGTGGTGAAGGTGTCGAAACGGATCATCGCGTACAAGCCATACTCGGCCAGCAAATGCAGACCGACCAACAAGGCTCCTCCGCAGATTGCCAGTCGCAACTGCGGCAACACCACCCGAAAGAACACCGCCCAAGGCTTGAGTCCCAAGGATTGCGCAACGTCTTCAATCGCCGGATCGAGACGACGCAAGGTCGCCGCAATCGGCAAATACAGAAACGGGAAATACGCGATCACCGACACCAGCACACCGGCCGGCAGACCGTGGATTGATGGAATCAGGCTGACCCACGCGTAACTGTGGACGAACGCCGGCACGGCCAACGGTGCGACCGCCAGCACTGACCACAAGCGTCGGCCGGGCAGGTTGCTGCGTTCGGTCAGCCAGGCCAGTGTTGTACCGAGCACGATGCACAAGGGCAGGGTGATCAGCACCAGCAGTACCGTGTTGATCAGCAATTCGCCGACCCGTGGGCGGAATATCATGGCTTCGATGGTTGCCCAACCGGTGTACCACGACACGCCGATCACGAAGGCAATCGGCAGCAGTGACAGCAATGACACCAGCACCGCCGAGCTCACCACCCACGAGCTGCCGCGCCCGGCCAGCGCGCGGGGCGGGTGAAGGAGGCTGGCGGGGGCCGTCGCAACGGCCGGTGCAGGCAAGGTTTCGGGCATCACTTAGAGCAATCCGGCCTGGGTCATCAGCTCGACGGCTTTTTTGCTGTCGAGGGTCGAGGCATCGACTTTCGGCGCATCGAGGGTTTTCAGCGGGGTCAGCTTCGGATTGGACGGCGCGTCTTTGCCCACGGCGTATTCGAAGGAGGTGCCGGTTTCGAGAACTTCCTGACCTTCCTTGCTGGTGATGTATTTGACGAATTTTTGCGCTTCATCCTGATGCTTGCTCGATGCCAGCACGCCGGCGCCGGAGGTGCTGACGAATGCGCCCGGATCCTGATGTTTGAAGTAGTACAACTTGGTGTTGTTGCTGTTTTCGCCGGTCTTCGACTGATCGACGAAGCTGTAATAGTGATAGATCACGCCGCTGTCGATCTGCCCGGCGTTCACCGCTTTGAGCACCGCGCTGTTGCCGCGATAGATGGTTGCATTGGTCTTCATGCCCTTGAGCCATTCCAGCGTGGCGGCTTCGCCTTTCTGTTGCAGGACGGCGGCGACAATCGCCTGGAAATCCGCGCCAGCCGGGGAGGCGGCCCAGCGGCCTTTCCATGCCGGGGTGGCGAGGTCGAGCAGGGATTTGGGCAGGTCTTTTTCAGTCAGCTTGCTCGGGTTGTAGACGAACACGGTGGAACGGGCAGCGATGCCGACCCAATTGCCATGGGCCGGGCGGTAGGCGGAGTCGACTTGCTCAAGGGTCGCGGGCGCCAGTGGGGCGAACAGTTTGGCATTGTCCACCAGCACCATCGCCGGGGAGTTCTCAGTGAGGAATACGTCTGCCGGCGAGGCGGCGCCTTCCTGCACGAGCTGGTTGCCCATCTCGGTGTCATCGCCGTTGCGAATGGTCACCGGGATCCCGGTTTCTTCGGTGAACCCGGCCACCCAGGCCTTGGTCAGCGTTTCATGCTGCGCGTTGTAAACCACCAGACCCACCGAGTCGGCGGCAAACGCCTGCCCGGTGCCGAGCAATGCGGTGGCCAGCAATGCGCGCTTGAAGAAGGATGGAAGGCGTGGATTCATTCGGGCAGCTCCTGTTTTTAGACGTTATGAGCAAACCCTCGCAGGAAACAATGCGAACGATTTGCAAGTGTCGAGTCGCGGCAATGTAGGGTGGCAAATGAGAAAAAAACGTCAAAGAAGCCGTTAATACTTGTCATTGCCATTCAAATTTACCGCGACTCTCCACTTTTGTCTTAACGTCATTGCTCAGGAGTGGGGGATGTAGGCCACGCTCTGGTCTTCACGCCCGTGGAATAGCTGCTCGCCACGGGTGGGCGTGGTGGTGATGACCTGGTGATCAGCCTTCAGCGCATCCAGTGGTACGGCGTCACCGGAACGGTATTGCGCCACGAAAATCGTGCGTTGCGGATCCCAATGTTCCCCGCTGGTTCTTTCCAGCCAGGCGATCAGCGTCGCGGTGTCGCCATTGTGCGGGAAGTCCTGGATCGTTTCCGGCACGTAGTAGAACGGTGCACCACCGGTTTGCAGGTACATCGGCACTTTGTTGTCGACCTCGATCATGACCATCCGCCATTGATTCAACGGTGCCTGCTGACTGGCCTGTTCGCGAACCTGCTCGCCGAAGCGGATAACACCGCCGCCGCTGTTGGTCCACGGGTAAAGCACCCCCAGGATCGCGGCGAGCAACACCGTGGTGACAGCGAAGCCGATCTTCAGCCCACGACCTGCGCTGTTGCGAGCGGCCATGCGCCGGGTCACCCACCAGGCACCCAGCAGTTGCGCGAAGGGCACCAACGGCAGGACGTAATAGCTGCGGCGACTGCCACACGCGGTGAAGAACAGCATCAGCAATGCGAGCCCTTGAATCAGCCAGCGGGTATCCGGTTCGATGAGCTTCCAGTTGCGCGCGGCCACCCACAAGGCGATCAACCAGCACGGCGCCCAGGGCAGGGTGTACACCGGCAGGTAGATCAAGTAGGTGTAAATCGGCCCGAATTGATCGAACGGCTGGAAAAACCGCACGACGTTTTCGCGCAGCACCAGGCCGAGGCCGCTCTGTTCGTAGTTGGGCGCACCGTAGAGGTGGGACAACAGGAACGGCGTCATGTAGAACGCCCCGGCGATCAGCAGAGCCCCCAGCAGTCGCAGGTTCAGGTGACGTTTCCAGCGATGTTCGCTGAGCAGGTGCGGCAGCAGCACCAGACCGGGCAGGATGAAACCGATCAGGCCTTTGAACAGCGATGTCAGCGACAGCAGGCCGAAGAACACCACGTAGCGCCAGAACCGCGTGTCATCCGGGCCACGCCAGTACCACCAGACGGCCGCCAGTACACCGCACACGGTGAGGATGTCGGCGGTGGCGACTCGCGCCCAGAACACGAAGTAGAACGTGGTCGCCAGCATCCAGCCGGCGATCAACCCGGTGCCTTTGCGAAACAGTTGCTCGCCGATCAGGTACACCAGCCACACGCTGAACCACGCGGAAATCACCGATGACAGGCGCAACGACCAATGCCCCAGTCCGCCGGTGAACCACGAGGTGGCGGTGATCAGCCAGTACGACAGCAACGGCTTGTCGTAGTAGGGGCCGCCCTTGAGATAGGGGTCGAAATAGTCGCCGCTTTGCAGCATCTGCAAGGCGATGTTGGCCCAACGGGTCTCCGGCCCCCACAGCTCACGACTGCCCAGGCCGAGCAGTAAAAGCAGGGCAGTCGCTGCCAGCAGAAGCAGCAACTGCCTCCGTTCAGTCCTGGTCTGGGTCATGGCTGGCTCTGACTGAAGATGAGGATTTCGATTTGGCCACGGCGGTAGTGCTTGCCGTCTATTGGCAGCAACTCAAGTTGTTGCGCGTCCGATGTGCTGTTGACTCGCATCACCACGCCCACCGAGCCTTTTTTCCGCGCTTCGGTCATCCATTGGCCAACACCTTCCAGGCTGACCTTGCGTGAAGCCATGGCCGGGTCATCGAGGCCGTACTTGAGCTCGCCAACGGTGTTGAACAGGTCGACTTGCGGGCGGCGCAAGCGCCATGAC
Organism: Pseudomonas sp. 14P5.3.2; assembly: GCF_057799175.1. Lineage (NCBI taxonomy): Bacteria > Pseudomonadati > Pseudomonadota > Gammaproteobacteria > Pseudomonadales > Pseudomonadaceae > Pseudomonas > Pseudomonas sp. 14P5.3.2. The sequence continues at coordinate 359,943 of NZ_JBYOKU010000001.1, read as the reverse complement.
AACGCAGAAGCCGCGCCCAGGTCGTTGCTCAGCAACGAGCTGGTCTGGCTGAGTTCCTGCTGATGCTCGGCGATGAACTGATCCGGCATCTTGCTGTTGACGATGGTCGCCGGCATTGCAGCGGGTAGCAGCGCGACAAGCAGGCCGATGCCCAGCGCCGGCATCGCCCACAGCGTCAGTGGTCGCAAGGCTTGCAGCGAACCGGCAATGATCCAGCCGAGCAATACGATGTAGGCCAGCGACAGGCTGAACATCTCGGTGTTTGCGTAGATTTCACGGGTCGCTTGCAGATAAATCAGCGCCACCAGCGCGGCGCCGGCCAGCACCACGTTGACCACACCGTTGGTACGCAAGACGCGGCCGTTCTGGTCAGCGAGCCAGTTCATCACGGTGTAGCCCATCAACAGGGCCAATGGCAGCAGGCACGGCATGATGTAGGTCGGCAGTTTGCCGCTGCTCGCGCTGAAAAACGCCAGGGGCAGCAGGAACCACAAAGCCAGGAAGGCGATTTTCGGGTCACGCTTTTCGCGCCAGGTGCGCAACAGCGTCGAAGGCAGCAGCAATGCCCATGGCAAGGTGGCGGCAAACAGCAGCGGCAGATAGAACCACCATGGCCGTGCATGCTGTGCGTCTTCGCCGGCGGCAAAGCGGCGGATGTGTTCGTGCCAGAAGAAGAACCGCCAGAAATCCGGTTCACGGTAATGCACGGCCAGTGCCCATGGCACGCTGACCAGGGCGGCCACCCCAACGGCGACCAGACCATAACGCACCAGCTCGCCAAAGCGTCGTTGCCAGATCATGTAGGGCAGGGCGATCAGCACTGGCAGCATCAGGGCGAGGAAGCCTTTGGTCATCAGCCCCATGCCACAAGCGAGGCCCAACAACGCCCAGCCGCCCAGGCGCGCGCGCGGGGTGGTACTGTCGATGGCAAACCAGATCGCCACCAGACTGAGGTTGACCCACAGGGTGAACTGCGGATCGAGGTTGGCATAGCCGGCCTGACCTGCAATCAGGCCGAAGCTCATATAAAGGAGGGCGCACGCTGCGCTGATTCGCGGGTTGTTCCACAGGCGACGGGCCAGTACGTAGGCCAGCCACACGCTTACGCCCGTGCTGAGCGCCGAGGCGATGCGTACGCCGAACAGGTTTTCACCGAAAATGGCCTGGCCGATGGCGATCATCCAGTAGCCGGCAATCGGTTTTTCGAAGTAGCGGATGCCCATGAAGTGCGGCGCCACCCAGTTGCCGCTCAGCAGCATTTCCTGGCTGATCTGGCCATAGCGGGTTTCATCGGGAATCCACAGACCGTGGGTCATCAGTGGCAGCAGATAAAAGACCACGAATGCCAGCACCAGCCCGGGTATCGCAAAGCGCTCGACCAGGGTGCTCTGGTGGAGGCGCGGCAAATTCAACGCTGCATGGTGCAGCGGTTTGTTCTCAGACGTCATGACTGGACCTTGGTGCAGTACAAAGTGTGCGTTTCAGTGAAGCGCCTGGCGATTTCCGTTGCAGGCGCGGCACTGGGTTGAATGAATGTAGAGGCGAGCACGTCCGAAGGGCGTGTCCTGTATTCAGAGAACGGGTCTGCTTCCAGCTTTAAGTTCTCCTCGGGAAGACAAGCTTTAAAATGAAATATTTCCAGTTTTTCAGTCTGAAAAACATTTCTTATTACAACTTCATGCGCGCCAATACCCTGCGCCAGAGCATTGGCCGAGCTGTTTAGTGCTTGATTAAGTTTGCTGGTTACTTGGTCAATCGCTGCCAGCCTTCGGGGTTCATGATGCCAATGACTTCAAGTTTTCCTTGTGCATCTATACGGGCTAAAACCGCGCCGCCATATTCGGTGGCGACCGCGCGCGGGTAACCGGTTTGTCTTTCGAAATCGGCGATGCAGCCGCTGTGGGTCACGAGGATCATGTTCTGCCCCGGGGTCTTGTGCGCCACCAACTCATCGCGCATCGTCGGGCCACAGGTTTCCAGCCATTCTGCCGCCACTGCGTCGCGACCGAACATGTAATGAGCCGTCTGCGCAGTGCGCGTCAGCGGGCTGGTGAACACTTGGGTCTGCTGCATTCCCAATTGCGTAAAGGCCCGGCCGACGGAGGCTGCGGAGACACTGCCTGCCTGGGTGATACCGTCTGCCGGACCCAGGCAAATGTTGCTCGAGCGGTCACAGCGTTCGGCGTGGCGCACCAGTGCGACGACCTCGCCAGCCTGCCAGGCTTTCACCCATTGCTGTGTGGTAGCGGCGCTGACATAACGCAGGTTGGCAGGTGAACGCTGCAGCCAGACGAAGCCACAAATCAGGCTGATCACCAGCACGCCGGCAGCGATGGCGACCCAGGCCCGCGGACGAGAGAGGTACGATCTCTTGGGTGCTGATTGTATTTGTACTAATTCAACCACGACGTTGCCCCTTGTCATTCCCGAGTTCCATTCAGTTCACACGCAAAGTGCAACGTAAGCTCCAGGAGGTTAGTTACTTTACGGCGGGTTGCTTGAATGGCTGCTGAACACTACGTTCAGAGTCGTGGCGGCGCAGTGAAGATCATGTGAAAAATTTGCGAGAGAGGCGCAGGTATCAACAGAAACGGCTATTTGATAACTAAACTCAAATAGCCGTTTTGTTTGCTTGAAGCACTTAACAACTGCGCCGGGCAAGGCGAAGCTGCGCGCTTTGGACAACGTTGTCGCGCCGCCCCTTGCAGCTCTGACATCAGCACTGGAGTCATTGAACCGGATGGACCTCAAGCAAAGCCTCGCCAATCGGATCGTGATTGTGTTCGCCTTGATGAGCGCGGTGGTAGCCGGTGTCTTCGCGATGGGCATTGTGGCCACGGTGCATGTCGTCGAGCACAAGTTGACCATGACGGCCCTGAGCGGCGGACTGCGCCGGTTGCTGGCGATGGACGACATCAACCAGTGGCGCCATGAGCCGGAAAAGAGCGAACTGTTTTTTTTCGAGAACGGTCCGGGGCCCATGGCGCTGACGCCGCAACTGGCAAAACTGCCCTTGGGGTTTCAGGAGATCACCTTCAACGGTGATGATTTCTACGCCATGGTCGAGGCAGTCGGCGGACGCAAGTATGTGCTGCTGCGCAATCAGGAAAGCTTCGAACAACGCGAGCACCTGCTGTTCGTCGTGGTGATTGTCGGGTTCATCCTCAGTGTCATGTTGGCTGTCGCGCTCGGCAGGCTGCTGGCGCGGCAGGTCATGGCGCCGGTGATTCGCCTGGCGGGGCAGGTACGTCATCGCGATCAGTTGATCGCGTTGGCGCCGGCCCTGCATCCGGATTACGCCGATGATGAAGTAGGGGAGTTGGCGCTGTCTTTCGACCAGACACTCGGCCGGTTGCGCGAGACTCTGAACCGGGAAAAGCTCTTCACCAGTGACGTGAGCCACGAACTGCGCACACCGCTGATGATTCTGGCCAGCTCCTGCGAGCTGTTGCTGGCCAACCCCTCGCTGGATCGGCGTTCCACTGAGCAGGTCAAACGCATTGCCCGGGCCAGCGCTGAAATGCGCCAACTGGTCGAAACCTTCTTGATGCTGGCGCGCAAGCCGGAAGAGCTTGGCACCGAATCCACCTGCACACTCAAATCTATCGCTGACGCCCAGGTGGACATCTGGGGGCGATTGATTCGCGAAAAAGGTCTGGAGTTTATCTACGAGCCGCAACTGGCGGGCACCACGCGTTATGACCTGACGTTCTTGCAATCGGTCATGGGCAATCTGTTGCGCAATGCCTGGCACTACACCGATCAGGGCTTTGTCCGGTTGACTCTGTTCAAGGACAGTTTCGTGGTCGAGGATAGCGGCATCGGAATTCCGGAAGAGAAACGCCAGGCGATGTTTCAGCCATTCGTGCGTGGCGACGAACAGCGCGGTGAAGGGCTTGGCCTGGGCCTGTCGCTGGTGCAGCGGATCTGCAGCCATCAGCACTGGCAGGTTCAGTTGGTGACTCGCGAACCCAACGGCTGCCGTTTCACCGTCACGCTACCGGCGGCGACTCAGGACGCCGATGGACAGGTGCGTGAATTGCCCGCCGCTTGATTGATCAGGGCAGCCAGGCGTTTGACGTTGTTCTGTTGCGCGGCCACCAGGTCATCGATGCTCGGGCCGGACGGTGTTTGCAAGGTTGAATGACACGTCAGCAGAGCATTGTCCGCCGCACCGCTCGGGCGCAGGCGCCACTTGACGTCGATCAGCCCGTATTGTCCGGGAATCGAGTCAAAACGCTGCACATCAATGCGCACCGAAACATTACCGCGACTGCCGGTATTGCTCAGTTGATCGCTCAACGCGCTGCGCAACTCATCCGCCAGACTCGCCCCCCACCATTGGGTTTCCAGAATCGCCAGGCCATTGTTGCCCTGACGGATGACGATTTGCGGGCGGTCGACCTGTGGCGGCACGCTGATCGCCTCGATGGGAATCTGCGCACCGGCCCGGGACGCCGGCAGTTGCACCGGGGTCAGGGTGTGAAAGTTGATCGGCTCGCTGCGGCAGGCACCCAGCAGCATGAACGCAGCGAGCACGGTGATCTTCAGCGGTAAAGCCATGGGGTAGCTCCTGTGCTCAATTGCGTGGCGGCCCTTTCAGATCCAGCGGCGCTGCGTTGTCGGGACGACCGCGAATCAGCGATTCCGGATGGCGACCGAGATAATCCGACAGCTCACGCAGCGACCGCGACATGCGCCCGAGTTCGTCGAGGGTCTCGGTGAGCTTCTCGCGCTGCGGCGAATCTTCGGCCAGGGTCGAGCTGGCGGACTGCAAGGTCTTGCTGACATCGGCCAGCGTGGTCTGCACGCTCGGCAGGGTTTTCGCGTTGAACTGGGTCAGGCCTTTGCGCAGTTCCACGAGGTTGCTGTCGAGGTTGCCGGCAATCCGCTCGACCGGCAGTTTGTTGAGCTTGTCGACCACGGCTTCGAGTTTTTCCTGCAACTGTTCGAGACTGCCGGGCACGGTGGGCAAGACCACTGGCCGGGCCGTTGGGTCAAACGCGACTTTCTCGGCTTTCGGGAAGAAGTCCAGTGCAACGTACAGCTGCCCGGTCAGCAGGTTGCCACTGCGGGCCTGGGCGCGCAGACCGTTATCGACGAAGGTGCCGAGCAGACGAATACCGGCGGCTTCGTCGTTGGGATCGTGCTTGAATTCGGTCAGCATCTTTTTGTAGGCCTGCCCCAGGCGCTGCGGGTAAATGACGATGCCGACGTTAAGCGGGAAACTGCGTTTTTTCGCGTCGAAGTCCAGGTTGATCCCGACGACCCGGCCGATCTCCATGCCGAGAAACTCTACCGGTGCATCGACCTTGAGCCCACGCAGCGACTGATCGAAACGCAGCACCATGTATTGCGCCTTGCCGTTGGGCGGGGCGAGGGCGGTCTGCTGATCGGCGAACAGCTCGAAGTCTTTGTCGTCCGTGGCAGCAACGTCGTTGGGGCTGTAATCCGGCGCACGGAAGGCAATGCCGCCGACCAGCATGGTCGACAGCGATTCGGTCTTTACTGCGAAGCCGTTGGCGCCGACATTGATGTCGATGCCGCTGGCGTTCCAGAACCGGGTATTTTCGGTGACGAACGCGTCGTTCGGCGAATGGATGAACACCTCGATGTCCACGCCTTTGCCCTCGGGATTGAGGGTGTAGGTGACGACCTGGCCGACCGGAATCTTGCGGTAGTAAACCGGCGACCCGATGTCCAGCGAGCCGAGATCCGGGGCGTGCAGCATGAAGCGCTTGCCCGGTTCGCCGTAAGTGATCGGCGGTGGATTTTCCAGGCCCTTGAAGTGTTTGGCGCGGCTGTCGGCCTGGCCGATATCGGCGCCGATGTAGTCGCCGGAGAGCAGGGTGTCGATGCCCGATACGCCGCCAGCGCCGATGCGCGGGCGCACGACCCAGAAGTGCGAGTCTTCGCGGGTAAAGGTTTCGGCCTGCTTGGCCAGTTTGATCGTGGCGTCGACGCTCTTCTGGTCGGCGCTCAACTCGACGTCAGTCACCTGACCGATCACCACGTTGCGATACTTGACCTCGGTCTTGTTGGCGGTCAGACCGCTGCCGGTCTTGAAATTGACGACGATAGTCGGGCCTTCCTGCAGCAGGTTGTGCACCACCAGCGAAATACCGACCAGCACCGCGACGATCGGCACGATCCACACCAGTGAAATGCTGAAACGACGCGTCTTGATCGGCGCTTGGCCCGGTGCTCGTGGCTCATCGGCGGCTGACGACTTCATCCATGTCCCCCTCGGTTTTGTGGATGCTGAGCGTCAGGAACGCAAAAGCACTCCATCAATATAGAAGTGCTTGGCGATAGAGCAAATAGCGAGGAGCTGGTTACGTGTAGGAGCTGCCGCAGGCTGCGATCTTTTGATCTTGATTTTTAAAGATCAAAAGATCGCAGCCTGCGGCAGCTCCTACAGGGGGGATGCGTTCAGCCGACAAGTTCGCGCAGGCGATACCAGAACATCCCCAGTGCCAGCAGCGGCGAACGCAGCGCCGGGCCGCCGGGGAAGGTCATGTGCGGCACCGCGCTGAACACATCCATACCCTGACTGTGGCCGGCGTGAATCGCTTCGCCCAGCAGCTTGGCGCACCAGTGCGTGACGTTGAGGCCGTGCCCGGAATAACCCTGAGCGTAGAACACGTTCGGCTGCTGCTTGAGCCGGCCGACCTGCGGGAAGCGGTTGGCGGTGATGCCGATCTTGCCGCCCCACTGATAGTCGATGCGCACATCCGCCAGTTGCGGGAAGACCTTGAGCATCTTCGGGCGCATGTAGGCAGCGATGTCCGCCGGATCGCGGCCGGAATAGTGACAGGCGCCGCCAAACAGCAGGCGTCGATCCGCCGAGAGCCGGTAGTAATCGAGTCCGACTTTCTGGTCGCACAACGCGAGGTTGTGCGGGATCAGTTGCGCGGTACGTTCCTCGGACAGCGGCTCGGTGGCGATGATGTAACTGCCGGCGGGCAACACCTTGCCACTGAGTTGCTGTTCGAGTTCATCCAGATGCGCGTTGCAACCGAGCACCAGACTGCCGGCGCGAACGCTGCCGGTGGCGCAGCGCACTTCAACGGTTTCGCCATGAATGATCTGCAGCACCGGGCTTTGCTCGAAGATTCGCACACCGAGGGACGCCGCCAGACGCGCTTCGCCTTGCACCAGATCCAGCGGGTGCAGATGGCCGGAGCCCATGTCGATCAGCCCCCCCGCGTAGCCGTCGGCGTTGACCACTTGCTGACGGATCTGCTCGGGGCCAACCAGGCGGGTCTGGTGTTGATAGCCGAGTTCGTCGAGGCTGACCTGTTCGTCCTTGAACGCCGCGAACTGCGCCGGGGTGTTGGCCAGTTCGCAGAAGCCCCAGCGCAGGTCGCACTCGATATCGTTTTCAGTGATGCGCTGGCGCACCAGGTCCACCGAGTCGATCCCGGCACGTTGCAGATAGCGCACGCCGTCGTTGCCCACGTAACGTGCAAAGCCCTCGACCTCATGACCGATGCCGCGAATCAACTGACCGCCGTTGCGTCCGCTGGCCCCCCAGCCGATGCGCCGGGCTTCGATCAACACCACCGACAGCCCGCGTTGCGCCAGCTCGATTGCGGTGTTGACCCCGGTGAACCCGCCGCCGATCACGCAGACATCGGCGGTGAGATCACCGTCAAGCACCGGCCAGGGCGTACTTGCCCGGGCCGAAGCAGCGTAATAGGAGCGGGCGTGTTCTTTGCTGTACTGATTCATTTGTTCGACTTCACTTTGCTCCAGGACCGGGTCATCAGACGCATGATCGACTGGGGCGGGGTGGTGGAAATATACAGTTTGTCGAGGACTTCCTGCGGTGGGTAAACCTCTGGATTGCTCACCAGTGCCACGTCCATGTACTGCTTGGCCGGCGGGTTCGGGTTGGCGTAACCGACCGAAGCGCTGACCTTGGCGATCACTTGCGGATCAAGCAGGTAATTGATGAAGGCGTGGGCTTCCTTGGGATTGGCGGCGTCGGCTGGAACGGCCAACAGATCGAACCACAGGTTGGCGCCTTCCTTGGGAATTGCGTACGCGATGTTCACGCCGTTCTTGGCTTCCTTGGCGCGGTTGGCGGCCTGAAACACGTCGCCGGAGTAGCCGAACGCCACGCAGATATCGCCGTTGGCCAGATCGGACACGTATTTCGAGGAATGGAAATAGGTGATGTACGGACGGATGCTCAGCAGTTTGGCTTCAGCCTTCTTGAAGTCTTCCGGGTTCTCGCTGCGTGGGTCCATGCCCATGTAGTTGAGGATCGCCGGGAACACTTCGTCGGCCGAGTCCATCATCGACACGCCGCACTGCGACAGCTTCTTGATGTTTTCCGGTTCGAACAGCACCGCCCAGGAATCGATGTGATCGATGCCCAGCACTTGCTTGACCTTGTCGACGTTGTAGCCGATGCCGTTGGTGCCCCACAGGTAGGGGACCGAGTGCGCGTTTTGCGGATCGTTCTTCTCAAGCAGCGCGAGCAGTTTCGGGTCGAGGTTTTTCCAGTTCGGCAACTGCTCGCGATCCAGTTTGAGGAACGCGCCAGCCTTCACCTGACGGGCGAGAAAGTGGTTGGACGGCACGACCACGTCGTAGCCGGTGCGGCCGGCAAGCAGTTTGCCTTCCAGGGTTTCGTTGGAGTCGAAAACGTCGTAGATCACCTTGATCCCGGTCTTGGCCTGGAAGTCGGCGAGGGTGGTTTCACCGATGTAGTCGGTCCAGTTGTAGACGGAGACCTGGGGCTGAGCCAGGGCTGCAGTGCTGCACAACAGCGCCAGTGCGGCGGGAACCATGGATTTCAATAGACGCATATCGACACCTCTTGGAATTATTGGAGTTTTCGGGTGGTTCTGGATTTTCAGATGGATCATTGTTCCCCTGCTCTTGTGGGAGGGGGCTTGCTCCCGAAGAGGCCGGTACCTCCAACATTACAGCTGGCTGATACACCGCTTTCGGGAGCAAGCCCCCTCCCACAAAAAGCCATGCCATGGAGGAAGGGGATTTGTGCTGGAGTCAGACGCTCAGCAGCAGAAACTCGCGCTCCCACGAACTGATCACGCGCTTGAAGTTTTCATGCTCGGCGCGTTTCACCGCGACGTAGCCGCGCACGAACTTGCTGCCGAGGTACCCGGCAACGGTTGTGCACTCTTCCATTTGTGTCAGCGCGTCTTCGATGGTGATCGGCAGGCGCAGGTTGCGGCGTTCGTAGGCACGGCCTTCAACGGCGGCACTTGGCTCGATGCCTTCGATCATGCCGATGTAGCCACACAGCAGGCTCGCGGCGATCGCCAGATACGGGTTGGCGTCGGCGCCCGGCAGGCGGTTTTCCACGCGCATGGATTCAGGGCCGGAGGTCGGCACACGCAGGCCGACAGTGCGGTTCTCTTCGCCCCACTCGACGTTGACCGGTGCCGAGGTGTCCGGCAGGAAGCGGCGGAACGAGTTCACGTTGGGCGCAAACATCGGCAGCACTTTCGGGATGTACTTCTGCAACCCGCCTATGTGATGGCGGAACAGCTCGCTCATCTTGCCGTCGGCATCGGCGAAGATCGGCTTGCCGGTCTCGATGTCGACCACGCTCTGATGCAGGTGCATCGCGCTGCCAGGCTCGTCGCCGATCGGCTTGGCCATGAACGTTGCGGTGACGTTATGTTTGAGCGCCGCTTCGCGCAGGGTGCGTTTGAACACGGTGATCTGGTCGGCCAGATCCAGCGCATCGCCGTGACGGAAGTTGATTTCCATCTGCGCCGGGCCGTCTTCGTGGATCAGCGTGTCCAGGTCCAGGCCTTGCAGCTCGCACCAGTCGTAGACGTCTTCGAACAGCGGATCGAACTCGTTGGCAGCATCGATGGAGAACGACTGCCGACCGCTTTCGGCACGGCCCGAACGGCCCAGTGGCGCCTTGAGCGGCAGGTCCGGGTCTTCGCAGCGCTGGGTGAGGTAGAACTCCATTTCCGGCGCAACAATCGGCTTCCAGCCCTTGTCGGTGTAAAGCTGCAGGACCTTTTTGAGCACGTTGCGCGGCGACAGTTCGATCGGGTTGCCGAACTTGTCGAAGGTGTCGTGGATGACGATGGCGGTCGGCTCGATCGCCCATGGAATCACATACACGGCGTCGCTCACCGGTTTGCAGACCATGTCGATGTCGGCCGGGTCGAGCAGGTCGTAGTAGATGTCGTCGTCGACAAAATCCCCGGTTACCGTTTGCAGCAGCACACTTTCCGGCAGGCGCATGCCTCGTTCATGCAGGAACTTGTTGGTCGGTGCGATCTTGCCGCGGGCGATGCCGGTCAGGTCGCTGACCACACATTCAACTTCGGTAATCTTGTGATCTTTCAGCCAAGTGAACAGCTGATCGAAAGGGGCATTCATAAAGACCTCGTTATTGGTTTTATAGACGCCGGGGAGGGCGGGTTTCATCTTCCGCCCCTTCCCCTGTGGCGCGTTGACGACTATCTTGGGCGAGCCTTGCAGTTCCATCTATCCACTTTAAGCAGCACCAAAGCGCACCAAAAGAGTGCGCAAGGTCTCCCATGACAACGTGTAATCCGCTACAGGTTCAGGCTTTCAATACCGCTGATGTCACCGAACAGATCCGCGCCACGCCGGGTTGGGTCCAGCATTACCAGCAGATGTCCCCAGGGCATTTCGCCGGGCAGATTCGCTATCTGGATCTGCAGGGCGTGCAGGTTTACGAAGAGCAGATGAACACCCGTGTCGAGCAGACGTTCAGCGCGCCATCGGGTGCCTTGGCGTTCTGTTTCGATCGCAGCGACAACGCGCTGTATCTGCTCAATGAAGACAGCCGCAACATCTGGATTACCCCGGAGAACTACCAGGAAATCGCTGTGGTGTTCGGCCCGGAATTCGTCCGTCAGCACGGTCTGGATGTGGCGAGGCTCGAGGGATTGTTCATGGCACCGCTTAACTGCGGACAGAACGCCTTGTTCAGTCGCTGGTTAAGCTCGACGCTCACTAAGTTATCGCAAACCCTTGATCAGCCAAGTAAAGAGGCCCTGACTCAACAGTTACTTGAAGACTGCCTGTTCATCCTCGACAACGCTCGCGTGCACCTGGATCGTGGCGGTTTGCAGCGCCGTAGCGAGGAGCGGACGATCATGAAGCGAGTAGGGGAGTGGGCCGCCGATTCACCGGAAGAAACGGTCAATCTGCTTGAACTGGCGCAGGTCGCGGGCGTTTCGCTGCGCCAATTGCAGCATGCGTTCAAAGACTTCACCGGCATGACGCCAAGCCATTGGTTGCGCCTGCGCCGGCTGAACAGCGCACATCGCGAATTACTCAAGCGTGCGCCCACAGACACCACGGTTGCCGAAGTGGCGATGCACTGGTCGTTCTGGCATCTGGGGCGGTTTTCCAGCAGTTATCGGGCACTGTTCAAAGAGCTGCCGAGCGAGACGCTGAAGCGTAAGAACAGCGCCTGAAGATGTTAGTTAAATAGCGGATTTGGCAACGGTAGATTTCTGAAATGCCTTTTTGAATAAATAGGCGCTAAATAGAAGGGTAATTCCTTCGAAATCCGCCGATCTACTGTTAACTCCACTAAATAGCCGTTTAGTAGAGCTATCGTCGCATCTGTTCTTAAATCAACGGAGTGGGCCATGAATCGAGGGAAAACAAGCGTCGAGAATGTGATTGCGGCGCTGGATCTGCAGCCTCATGTCGAAGGCGGCTATTTTCGCAGGACTTTTCAAGCAGATCAGCGCGCCATGCTGCAAACCGCCGGTGGTCCACGTTACCTGATGACCTCGATCTATTACTTGCTGACTGAAGATTCGCCAGTGGGCCAATTTCATTTCAACCAATCGGACATCCTGCATTTCTATCATCTGGGCGATCCTGTCGAGTACAGCATGATCCTCAGTGACGGTGAGTTACGAACGCTGGTGATGGGTAGCGACGTTCTGGCAGGCCAGCATTTGCAAATGCACGTGCCTGGTGGAATCTGGAAAGCTTCGCGATTGCTTGAGGGTGAGCACGGATTTGGATTAATCAGCGAAGCCGTGTCGCCGGGATTTGATTTTGCGGACATGGAGATGGCTGATCGACGGAAACTGATTGCGCGATTTCCACAGCATCGCACGCTGATTGAAAAGCTGACGCGGGATGCTGATTGAGGGTCGCCAGTTTCCGGCAAGGCCGCGGTTGTGAAAAGTGAGGTTTCAGGGAAAAGACGCTGGATTGAAATCTGGCGTGCAACCGGGTTAATCCTGAAACATCTTGTTACGTGTAATGTATATTATGTTAAACTACAGGTCATGTCATAGATGTTCATGATGTCGCATTTATCTATAACTGTGGGAATCGCGAAATGATGCGACAGCTAGCCCCTCTTCGCTGCAGACCGCATAAATCAAGGACTTCTGAAAATGTAGTGACCGCCTTGTCAGCTTTCTTCGAAGAAATGATGCTACGCGCTGTGACAAGGCTAATCCTCTGGAACCCTTGATTTGTAAGGACTAGGGCCTGATATCGTGTCCCTAAGGGATTGCCAGGAAGATTTGAATTAATGGTGCGACAGGCGAGTTCAGGAATCGCTTAGTCGAAGAAATTAAATCAATATAAATCAGTTAGATAGATGACTTTCGACGTAATCGTGCGAATTTCCGGCGGAGGATTCTTCAATTGAAATGATGAGAAATTCCTTGAATATGGCCCACTTTCCACACCTACCGTTACGATCATGCATGGTGGAAATTGGGCCCAACCAATCTGTGCAGACTAGGTAACGCGTGACTTAGGGCGCTCGACAATGCCCTCGCTGCAATTTTCTAAGCTCTTAAAACTCAAATGCCTAGTTGTTAGGAGCATCCGTCACGGCATAGCTTTTTAATTATTTAATGCGAAAAACCAAGTCTAGCCATCCTTCACTGCATCCCATAGAATATTGAAACATGGCGCTTCCTAGGATTTGAAGAAATAGTGCGAAATTCCATAGTCAAGGCCATTAGAAGAAATGATGCAAGTTTCCAGTAGGAGTTATTCGTGGAGAATGGTTGTCAATATATATAAGTAGTTCGCTTTTCACCTCGTGACGCTCCACCCGGGCTCAATTACTGCGCGCGCATACGAGCGCGCTATGCGATAGAGCAGCGTGTAGTCAAGCGTTATTGGCTGAAGCGGCCTAACTATTTTGTGGTTGCTAGAAGGAACGGTGAGCGCTAACATTTAAAGCTTTGTTATCACTTATTCCTGATGAAAGGGTTTAACTGTGACTTTTAGGTCTCCAACTTCCGATTACTGTCATAACTGGAAGTATCTCAATAGCGCTAACTAACGTCTCTGGTGGTCATGAATGTCTCACTCGCCGAAGCCCTTATTTGATACATACGATTCCTTCCTTGATCAGGACTTCAGTAATAGCGAGCCCACCACCCCATGTGTCAAAGCTTACCTTGCCTCATTTCCCCCTGCGCTAGAGGCTCCGCGCGGCTACCTGGCCGTGCGCTCGTTCCTGCGGGCCTTTTCCGACAATGCTCAGACCTTCAGCTCGTATCGCATCCATATAGAGAGGTTGCTGCTGTGGTCATTGTTGATTAACCAGAAGCCGCTGAATCAACTTAAGCGCCAGGACGCCCAGGATTATTTGAGTTTTTGCCGTAATCCACCTCAAGTCTGGATTGGTTCTGTGACGCGTAGCCGTTTCGTGAAAAATACTGATGCGCAGAGCGCGCTCGAAGACCCTATTATTCCTAATCCTAACTGGCGTCCATTCAATATTAAATCCTCGAAACCGCTGATTGGCTTCGATGATCAAGAACAAGGAATAATCGAGAAAAAATACAGCGCAACCAACAGCACCATAAACCAAGTATTCTCGATTTGCAGTCGCTTCTTCGAATTTATGGTTGAAGATGGTTATGCAGCGGCAAACCCTTTCCGAATGATCAAAAAGTCAGGCCGCTATAGCGATGATGTTCAAGATGAGGGGGTTACGCGTGCATTGACGCCGCTCCAATGGAACTACGTGCTTGAAACGGCTGAGAAGCTGGCGGAGTCAGAGCCTGCTCGGCATGAGCGTACACTGTTTATACTTTCCACATTGTTTGCCATGTATCTTCGCGTGTCAGATGTTGTCGGGCGACAAAACTGGAAGCCCTCTATGGGTGACTTCCGCCAAGACCCTGAGGGTAACTGGTGGTATCACGCCGTTGGCAAAGGTAACAAGGTCGGAAAGATTGCCGTCAGGGATGAATATATCAATCTCTATCTGAAGCGCTATCGTCGGTTCTTGGGTCTGCCCGAACTTCCTGAAATCGGCGAGACCACACCTTTGATCAAGACCCTCAGAGGACGTTCTGGTCTGTCGGATCGACAGGTACGCGCCCTCCTCCAGGTTGTCTTCGACAAGGCTCTTGAAAGTATGCGCATCGAGGGTCGTGCGGTTCACGAGATGGAAAGCTTAAAGGTCGCTTCTCTGCACTGGCTGCGCCATACCTCTGCGACGTTCGACGCGCCCTTGCGGAACGCCAAAGACCTGCAGGTCGATCTGCGTCATAGCAATCTCAGCACTACCCAGAACACGTACTACCACTCACACGATCAGGAACGTGCACACTCAATCAAGCGCCTAGGTTTACGCGATCGTGGGTAAACGTCTTTAGCTCCAGACGCGTCGATGTGGAGGTTGGCCAAGAGCTGGGACATTTATTGCGCAATATCCGAACAGAAAAAATGCTGGCAGGTATTTGATCGGCCGGGGCGTTCCCTCGCTGGGTATCTTCATTCGAGATCGCACGCGGCCTGCTCTTCAGAAAATATCTAGGATGTCGACTGGATCTACGGGTGCCAAGTGCTGAGCCAGCATCCGCAGCTTACCGAGCAACTCGTCAAAGGTGACAACCTCGACGTCCTTGCAGGCGTTGCGAAAGATCTCGAAGCTGCGCCGGCGGCCTTCTTCGGTTGGCTTGGTACCTGCAATGACGACGCACCTCGCTGTGTCAGGTTGCAAGTCTCGCATCGTCGGATCTTGCAGGTGTGACAGCCAGTTGGAGCGCATCAAGCCTTGCTGATGCAGTACCTGAGTAATCGCTCCACTGAGCTGCAGGTGTGGGCCGAATACATCGCGATTGCGATATGGCCTGCTTTGCATGAGTGGAGTGGAGGGCTTCTTGATCTCCACGATGGCAAGCTCGCGTCCCTGGGCGAAAAGCAAGTCGCCAATGTGAGCGCCAACTCCATTGACCATAGATCCACGGGCATGGAACTGAGTGTGCAGAAGTGCCACCGGGCGCGTGAACACTATCCCCAGGATGAACAGGTTGCCTTCGAAAAACTGCTGCCAGTTCCCCTCGCTGAGGTTCTGGCCAAGCATAGTCTCGAACTTTTCGATCATTACAGCCAGGGTGACTCTCTCGATCTCCGCACGCAATTCGAAAAGTTCGCGAGGAGCTTCCTTGGCCAGCATCTCAACACCGACCTTCACCTCCCTAAGCTGGTGACGCCGCGCTCGCACAGCAGCTTGTGCAATCGGGTTGCCGACCTTACGAGCATTCGTATCGCTCACCAGCACAGGGCGGCTGCCTTCGAACACCACGTTGGGCATCAGCGTCGGAAACACCTGGCTCATCACCCAGTGCAACTGGGCTGACGTCTCACTCTTTTTTCGGGCCCGGGTAATCCGCATGCATGTTCTACGGCATTCATCTACCCTCGACTCGCTCACAAAGACCGCGTCGCCTGTGATAGAGGTGTCACTCTCTTCCGAGATAATCAGGGTTTTTACACCTGGCGCAAATCGCAAGCCTCGCCACAGCGGGGTGAGCTGCTTCACCAGCCCCAGCCCTTCATCACAGGAATCAAACAATTTGCGAGGGAGGCTGGCGTCGATGTAGAACACGGCATCATCTGGAGTGTCTGGAAGGTCGCGCGTCGATTGATGGCTGTACATGATGCAGCCCACGCTTCCGTGCTTCTGGCTACGATATCGCTGAGTGTGGGGGTTGGTGTAGATGGGATACATCGTAATCCAGCCAGGCTCGATCGTGGCCAGGCAATGCCATTGCTCTTCGGGCAGTGACTGCCATTTGTCCAAGGAAACCTTTTCGAAGACTTGAAGGTACAAATCAACGCAGAAGCCGCCTTCCGAGGGCCGGCGAATGGTGATGAAGCTAGGTTCTAGCACGTCCTCTCCATTCCACGTGTCCTGCGAAGCTTGCGGAAGCCCTTCCATAGATATACCTCCATGCCAATTGTTGTTGGTATCGCTGGTTGGTGAGCGTGAAGCTTACAGGCCATGGTCTGTCCGCAATATTGTCCAGCGAAACCCGATTGATTTGACAGTGCAATGCTCGGCAAGCGCAAAAAGTCGGGGGGTGCTTGCTCTGTTAGCCCAGGCGACCTTACGCGCTGCGCCTAGCTAACCAGTCCCCGGGGTAACCCCATATAGTGATTGCGCCGACAGGCAATAACCAGTTGGGCAAATTGAACCAGATCCCGCACCGGCCCCCAGCCCGCCCCATCCAAATGAAACCCCAGCATCCCCACTGCCCTGGGCCCATCTTGACCACACTTCAATGAATCGCCCACCATCTCGATCCGTTCATTCTGAGCTAGGTTGTCGCCTAGAATTAAAGTTTGCCCCTCGCGAGCGCCTTGCTCCTCTCAGTTACGGCGCCCAAACCGGCAGTTTCGAGTTCCCAGGTTTATCGATGATGATCGCCAGGCTTTGCTTAGCCCGCGTAGCTGCAACATAAAAGGCAGCCGCTGATGTTGATTCCAAATAGATCTGTTTCTGAATGAAGGACTTTATTGGCGCCGTAGGAATGATCAGCACACGCTCGAATGTGGCGCCTTTTGACACTTTGAAATTCATGAAATCCAACGTGAACTCCTTCCCAGAAGCTATGGTGCTACGTAGGCACTGAGGCCGGTACCGCTCGACGTATTGGTCGACATGCTTGGAATACAGCAAGTACACGCCATCATGTTCAGACGCTACGTGGTTCTCTGACGTTGTTTCTGGAAAGCCCCATGACGCATCAAAAATGGAATCAGAGAATGTCGCGATTTCAGTTCGGCAGCGGTAAGTAGTGGTCGCATACTCAATGCTAAGCAACCCTTTCTGTTCGCGCACAAGAAACCATTCAAGGGCACCTGCGTATCCATACTGTTTGTTTTTCTGTCCTCGTGGGTTGGTCGAGAGTACCGCTTGGCGCACGTCACCAACCATGCGAACGTCGATCCTCGACTGAAGCAGTTCATCGACGATTTCCCAGTCATAACCGCTGAGATCTTGTACCTCATCGATCAGAATCTCGTCGTAGATAGACTCCAGTCGTCCTAACAACATGGGTGTGGCCGCCATCAACTCTCGCGCGAGACGGCCGAGCTCGCACGCGTAGATCTGGTTGCTACCATCCATAAATCTCTGTTTGCCGTTCGCGTACATGCTTGGGCGACCTTCGAAGTTGAAGCCCCCTACCCGCTCCCCTGGGAATTTGAATGGAAGGAACGGTTTTGCAAAGTGGCGAAGCAAGAATGTGTACCAGCCTAGAACTTCGATGTTGTGGCGATCACCGGCTTGGGAGCCGAGTCGATGAATCAATTCCTGCTGATTGGTCTGGGTGAAGGTGACAACGAGCACACGCCGATCTCTAGGTAGCACTTTACAGTGATCGACCAGTCCTTGAGTTTTTCTACCACCAGCGACAGCCAAGGTCAGTAGGTTAGGCATTGTGAATGAACTCCGCAGCAGCCTTCATGTAGGCCGGTGGGCTGAGCACCTCATCCGACTCGGCTAGTCGAATTGCTCCTTCCGTTTTCTCCCGCGCCATCCAGGTTTTAAGGTTTGCTGCCGCAGTGATCCCGAACATCTTGCGCAACTGAGGCTCGCCGTTCGCGGTAATGAGCTGGGGTTCGAGCGTGTTACCGTCAGCAACGGCGCCGATAAACAGCTCTCTGCGTTTGACGTCTAACCACTTTACAACCGGTGTCCGTAGGGCGTCTGGGTCAACGCCGTCGTTGTCGCGCATCACGGCTACTGGCTTGTTGATCGCGGCGCAAAGCTCGAGGCATCGCGCCAGTGCCAACCCACGCATGCTGATGACATCTATCCCGTGGGCCATCGGGCGTGCGCCGAAGCAATCTTTGTAGACGCGTTCAAAAATGATTTCGTCGGATGGCCCCTCGACCAAGACGACTTTTTTCGCAAGTACCAAGCGGAGGGTGTCGTAACCAGGCAGCTTCTGAAAATAGCTCACTGTGTCTGGATTAAGTTCTGTCATTTTGGAAGCGCTGTTGCGATGAAGAAGCAGCAATGCGTCGAGGCCGAGACGGTTCAACACATAGGTGCTGTGAGTCGAAATGAAAAGCTGCTGCTCTTCCTTCGCGAGCTCTTCGATTCGATTGAGTAGGGTCGTCAGGCTGGTGTGAGATAGATGGTTTTCGGGTTCCTCGATCATTACGATGTTCGCCTTCGAGGAATGTCGCTTCATCGCGAGCGAGATCTTAATAGCCGCCTGTTGCCCCAGGCCTGCCATCGCGAATGGGAGTCCGTCGACATGCGGAGTTACAACGCTTTCCCAAGACGTACGAGACGTCTGATCCATTGCTAGCGCCATGGGCTCTGACTGCAGCGCAGCGTCCAGACCAAAAAGTCGCTTGTTCACCGGCGCCAGTGCACCATCCGTCATAGATGCTTTGATACCGCGGTAGTCCAGCGAGATCTGTGCTTTCTCGGATGTTTCCAAGTGGTCGCTTAGGATCTGGCGAAGATGGTAGTCAACGCCGGCGGCGGATTTGACTGTGCGAGAATCAATGGTGGCCACAGAGAGTGTCCGTGGTCGCCGTGTGAGTTCTCTATCAGCGAAGGAGCGCCATTCGTAGGTGTAATATTCGACGGGAAGCAGCGCAGATGGCGCTTTTAGCCATTCATCCAACTCGTTCTGATACTCCTTATTGGGAACAATAGACAGAACGATTCCAGGACAAGCGTTCGTGGGAACGTCCGCGTTAACGGCGCCTAGCAATACCTGGAGATCAAGTGTGTCTTTCAGGTAGAGCTCAATCAGGATTTCCGGGAGTTTAGGTTTTTCCCCCGCATTCCTGAGGGCAAGAAACTCAGCCACCATCTCGGTGTTGAACCAGTGAGGGTTCAGCTCCTCTAGGATCCCTCTCCCACCGATCCGCCCGTTAAGCGCCAGCGAAATTGCCTCCATCAGCGTGGACTTGCCGGCGTCATTGTCACCGACCAGGATGTTCGCGTTCGGGTTAGGTTTCAGCACGAACTCTTTGTAGATACGGTACCCACGGATACGGATTTTGGTGATCACGTTCGACGTTCCTTGGCAGAGGTTCCGCTAGATGGCGCTTTGATGGCCGCTTTGCTTGATGCTATAAGCGAAATGTTTCGTTGTCGACTCAGCCATATTCTGGTGCGCCCTCCTGCTTCTACTTGATTACCGGGCAGTCGAGAACGCCCGATAATGCGCTTCGCGAGCAGCTAAGCCACTGTTGCCCTCCGAGAGGTAACAATGTCGCCGTCCGTTTTAAAGTTTGCTTGGTCTAAGGTTCGCGACCATAAGGCTAGTAAATATGCCCTGCTTTTGATTACTCCAGTCGTTGTAAAACCCTTGGACTTTATCTCTGCCAATAGACCGATCCATTTGCGGCTCCAGGGGCTCTGGGGATTGCCTTTGGTTGTTGCAGGTGTGTGGGCAGCTTTAGCCTGCCTGATTTTAGAGTGGGCTTATGGAGACTCTGCTGGGTCTGGAGTGTCGGTTGCCGAGGCATTTACGATCCTCGGTCGCCTCAAAAATATGACCTGGGTGTTGGTCACTGTTTCGACCGTAATATTGCTATACAGCGTTAGCATTCTACGTTGGGGATTCCACTGCGCTGCGATCCGGCTGCTGAGGAGATGGTTTCCCACTATCAGCATGCCGCATTGCCTTTTCTTTGTCGTCAACACGTCGGGATGGGGGATGTGGCTTGCGATATACGGATTTGGCCTATTTCAAGCGATCAAATGGTGGGTCAGTGCAGGAAAACCTACCTATGCGCCGGACGCCAGTAACTTGACCGAACCGTTGTTACACTTAGCCGTTCTTTGTGCTTTGGGCGGACTGCTGCACCTGACGACCCGAAATAGTAATGAAGGGTTGCGAGCGCTTTACGGAGGGCATCGAGGGCTGAGCTTTTTGGTCAACCTCGTAGGCATCATCCTGATGTTTCTCCTTGGCAGCATTTCTTTAATGCTCGGCTAATCTCCCCAGCTAGTAACCAGCCGCACCCAGTCATAGAGCACTCTGTGCAACTCCGCACAGCTATGTGCTGAGTTGCCAGCAACCGGTTATCAACATCCTCGTGTAGCCGGATTTTACCGATAGCCAACGCCATGACGAACTCCATGGCGGCTTCGCCGCGCTCATGCCCATACCCTGCGACAACACGTTGAATAATGTCCGACATCGATAAGCTGTGGGTTTCGTGGAGTGGTAGTCGGAGAATAGAGTCAGGATGACGCCGGTCTGGTACATCATCGCCCTGCCCCCCATTTTCTAAGATCTGGAATTCTAGATTCAATCCCTGCTACCTGAATGGTTAGATTTCCGCACCACGCAAACTTCGGCTAAATTAGGGCTACGCTAGGATGTGGCGAACTGCCAGCGGAGCTGGTCAACACGATGATGAAATGAAAGGATGTCAGTATGATCAGACGGTTTCGGCTTGAGCAGAAGTCGCTCTACGAGAAGCTAGTCATCGCTCAGCGCGTGGCTGACATGCTGGCGAAGTTCCTCGACGGACGTATCGCTCCGCTGGAAATTGGTGCCGAGACTGGTGGTATTGAAGAGTGGGACGATGTCGTTGTTGTCCATTCACGAGATTCTTTCGAACATCTTCAAATCAAGCGTCAGACGACGGATTTCTGCACCAAAGACCCTGATCTGCGGGAGTATCTACCCAAGCTTGCGAAGCGTCGAGTTGCTCGTAAAAACAAGTCGATGAAACCAGCTTCCAGTTCCTCGGGCTCCCCTGATCCAGACGATTCCGCTTCGGTAGAACCCGCTGGGATGGACGCAGCCAAGGGAATCCTTTCTGTCCTCGATTCGGCGTTTGCGAGCTTAGCTAAGCATGCACGCGTCGGCACATTTGCCCAATTGCCCGAGCGTCGATTCCAGCTGACGCTTGTAGGGGCGAGCCTGCAGATTAAAAATGACCTTACCGTTAATCATCTGGACGAGCTGTGCAAGCTTTGTCGCCAGGCGGGACTCAATCCCGACGAGTTGGCTCAGCGCGTGGACGGCCCAACAACGCGGGCTTATCTTTGGCTCACAACGTGGTGTGGCTTTGAGAATTGGACGCAGATCATCGAGACCCTGAAGCGTGTCACGGTTGTTTGCGTTGGGAATGACGCAACATTGGAGCAGCGGTCTATCCAATCCCTGGGCAGGCATTTCACAAATCCAGAACGTACGCTCGATCGGCTAATCTCGGTGATCACCGCAGAGACCTCTGACGTTTCGGCCTTGGGGTGTCACGCGATCATCCGCGAGCTTAGAGATGAGCTTCGCCCTGATATCGAAACATGGGCTCAGTATGAGCTGGCCGATATTGTCCTACCTGCCGGGCAGTCTTGGTCATTAGCCGGCACCCACGACCTTGGTGCCTTAATACCCAGGTCTGCCCAGGGGGTTGTGGAGCATATGTGGAGCAGCGAGCCGGGAATCCGAAAGCTGCGGGTATATGCCCAATACAAGGCCTCTACCGGAGCAAATCTGACGCTCCCTGCAGCATTGTTGCGAATGGCTTTGCATTTGCCTGCCGGTACTCACGGTTTAATGCGGAACGAGCCAGTATGGCGAGGTAGCGTTGGCCACGAAGTTGGGCACACGCTGGGTGTTGGTGAGAACGATCTGAATCACCTTGCGTGGGTGGGTAACACCGAGCGACTCGCGTGCTCGACCGATCATGTATTTACATCACGAAGCGCGATCCACGCCGAGGCGCAAGCACTCGCCGACGCCATGGACGAGCTCGTTTGGCAGCGTGTCAGCCAAGGCATTTTTGAGAAGATCACGCTCATTTCCGATCCCCCTCTTGCCGACGCAATGGAAGCGATGTGGATCGAATGGTTGGCAGGTTTTGCTGCAGATCCCGGTAGCCGTCGAGAATTCCTGGAACAACTTCTGTACCCAGAAACGGAAGGAAAGAATGCGAAACACGCGTTGCGTCTTGGCCCTCGTACTCATGACTTGCTGGTGGGTGCGATTCAGACACTACTGCTCGTCGCAGTAGGAGTCGGCGGCACTGGTAACGAGTGGGGACACTTTCCACAGTGCGGAAAGGTATTGAGCATCGCCCTTCAATACTGGTCTGGCCCGGCCGGCCCCGCTCCTGAAGTTCGAGAGCTATCTGACGGCCCTTTGATCGACGTTATTGGCCCGTCACCTGCCCCGGTCGTCATCCTGGCCGGAGTTAGCTCTTCCCCCACAGAATTGTTGAATATCGGTATGGCTGACGATGCAGAGACCGCCACCAGCATGGCGGCCGAGCGGCGGCCACATCTTCTCGTCACTCGTTCTGGTTTGCGTCACCACTTGCGCAACGGAACGCTGATAACGGTGCGGCAACACTTCAACAATCAATTGCAAGATCGCCTGCTCGCCCGCGAGTCAGCCATCAAGACGAGTGTGAAAGGATTCTGACATGCTAACAATCGACGAGGTGGTCGAAGCCATCTTGAGCCGTGCCGAAGAACGCTACGAGGTCTATTTTCCTGACGCAGCGGAAGTGGCCGCGCCTTGGGCTGATATCAACTCAATTGCGATACAGCTCAAAAGGGTCAATCGGGAAGGTGCCGGGTGGCGAACTGTGTTGATCACAGCGTTCTCTAATGACTTGGGGAAAGTCCAAGGTGCCTTTCGGTGGGCCGCGGACGTTCGGGACAACCTGGCGGAGCCGCAAACAGCTGACCTGTATATGTTCATGCTGATCGAGGGAGTTACTTCCGAAGATGCTGCACGACTAGAAACCGATGACCGCTTTTGCCGGAAAGTGGTGGTCAGAGAGGAGGAAAATGCGGACTCCTTCCTCGACCGTAGTTTTCTAGCGACCCTATCCCCCTCTGGTAGTTTGGAAAGCATCAGCGACCCACTGCTAGCATCCATGGGCACGTTAGGCCTGACACATTCCTGGGTGTTACCTCACCTGGAAGCGTGGCGGGAATTGTTGCTGTCTGGGAAGTCAGGGAGTGAGGTTGCTGATGCTTTAAGGGTTGTAGCGTTCGGCGAGGAGGACTCCCAATGAAACAGTTGAAGTCCATCACCCTTTCCAACATCCGCCGGTTTAGCGCTGAAACTACGATCGAGCTTAGCCGCGGTGCAACTATCCTGCTTGCCCCCAACGGCACCGGAAAGACGGCATTCTTTGAAGCCATTGAGCTTGGCCTCACTGGGAAGATCTTACGTCTGGGCGACAATCTTTTGCCCATCATCCGAGACACCCAGAGCATGGCTCGAGTGGGCCTGGATTTCGGTGATGTGCAAGCCGCTGTTGAGGTGAACAGCATTGGCGACGTTGAAAGAACGGGCGACCTTAGCCCTCTGTTCCCGGACACGAATCCTGACGACATTCCGTTTCTGCTGAGGCTCACCCACCTACTGGATCAGTGTGAAGGAGAATGGCTGGTAAAAGCAGATCCCAAGGTCGCGGGCTCTCAGTTAGCTCGTTTGCCAATTGGTAAGGATGGCACGCTGGTCAGCTCTGCCCTAGGTAGTATTCGCCGCGCGCTCACTGAAAAACTAAAACAAGCCAAGAGCTCACTCGAAGTTCTTGAGGCGGAGTTTAATGAATGGCAAAGCCTCACTCTCGAGCGAGATCTTGCAGCTTCTCAGTCTCAAGGCGCACTGCGTAGCAGAGAAAACATTGCCGAATCCATTTCAGACATTGCGCGCCAGGCGAAGAGCTTCGATCAATTGCCCGCAGGTCTACTGGTGCCCCCGCTGGGTCAAGATGGTTTGGAGACGGTGCACGACGCGCTGGAGCAATTGGTACAAGCCAAACTGGATCGGCTTCGCGATCAGATCACGGCTTTAACTGAAGTTGACGGGCTCATCGGTCGGTTCGCTTCTGAGCAAGCACGTTCAGAGCAGCTTGGTACCGATCTGGTTTTGGCAAAGCAGACACTCGCACAGAGAGTACAAGATCGCTCTGCGGTTGCTACTCGTCATGAGCAGTTTCAGCAGGAGTTGGTCACTGCGCAAGATGAGCGTGATGCCATTGTTCAGCAGCTTAACCGGCACGTGAATGAGAGCAAAGCTAAGGAAACCGTAGAGCAGCGCAAGCAGGTACTGGTGACCGCCGATAAGACTCTGGCCACCGCAGAGACTCTGGCCTCCACACTGCGCACTGAGCATGAAGGCAATCAACAGCTCGGTGTCCAGCATGAGCTGATCAATAGGCAACGCGCTGCGTTGCTGCAGATAGATGCAGGCCTTTTGACTGCCCGTGAGCTTGTTCTGCGGTGGGTGCAGGCGATTGAGCACGTCACAGAGGTCGTGGGTGCCATCAGTGATGAGGTGGTAAAGGAGGATCTCCTTCAAGAACAACTTCGCACCGCCGTTTTATCGAGAATAGCCGCTGAAACTGAGGAGCTTGCAGCAAGGAGTCAGCACGAGGCTTTGACGTCGGCGGCCGACTCTATCCGGCAAGCCGTTGCGTCCATCGCCGCTCATTTGCCTGCCGATCGTGGCGACTGCCCGCTTTGTGGCGAAGAGCATGGGGCGGAAATTCTTCATAAGCGTGTTGCCAAGGCTTTGGTAGCGATTGACCCCAATGTCGTGGACGCCGAACGACGGGGCAAGAAGTCCACTGATGCGCTCCGTGAATGTACAGCCGCGGTTGCTTTCGCCGAAGCCGAGCTGAAAGCCTGTAAAGGTAGAATCATTGAGCTGGAACACCAGCAAGCGGGTCTGCTGACGGACATTGATGATCTCAAATCCAACGTTTTGCTCGGCGGAGACACGGTACCGCTTGCCAAAGAGTCGATACGGCTTCGGGAAGATGCAAATGCTTCCGCCAAGCTCCAGCTCGACGAGAAACAGAGCAATCTTGCACCTGCGCTCGAAGCTAAAGTCATTGATAAGGCTAAAGATGCCTACGACTCAGCTGCGCGCGCATTGGACACGGCCCGGCAGGAACGGTCAGAGGCCAGTAGCAGGCTTGAGCAAGCAACTGCTGCTTTAGCGGCAATCACTGCAGACGCGCCCCCCGCCCAAACGCTGGAAGAGTTGTCACTGGCGCAAAACCAAAACACCAATCAGATTGTTGACCTAAGCGCCAAGACGGCCGCCGAAAAGTCAGCGCTGGATCGGCACCAAGCACAACTCAGTGACCTGACAAATAGCGTATCCGAGCTTGAAACTCAGTTCTCAGATACCCAAGCTCGCCTCGCTACCGTCCGAGCATCCTGGCGCCAGCTATCGCTTGCAGGTGATCCTACTGCAGAGGTTGCGAGCAGCCATGAGGCACAGCTGCAATCATCCGCCGCCGAGCTAGATCGACACTCAGAAACGCTGCAAACGATCAAAATAGAGATCGGCGCATGGAACAAGTTGGAACAGGCGCGCCTAACTCAAGGGCTTTTGGATCGTCGACGCGGTGAGCTATCAGAAGATGCGTTCACTGCGGATCTTCGTCAGCGAGTGGAAAATGAGCAGTTGGAGCAGAAGCGTCTGTCGCTTCTATCCGATGCCATGGACACGCTCAACCAGCACCTCTCGACCGAAATCGCTAATGTTCAAAAACACGTTCTTGCCGTCGTACCCCGGTGGCAGGCGCTTTTGAAACGAGTGGTTAGGGAGCAGAGGTTTACCGGGACGAACCTCGATTTCCGCAGCCTCTATAGAAAAGAGCGAGCTGAAGTGTCGGTGCAGGTTAATGGCGAACAGTTTCCGGTACCCGTGATAGCTAGCGAAGCTCAGCTGACTGATCTGCAGCTGACTTTCTTGCTATCGATGGCGCTGGATCATCAGTGGTCTTCTTGGCGTGGGCTGCTTCTAGACGACCCGACCCAGCACCATGACCTGGTGCACGCTGCATCTGTATTCGATGTGCTTCGTGATTACATCGTTGATCATGGTTTTCAGGTGGTGATTGCAACGCACGACGCCCTTCAGGCCCGTTACTTTATGCGAAAGCTGCAGAACGACGGTATCGAAGCGCGTATATGGTCACTCGCCCCTACCCCTGAAGGGGTTACAGCGTCGGAAACCCCTTGGCCGGCGACGACCCAGTTCACGGTTATCGACCAGCCAAACCCAAGCTCCGAGAGTGAATAGTTCTCGGTGACTTAGCTGATCTGATCGTGCCAGGCTTTTGACCTGGCGCGATCAGATACTGCGCGCTCTGGCGGAAACGCTCAGCTCTGCGTGTAAACCCCATCGGCGCACTCTCAACTCTACAGCGCTCACGCGAGTTTGGGCTCATTCGCCACGCCCTGCCCTCTAGCCGAATTCCGACTATGGAGTTAATGGCCATCACGAATGCTTTACTGGTTTCCTAAAATCTTCAAAAAAAGGTTTTTGGAACGGTATCCGTGCCAGCGCACTGACCAATCCACCCTTTGCGGGTTTGGCAGGCTCAACAAACCAGTAGCAGTGTTGTTTGGCGCGCGTGATGGCCACATAGGCCAGGCGCAATGTCTCTTGACCCTGGGCCGTGTCATAGGGCGCAGGATCACCGGGATCACCCAGACTCGCTTGCTCATATGCCATGTTTCGATGAGGCGATGTGGACATCTGAGCACAGTCTCCGACGAGGAATACTGCGTCCGCCTCCAAGCCCTTGGAGCGATGATAGGTCAGCAGCTTGATGCTGCTCGTCCGCTTAGGCTTTTTCGGCCTTGCCAGAATCGACCTGAGCTTGATCCGAACCTCCTTTTTGGTGTCATTTTTGCGGTACAACACCAGTACGGTCTGCCCCCGGTCGAAATGCTGCTCAACGAAGTCTGCAAGCACATTGTCATCTCGATCCAGAACCTGGACAGGGAAGGCAAGGTCTTTCACCTTGGGATGTGCTGCAACTCCGTGCTTGTCTTTGTTGGTGGTGATCTTTTGCACCAGACATTCGGCGGCGTCGATCACCATCTGCTGGGAGCGGTAGTTTTCCTTCATGAGCACGTGTGTAGTGCTTGGTGAGGGGAAATACGACTCAAAATTTTCGAAAAATTTCGGCGAGCTCCCCCTCCAGCCATAGATGCTCTGCCAGTCATCACCTACCGCCATGAGGGATGCAGGGTAAACCGCGGTATCGGTGGTAACGCCAAGCCCCCTCACCCGTGCTTCACGGAATACTGCGCGCAGCCACGAGATGGTATTGGCTCCGCAGTCTTGGAACTCGTCTACCAGAAGATGCAGCATGGGCATGAAGACATCATCGGGGAGTTGCTCGAGGTTGGCCGCCCCTCGCTCACCAAACATCTCGAACATTTTGTTGAAGGTGAAAATTGGTGGTGACTGGTTGGCCAGGTAATCATTGAAGGCTGGCCAGAAAATGGCGAGCGCATGGAAGAAAATCGCATCTTTGCTGTTGGGCGCGAAGCTCATATGTCGTACGGCTTCGGTCACGTCGAGCCCGAGGTTTTCCAGGAAGGAAGCGGCCGAATGGAAAGCCGCCATCACCGGAGCCTCACCCAACTCACCCTCGATCTCATACTCAAATTTCGGGCACTTCCTAACGTACCCTCGAAGCACGTCAAGCGTCGCAAGTCCTTCAGCGTAGTTATCTAAAAACAAGATGCTCTTGTCGCAATAGACCTGAAACAAGGTTTTCTTCATAGTCGTTGCCCCCGTCAGCTTCATCGAGGGCATGGATTGCAAACATAGCTTTCGATCGTTGCTACCCACTCCAAGAATGACGTAGGCCTTAAGCTCTTCACAGTAGCCGTTGGCGAAGAACGGCAGTCTCTTCAGCGTGACGGGAAAAGGGCCGGCTTCGATCCCTTCTATCGGCCAGGCGCCTTCCGCACGCCATAGCCGCTCCACAGCGTCGGTCAGCTCTTCATCACGTTTGGAACAATCAAGTATGCGGCCGACGCGTCTTTTCGCTTCGGTGGAGTTAGCACTCAAGGGGAGTAGCTTAGCTGACGCGCGTACCAGCTCGGCTATGAGGCCCTGAAATGTCTCGTTGGTCTCATAGACGTGTTGATACGCCGCATTCATCAGGTCTAGCTGTTCGTTGGTGAGACGGATGTCGAGTGCGTTTTCGACCTCGTCGCCCTCTTCGTCTTCGGCGTCGCTGAGCGAGAAAAACTCAAACGCTTTAACTTTTACATGGGGTTGGCTCCAGCGTATGAAGTCAAGGATCCTCGAGTGGAACGTTCGCACGATTCGGCCTGTGACCTCCTCGGTCAGAGTGACGCCCCAAAGCGCAAATACCTCGGCCAGCTTGCGCCTGAAGTCTTTCCTGGATTCGCGTGTGAAGGTGACTACTGCGTTTCTTTCTTTGGGTATGCTCAGGTACTTATGCAACACCAGAAGACGCAGCACCATCGTGGTGGATTTTCCGCTGCCAGCGCCGGCGACGATGCAGGTTGAAGGATCCTTGGAAAAGATCATTTCCCACTGATCATGCGTGGGTTCCTGTCCCTTCAGGTGTTCGGCGACTTTATCTCTGACCTCCTGCTCAACCTCAGGGGTGATGAGGAATCGCCATTTCGAGAACAGGTTGTGATCAACCTGAGGGCCTTGAGCTTGCACAGCACGGCCTGGACGCAGCTCGATGATGCGCTTTCCAGCTTCAATGCCTTCGGCCAGCCGTTGCTGGTGGCCCAAAAGCGCGCCGGCCTCTTGCCCTTGCTGGAGGCCTTTTTCAAGGCCCAGGGCATAACCAGCATGGCTGCCTTTCTTCCAACCATCCTCGTATCCATGCCGGAATCCGTGCTGCCACGATTCCCTGTCATGCGCACGCTGAGAGCGAAGTACAGCTGAGGCGAGGGCCGAAAGAATCCGGGCTCCAATTCCTCTCAGTAACGAGATGTCACCGGCCCAATCCTCTTGCCGTCCTTGCTCTGCAGATCCCACACTACACCCCTTTATATGTTCGTTATTCCGGCGAACACCGAGCCGACCATTGCTGGCCGCAACCGCTCTAGGCCGGTGGTTGAGGGGATGGTAATCGCCGAAACAAAATTTACGAACGTGGAGTTCCCGATCTGCTGAATAAAGTAGGTTTCGGTTAAAGTATCGGCCCTTCTCCTCTGCATTGGCTCATGGAATCGTCACATGCTCGGCATCGACCTCAACAACAGCGCCCAAGCAACCTACAACCCGCTCACGCAGACCATCATGCTAAGAAGAGCCGAAGAGCCTGATCTGGTGAACCTTGCTAATGCGGTCTATAACCCCGATTGGAATGCGGGGTTGCTGCTGGTCGACGGCGCTGAGAATGTGCTTGCTCCTTTGGCGCACGAGATGCGGCATTGGGTGGACATGAACTGTTCCATCAGGGGCCTGAGGACACTCCAGGACATCTTCCAGTTGATGGCCGACCCCAGCGATACGAACGTAGCCGTCAAGCCCCTAAAGCGGGATTTAGCGCTGAGTCATTTCATCGAGCGGTACGAGCATGCTGATCCTGCTGCGCGGTATCCCTGGCAGGTTGACTTCAGCCTGAGCCAACCGAACTTACACGAACCGATCGAGCACATCTCGCTGTGTTTCTTCGCTAACAATGACCGTGACCGGCGGCGCGTACTCTTTAAATCACCTGTTTATCTGGGCAGCATTCTCGAGACCTGTGCGATCTATCAGGAGCAGCGAGACGTCTTTCCGCTTTTCCTCCAGCCGAACTTGCCGAGGGACGCTCGTGACAATGCGGAGGCCGCGGCGATGAGGCTTCTCCAAGATCCGACAGCGCCCGAGTACCATTCCATCAGTCACGCGATTTCGATCGCGGCAAGACAGCATGAAGGGGCTCACGGTGTATCACTCGCTGCGGGACTTTGCACGCTGCTGTTGAACATGCCTCCTCAGATGCTGAAGGAAAGCTGCCGCCGGGTGGAGGACGGCCTGAAAAACCGCAGGTATGGCGATGGGGCAGTGTTGGCCGCTCGCCAGATGCGAGAAATGCGTGCCGTCAGCCCTGAGGCCGCTCTTATTCACAATGCGGTGTCTGAGCTTTCCCGACGTTCTGCCAAGTCGGGGCCTCTTCCCTATAGTGACGACCTGATATTTGACCTAGTGCCGTACTGGAAAAAGCGCCAAGCAGAGTTTTTCGAGCGTAGCCATCTGCACTTTGTGGCTCAGATCAATGCCATGCAAGGGCCTGAATATTTCCATACAGCTATCCCCGCATTGATTGAGAACAACAAATGGATCATGGAGCAAGAAACCTTGCGACTGACACTCAACAGGCTGCCTAAGCGTCCTCCAATATTTTTTGGTGACGGTTTCGTGCTGCAGGGCGCCCCAGAGTTCTGGGGGGTGGAGCCGCACTACCTGGAGGCAGATATATCCATGGCTGTGTCGGCACTCAAGATACGTGCACTTTCCCGGTGCCCGCATAGAGCCAGCCCGAGTCGCAGATAAGCAGTATGCATCAGCTACGAGGGCCGGCGATGCAGCCCTCGACCATCAGGATCTTTGGAAGGGAGTTCCCCCAGGCATGGCTGCGAAAAACACTGGTACGCACCAACCGCTGTGCGTCAATGGTTGGGTATATCAAATCAATCGCCGCCTGGGCCGTGGCGGTAATGGTGATGTTTATCGCGCGGAAAAGGATGGCGGCTCGAGTCCGGCGGGCGTACTGATGCAGTGGTGCAATACTCTGACAACGACGTTCTGACGTTCGTGGAATGGGAGTGGAAACGCGCACATGCCCCGTCGGCTTTGCCTGCTCATAATTCAGTCTGCTAGGCCATCATGAGGTTTACTAAACATGACTCTTCCTTCGTATTTATTAGATTTTTTTAGCTCTCTGCAATCTGAAGAAAGAAATCATCTGAAAGAGGCATTTGAGGGTGATTTTTCCAATGTGGGAAAATTTACAATTTTGGCAGAAAAATATTTGGAGGGTAACGAAGTATTACTAGGGAAGATAATCAAGGAATTTATAGTCGACTTTGGGATTGAGGCTGTCAAAAGTTTAATTTTAAATGCTCAGAGAGAAAAAATAAAAAGGGAACTAAGTGCTCTATACAAAGAGCTAGAGAGCGCTCCTGGCCCATTCTACGAGCGGCAAATACAGCATAATGAGAGCCGGATATTACATCTCTCCATGTCTTCCATAGAAGACGAGGCGTATTCAATATTTGATAGCGTTATATCGGACATAATTAAAGAAAGCAATAATCCTAATTTAACAAAAGAAACCTATATTTATGTATTTTATTTGGGGATTCTTTATGAGGAATACAAATTCGATACGGGGCTGAAAAAAAAGTACCATGTCGAATCAAAAAAAGAAAACAATCTCTATAAATACTACAGAGCTCTAGGCGTCAACTTGAGAGAGGCTGATAGACAGTTTTTAAAATATAATTTACTCTCCGTAAGTAGCTCGGAGCAAATAATTTCTGGCTTGCCGAGCCGCATTTTTGACAGTAATAAAAGCTCTCAATTCCTGGTTGAGACTCCAGAGCCTTTGTTGGATTTATTTATCTATCTTTTAGATATAGATGCTATAAAAAGCATTTCTTTTCTTGTGGGGGGTGAAGTCGTTTTTCAAACACCTGAGCAATATTTCATTCTTCTTGGGAATGAACAAAAAAGGCCCCCTGTGCTTCTTGAAGATTTCCTAAACGCCACCCGGGACAGTCACGCAATAACAGATGTCATTAAGAGTGGTGATGTAAAAAATATGCCACCCACTCAAGTGGGAGCAGGCCGTTTCTACGATAAGGACAACGATAGTGCATGGTATTTTATAGATGATCGCAATATCTATTTTGAAGAGCTAGCTCGCGACCCTGAGGTGCTTGATGACTGTGTCGTGACCCAACTAGTTCATGTCGAATATTTTGTTGTAAATAACAACTTACTCCTATCGCATATTGATCATGAATATATTTTTTATTCATATGATGAGTACGACAAGAGGCTTGAAGATTTCTCGCAAAAGGGAAGTGCCAGAAAAAGAATTAAAACATTCAAAATAGATAGGTCGGAAATTCCGTTGATTGTCAAAGGAGGAGTTCTGGTGCTCAATACAATTTTAGAATATATTTTTGAAAAACCATACCTGTTTAATAATTTCCTTCTGAAAATAACAAAAAATTCGATAAAGTCTTCAGAGCCAGTGACTGGTGGCGAAGCTTAAATTTAACGTTCAGTGTCCGTTTTCGTTAGCAGCACTGACCGATACTGGTCGATTGCTGCTGTTGTCGACCCCAAGCGGAATGCTCTTCATGCTTCTGCTCTAGGGCAGCAAAAGCTAGGTGGGCAGTGAGCGAATAGATTAGGCTCGGATGAGATGTTTCGTGCCCTCCCCTCACCCGTGAAGCGATCGATGGAGATCGGCTCCGATCATCGGCTCAGTGAATTCGAAGTGGCCGCGGCAGATGGCATCATTTCGAAATGCATTCGACTAAGACGAGCTCCAGATATTTGTATTTTTTTTCTTCGCCGCGGCTTTGGCCTCTTGCTCAGCGACCAGCTTGCTGAGGCTGCTTGAGTCATGCACAAACACATCAATATCGCCCTCGTACACCTTGGACACGTGCAAGGTCACCCGCAGCTTCGACGTATGGTAACCACTCGCTTTCTTCGCTTGAGGCGTCGGGCTTGCAGCTGGTTGGGATCTGGGTACCGCAGGCGCTGACGATGGCACGGGTGGTGTCACGGGATCCGCACTGGCTCCGAAGAGTGCTTTACGCATTTCCTCTTCACTTAATTCAATTGCCATAGATCTACCTTCGGGCGGTCAGAAGTGCACAGGTGTGCCGGTATAAAGGGTTTGCCTATTGAGCTGCAGGTATGCCGGCGCGGCTATCCGTATGGTTTCGAGAGAGCACCATATCCAGACGACCTGCGACGACCAATTGATTGATCCTTTCGTGCGCCCGCTGGAGCTGATGGTTTTTTTCGAACGGCCGTGGCGCAGTGCTAGGTACAGGTGTCATGACTGTCTCCCTTTTCGCTTCGAATGGGTTCCTTTTGGCGCCGGCGTATCCTGGGTCTCTGATGCCGGGAGCTCAATCTGAGGCGATGACTCTTTATCCAGCTCGGGCTGGGTGTCCGCGCGTTGCTCAAGCTGAATTTTCAGATCCTCTACAAGCTTAGCCAAGTCTGCCTCACGAGCGGCAGTCTGCGCCGCAGAGGTGCGGAGGGCTTTGAGCTCGTCGTTCAACTCACTGGCGCTGTCTTTTTGAAGCTCTATGATCGCCCCTGCCCTAGCTTCCGCTAGCATAAGCGCCTGTACCTGGGCAGTAAGGGCCTGTATCTGATCGCTCTGGGAATTCAAGGTCTTCACCTGTTGGCGTGACTCTCCGAGTAGACGCTCATTGTCGCGGTTGAGACGTGTGGACTCATCCTGTTTGACCGCGAGCGATTCCCGCAGCTTTCGCTGCTCGACCTGCGATTCATGAAGCTGGGATTCATGCCTACGCTGATCCTGTTCGCGCTGCTCCTTAACCGACTCCCGGTAGTGTTCAAGCGCCCCGCGCGCGTGAACGTGCTTCTCCTCAAGGGATTGGATCTGTTTATTCCTATCACTGACCTGGGCATCCAGATCACTACAGCGTTGGCTAAGCCCGGCATTACGTGTCAGCTCTGCCTGGAGAGAAGACTGCGTGGTTTGAAGGTCAGCAGTTTGAGCTTCAATGGCTGCTTGCTGGGCGTCTAACTGCCTCCGTGCAGAGGTCAGTTCCGACTGTAGATTGGCGATTTGAGCCTCGAACGCTACGCGCTGTAAATCGAAGGCTGATCGAGTCTGTTCGATCGACTCATTACCCTCCTCCATCAACCGATCCAGAAGGCTTCCAACCATCGCGGAAAGCTCTTCCCCCATGCGTTCGTGCTAGCGAGGATGCCTCGTCGATTGCTATTTGCCATCACCCCCCTCAGAATAAACGAGTTTGAGCGTTCAAGGACGACGACCCCCCAAAAGTAAAGGGGTTTAGGATTAGCTTTTGCTGCGCAACTGGCACCACGCAGAACTCAACGACGAAAAGCCGCGCGACAACCCTCCTCGGTCGTCCTTTAGGTCTAACCTTCTCCTATCCCCGTCTGTCCCTGGGCACGCTGCTGTAAACGCTGTAACACTACTGTAAGCCATGTTCATGTGTAAGAAGACTTATAGTCTTTAGCCTCTAACGATCATCACATACACACGGCAAGTATTCAGGAATACAGCCCCGGCGCGGTTGCATATCCAGCGCAGCCGCAGATCATCTACCTTGTTGCTAACACCAGAGGTAGATGTGCAGCCGCAGCCAGGAGGGCTCTTTGCAGGCTATAGGGACATCGCATGCCAACTGATCAGCACACTCAAAGCCTGTTCCTTCTCCAGGACGAATCAGCATCGACCGATGAGTCGGACGTCGCAACACCAGGTGAACCTGACGAGCGTCTGCCTGAGGCGCTCTACAGACTGCTAAGCATCCACCTTGTCGACTCATTATCCAAAGGCCGCGTCCAGAAAATGGACGTCGATGGTGGCGTGGCATTGACTGGACGCAATGGCCAAGGGAAAACATCGTTGCTAGCCCTGGCCCTGATGTTTTCCGGCGTCGAGCCAACGGACGTGGTATCCAAGGGCAAGGACTCCTTCATCGACTACTACCTGCCTAATCAGACCTCATACATCGTCTATGAGTATGAAGTGCCGGATGGTAGTCGGCGCCTCGTCGTAGCCTACAGCAACAGCACAGCAGATCGGGTGCGCTACCGATTCGTCAAAAGCGAGTTCCGACGTGACATGTTCGTGTCTGATGACAATCAGTTCATCTTGAACAGAGATTTTCGCAGGAGACTTGCGGAGCTCAGGATTTCCTGTGCTGACCGGCAAATTGATACCTACCTTGATTACCGCTGCATAATCCAGGGTTGGCAGCCTCACCACGCTGATAGCAATCAGCGTCGATACCTGGCCGGCATGTCTGCTGAGTATGGATTCACTTCATACAATCGCCCCCTGCGGCATCTGGAAAAGCTCACGAAAGGCATGTTCTCTCGGCAGGCCAACTTTGATGACCTCCAGCAGGTCGTAGCGGACTGGGTTTTCGAGGGCAAGCCCTCGGTAGGTATCCACACCGATCGGGCACGTGTGGAAAACTGGCCCCGAGATTACAACGCTTACCGGCAGATCATGACGATCGAGCATGAAGTGGTTGGCACTGTGACTGTGCGAGAAGCCCTTAACGCTGCCCATGAGCGCGTTCGGGAATTCAAGGAGAAATTCCTGATCTTGCGCGATCACCTTGAGTTCAGTCAGGCGGCCAAGGAAAACGAGCGGACGAGTCTTGAGAAATTCCTTGGCGAACGTAAATACGAGCACGAGGCAGCTGCTGGAGAACTGATTCGCCAGATTGCTGAAGCGCACCATCAAGTGGGACAGTGCGAAAAAGACCTTCACCGTATTGAGGGTCAGCGTCAGGCATTCGCTGACGCCCAGGTCGAGGACAAACGAAGCCGTGCTGCCCAACGGGAGTTGCTGATCGACGAGGCCCGGCGCATCGACGAGCAATACAGGCTTGCTCTAGGTGCCGCTTCTGATATCCAGACCCAGTATGACGCGGCGATCAACGAGGAAGCTCGTCGGCACCAGATTTACCATGCGGCCGCCCTCACCAAGATTACCGAGCTCAACAGTGCACACCGGGCAGAACTCGATGCAGCTGCCGAGTGCGCGGATAAAGATAAACGTCTCTACGATTCGTCCTGCGAAGCTGAACGTAACCGCATCCAGGAACAAATTGATGTTTTGAGGGGCCAGGTTGGCCGGGATGAGGAGCGGGTTAACAATCCCTCAACGGATCCGTTGCTGATCAATGCTATAGAACTGAAACAGGACTCCCTGCAGCAGGCTGCGGCGGTGCTCCGAGCAGCGGAGAAAACCGTCAGCGCCAAAGAGCATGCTGTCGACAAGCTCCAGGCTGAATCAGCGACGCTCGACCTCCAGATCCAGCTACATACCAAAGGCTTGTCGGCCCAGTCTGAAAAAATTCAAGGGATCCAGCGCTCTCACGCTCCCGATCCGGACAGCCTGCTGCACTTCCTCAGATCCACGCGCTCCGACTGGGGTGTGCACATTGCCAAGGTGATCAATCCCGAACTGCTTCATCGAACCGATTTGCACCCGCAGACAGTGGACTCTAGCCAAAGCTTGTATGGGATTGCACTCGAGTTAGATTTTGTTGCTCCAGTCGACGAAGCGGACGATACGTTGCTGCAGGAGATGCTTGCTGAAGCCGTCGCTGAGCGGGAGGTGTTGCAGAGTCAGCTGGATTCGGCCGTCGCTCAGCAGAGAGCATTGCGCGAGGCGATAAAGACAGCAGTTACCGAGTTGACTCTGGCGCGTGCAGCCTTGGGTCGTGCCCAAAACGATCATGCTGCCCTAGATACGGAAATCCGTGACGTCCGCAAGGAACTCCAGCGCAAGCGGGATGCTGCAGTCTCGGATGCTGTAACTGCTCTCAGCGCAAGGCGAGCGCAGCTTGAGTCTGCGATAGGCGTACAAAGGGAATTCAATGATCGCCATCAGCAACGACATGTTGAACTGACTAGCTTGGCTACCGCTAAGCGTGAATCGATCAACACACGCTTTGGGCTTTCTGCCAGGCAGATCAACACCGCGATCGCTGACCACGAAACCGCCACGCAAAACGCAATCAAGACCCTGAGAAAACAGCAGGATGCTGCTTTGTCCGAACGAGGGGCAGATGTCGAGGTTTTGAATGCGCTGAAAAATCACAGCCAGCAGCTAAGAGATGATCTGGAAGAAATTAATGGTTGGACTGACCTCCTTAATCAGTGGCACCACTGGCTGACTGTCGTTGAGCCAGAAATTCCGGCAATTCAGGAGAAACTTGATCAGCAACAGGCTCTACATGGGCAGCTGACATTCCAGCTCAGTGCGGTTGAAGAGGCATGGACTCGCACGAAGCGCGAAGTCGAGAGGCAGATCAGCGAATGCAGTACAGCTGCCTCCAACTTCTACAAGGATTTCTTAGCCGTAGAAGCCACGTTGCGGGATCAGCTACAGGACTACACGCCGACCGACCGTTATGAAACTTATGATGTGGCTTGGCAAGCGACCGCGCTGCGCACAGCACTAGGGGCCTGTTTCCAGGAACTGCATGATGCGGACGGTTCCTTGCGAGCGAAGATCAAGGGAATGCGCGGGGCATTCTCCGCTATTGCACTCTCTCCGCCCGCCACCTATTTCAGCGATCGTTTGAGCAACCTCAAAGACGAGCTCCCGCGGGAAATCTCTTCTAGTGACGTGCTTGGCGTCGTGGAAGATTGGTTCACCCACCAGCACGAGCAAAGCCGTCGGCTGCTGATCGCGGATGCTCGTACGATCTTTGGAGAGATCCAAGGGCTGCACCGAGAGCTTAAAAAGTTTAGCGATCGACTGGCACGCTTCAATACGGCGATGCAGAGTCATCTGTCCCACAGCTCAAAGGTGTTCGACAGCCTAACTGACCTTCAGATATCTATCGTCTCGGCTGTCGAAGATTTGAATTACTGGTCAATCATCAAGAAGATCACCGATGACCGTGATCAGTGGGTCAAGGATGGCGATCTTCCAGACGAATACGCTGTCGACCACCTGCGTGCCCTCCTGAACCTCTGGGACATCAAGAGCGGTATCAACGCGAATTTCAAATCACTGGTCAGCATCCGCGGTGCTGTCAGGGAGAACGGAAACCTGAGGCAGTTTCGCAACCGCGCCGAACTGGAAAATATCTCATCCAATGGCTTGAGCTATCTGGTGATGATCATCCTATTTCTTGGGTTCATCTCTAAGGTTCGAGGAAACGCCCCGGTGCAACTGACCTGGTGCGTGGATGAACTCAAGGCTATCGATGCGCAAAACGTTGTGTCGCTGTGCAACTACCTTGGGGAAAATCACATCACGCTATGTACCGCCTTCCCTGACCCAGACGCAGAAACGCTCATACTGTTTGCCAACAAATACAAGCTCGATTCAGAACGCCGGCTGGTGCATTGCGAGCTTGCCATAGAGGGCGATCCAGAACTTGATGAACCTCTGGAAATCGAAGTGGAGGACGTCTAATGAGCCCTTTCGCCCGCATTGTGACCGATCTTCTCAACGGCAGGTTTATCTGCCAGGTAACTGACTACGAGGGCTATCAATTCCTCAGCAGCCCACAGGCGTCAGGTAGCCGTACTAGCCAGGATGACGTCGATGACTACCTGCGCCGTATCAACATCCGACTGACGCAGACCCGCAATGGCAGCGCCTTCTTCGCTGCAGCGTCAGAGATTGACGGAGAAGGCAAAAAGATTGCGAGGAGGCGCTTTGGGGAGCTGAAGAACACTCTTAGGCCAATGGTTTCCTTCCTTGAAATGGTAATGCGGCTGGAAGGTGATGACGACGCGGTATCCCCTGGCCAAAAGCTCGATCTCAACCGCACCATGGCCAAAATTGCAGCGAACCCCGGCATCGGTGAGCAGTTGAGGCAAATTGCATCAGATACCAACATCTCGACCCGCGATGGGTCAGACAGAGAGCGCCTTAACAAAATCGTGAAGCGGTTTCGTGACGATGGCTACCTGCAGTTGGTCAACCCGGAGTCAGAGATCTACGTGTTCACCGGTCGCATTGAGTGGTTGATGGAGGCAATCGAGTATCTGATGCTCCACGACCAAATCTCAGACGATGACAAGGAATTCGATAAGAGAACGGCCTCATGAGCACCCTGGCAGATGCAGTGGTCGGTCATTTGGAACTCTTGCACTCTCAGCGCAAGCTGATCGCACAGATGTACGTAAGTGGCCACGTTGTTCGGGACGAACAAAATGCTAAAGCGCTGAGCCAGCTTCAGCAGATCCGCGCGATCCGTTTGAACGAAACACTCAAAGACTCCTACAGACTTTCTCCTACGGTCAGCCGGCTGCTCAACGAGGCGAGTTACCGATCTCGAAACTATGGGGTTTCTGCAGATTTTGGGAAACAGCTAAGTCGGCTGGATAAGCTACTGGAGGACTTTTCCGAAGCATATTTCGACGGTCGTGGTGAGGACGTCATGCTATTGCAGGACGAGATCGACCTCACTCTCTTCGAAATATCGGAAGAGATGAAAGACTTCCTGCTCCACGTCCGAACCGCAGCCGAAAACAACTTTGGCAACGTGCGCGCCTATCGGGAGAAAGAAAAACAGAATTTGCATTATCTGGAACAGCTCGAGCGAATAGTCGAGGCATTGTCGCAATTCGATGACGCTGCCTTGCTCGAAAGCCTGGGTTCCAGTGAGCGCGAGGCTTTGGAAGCCCTTTATCAAGGCTATATTCTGGACAGATTGTCGAGTTGGCGATCCACGACGGCGGATATTACCCGGGTGTTGAAGCTATATCTGCATAAGCTGCGGGTGGTCGAGCCTCGAGCAAGGAGATTGCGAGCTTTGCAAATGTACCTGCTCCGACACCCTGAGTATGAGATACGTGATCCTGATGAGTATCCGGAAATCCCGGATTGGGCCTATCAGCACGAGCCAATGAAGCTACGATTGGATCTCGACTTCGGCAGGCAAGAGATCAGGGACAGCCTGGCCAATGTGGCTAAAAACATCGACCGCGCAGTGGCTGTACCCACCAAAGAACGACGACCAGGAACGCTCGTCACGGAAGCGCCACTCAAGGCTGCATTGATCAAAGGATCTCCCCTTGTGGTCGTGAGCCAACGCCTACTCAACGAGGCCGCCCACAGCGCCGCCCCAATGTCTGCTGCTCGATATTTCGCGCTCGCCCCTGAGACCCAAGTGCTGGATCAGGAATCTTGCATGATGTGCTTCCTAGCCTTGCTTGATAAGCAGATGAAGGCAAATGCGCAAATCGTACGGCGCTTACAAATCGAGCTCGTCTCCATCAATGACGACGATAGGCTCAGTGGAAACGTCATTATTGCGGATGTCACCGTATGCAAGCGTTAGGAAGTCTGAAAAAACTGCTGGCTATCTACCAGTCGGAAAAAGAGCTTTTCAAACGTTCCCGTCAGTTGGACGGTTTGTGCGACGAGTACGGAATCGGTCAAGCAATAGGAGCCATATGGCAATTCACCCCGGCCGACAAACTACAAATCGCAGTGATCATCCAGAACAACTGGAACGTTGACCCCATGATGTCACTCAACGGGTGGGACGAGCTTTCTCGCAACGAGGCGGTTCAGATGGGAGGAGATGAGAAATTCACCAAAAAACGGTTAAGAGGTCAACGAGTCGCCATTAAGTCCCTACCAGATCGCCCTCTGATGCTTGGGAGCGAACCTTACACCCTTCCGCCAGGGATCAATCTGGATGTCGAACGCCAATGGGTCGTGGAGCGCTGCCAGCATGATGCAGTACTGCTGATTGAAAATTGGGAGAACTTCGAACTGACCGATCGGACACCGATACTCAAATCAGCGCCGGGCAATCCGCTTGTGGTTTTCCGCGGGGCGCCGGGCAGCTACAAGGTCGACAGTGCCTACCGCCTGCTGAATGACTTGGGCCTGCCGGTGATTGCGTTTACCGACTACGACCCTGAGGGACTTGCGATCGCAGCCACTCTGCCATATTTCAGCCGGTACCTCGCTCCAGGAACGGGATGCCTTGAAAAACTCTGCAGTAAGCTGAGCACCCAGCGCAGATACCGCGAGCAGATCGTTCAAAAGCGCTCGATGCTTGAGGCGCTCCATGATCCCGAGCTGGTGCGTGTGTTCGAGATCATTAAAGCTGCGGGCAAAGCGTTACCTCAGGAAAGACTAATCGGATTGGTGA
Source organism: Pseudomonas sp. 14P5.3.2 (assembly GCF_057799175.1). Classification (NCBI taxonomy): domain Bacteria; kingdom Pseudomonadati; phylum Pseudomonadota; class Gammaproteobacteria; order Pseudomonadales; family Pseudomonadaceae; genus Pseudomonas; species Pseudomonas sp. 14P5.3.2. Next base: position 319,037 of record NZ_JBYOKU010000001.1, on the reverse strand, counting down.
ATTGGCAAGAATAGGCCTCAGGATCACCATCGTCGCAGGAAGCCTTCCGAACATAACCCCTTTACATGTCTGCGTGCCGAACTTGGCGCCTCCTCAGTGCGATGCCAAGGAAACCTTGCAGACAGTTTCAAACATAGATCCCTGATTGAGTCATTGAGATGACAGAACATTCCGATTCAGCCTCTTCTGAAAAGCTGAAAAGCAAAAAAACGGGAGGAGGTTCAGCCTTTGGGGCCGGTGCCAATTTTCAATCCTCGCTGACAGCCATTGTCGCGAGCCATATTTTGCATGGCAGCCCTTTAGGTTGGCTTGATGGTGTCTGCGACGATATTCCCGCTGCTGTTTGGGCTGAGAGCGAGGGAGCCGGTGACGATCTGCGGATTGAGCTTACAGACGGCAGCGCAATCGAGGTGCAAGCCAAAAAAGGTCTGAAACACCGTGACAAGCTATGGTCAGCACTCATGGATCTGGCACAAGCCATTCATGACGGGTCACTCGCCTACGGCATCTTGGCGGTAGCCTCGGATACCAGCGCCGCCATTAGAGAAGATCTTGCAAACGACATCGAGCGAATGGGGCAAGGTCGCGCAGATAGGCTGACTGCTATCGGGAACGAATTTCACGACGTCCTGCTGACCAACAATCTCTCGGTGGAGGTTGTGTGTCGATCCCTTCAGATCCGTGTCATCGATACTCTTATTTCAAAAAACGGGGACATCAATGCCGCAAAAAATGTCCTCCGATCAATTTGTGTGGATGAAACTGATGCTTCCGCAGCGTTCGATATCCTAGGCTTCCGGGCATTAAGATTGATTGAGAATCGCGGGCGATGGACGCTGCGAGATCTGGTGCAATTGCTTCGAACAAGAGGCATCAAGCTTCGTGACCATGGCAGCCCCGCTGCCATACTCGACAGCTTCGCACAATGGGTGTGCGGTAACCACAAGGATTTCGCCATCCTGGGCGTCCCCAATCGAATCTCCATCGCGCATTTGCTCCCAATGAAGTTGGAGCATCGGCAGTTCGAACAGGAAGACGCTATTGATGCAATGTCTGCATTGGCGCGTTATCAGAAAATCCGTATCCGCGAAGGGATAGGAAACGGTTTCGATTCGATATGGACGGCTCGGTTTAAAAGACGTGCCGTGGTCGTGTCTGGCCCTGGCCTAGGTAAATCGACTTTGCTGAGACAGCTGGCGCATCAGTACTCTCTAGACGGGTATATGGTACTGAGCGCTCCGCTCAGGTGGATCGCGGCTGGAATGCAAAATGGAAAAGCATTTAGTGATCTGCTGGTGACTAAGTCGTTCGACGGCTCAGGGCAGGTTGGTGGGGACGTCGTCAACGACAAACGCTTCAATTGGGTCGTCCTGCTCGATGCGTTGGATGAGTGCGCCGATGAGCATGAGGCTATAGCTGAGGATATCCGCCGCTTTTCATTGGGGCATCCAGAGGCGAGGATCGTGGTCACAACAAGGCCAATTGGATACACATCCAACGCTTTGTCGGATTGGGCTCACTACACCCTCCTCCCACCCAAGGTCGAGGAGGGAGCTGAGAACTTGGGCAAGCTGTTAGGGTTAATTGCGCCAGGTTCGGTGGATGTCGCGGAGCACCCCGCGTTTTCCTCTGGCTATAGCAGACATGACGCCCCGAGCAATGCCTTCGCTACCAGCCCTCAACTGCTAGGTTTGTCAGCCGTACTCATCCATCGAAATCGTGCTCTGCCTGCGACCCGAGTCAGGCTGTACTCCGAACTCATCAAGCTGTTTGAAGAGGCACCAATCAAGGCGCGGGCTTTAGACGGTGCAGAGCTGACTGACATCGCGATTCATGTCCTCGGCATGACAGGACGGCTCTTGCTTGAAAATCCATTGTTGCCGTTTAGCCAGTTGTTGGATCAGATAGCCGCCGAGCTGACACCGCTAGTAGGCAAGCCATTGCTGGTGTCCAAAAGCTACGTCAGGGCCGCCCTGAAACATTGGGAGAAGGCCGGGCTAGTCGAGACCTTCTACCATGCTGGTACAGAGCTGATCGCTTTTATTCACAAGACATTCTGTGAATTTGTAGCAGCACGATACTACACTGAGCAGTCGCAAGACGTGATCGATGGGGCAATCGACCGTGAGGGTTTAGATGAGTTGATCAATTTTGGTGTAGGACTTGGTCTGGCGGATAAGCTGATCGATATCTACCTGCGTCGCCACGCTAGCGGACAGTCCAACCAAATCCCAAAGGCTCTGGCATTGCTGAGCAAGCCGGACGCCATTTTCTCATTAACGAACGTGAAGCGACTCATTCACGAATCCTTCAGAGCGATTGACGATCAAGATAGTAATGCATGTTCCATCGGCGTAGCACTGGCTGATCTTCCAGAGGACGCTGCAGATTTAGTCACGGCTGAGGCCATTAAGCGGCTCTACGTAGCGCAGGCCCCCATTAGGCTCATTGCATGGGCATTGGTCGATCATAATGCAGACACTGATCTCAACTCGGCTGCCATACTCAGCGCGTTAGTGCTCACAGTACCAGCCTTAGACCGTAGGGCTATTTTTGCTGAGGATAAAGCAGACAGAAGCGATCTGGCACTTCTGCGCCGCCTGGCATTTAAATTTCTTGAGGCTCAGCCCGACGCCCAGGTGCGAGGCTTTGCGGAGCAGCTTCGTAATCAAGTCTTCGAAAACGTTGGTTTTATATTAGATGTAAATGCTCACCTAATAGGACGGGAAATCCAGCCCATCCCAACAGCTTGGGATCGAACCGACCCCGAGCGCGAACCGTCGCCTGTAGCTCGCATAAGCTTTCGTGGTGACCTCTCAGGTATGCAAGCGTTTGTCGCAATTGCCAAGGCGTTTGTACCCCTTGACTACTGTTTCTCCTCAGGCCCGCCACGTGAGCGTGCACTGCCTCAGCTGGCTGCCTTTTTGAGGGCTTCGGGATTCATGGACATACCTGCGGGCGATGTAACTACGTGGCAAGAGCCGCACGATGAGGCAGTCGTTCGAAGCACCCTTAGGTACGTAGCCTCGCATTTGCCACTTGATCTAGACGCATTGCAGCAGGAGTGCTGTGAGGTGCTTGATCTGTATCTTGCAGGCAAAAGCTCACTGTTCGAAGTTCTGCCGGACGTGGACATCCCCAAGCTCTCATGGCCCAGAATCAGGACTGCGCCCAATAATTTGGTAAATATCAAGAAAGGGCTTCTTCACTCATCCGAATGGCTCTGCAGATTAGCCATGGAATCCTGCGAGCCATTTTCCATAAACCAAGAAGAACTCAAAAGAATCCTGCGTGCTTCCAGCGGCCATTCGCTCCGAGCTGTGCTCTACCTAATCGCCCGGAATTACCCCGACGACCTCGTCGATCTTGCCATGCAACGGCTGGTCAGCACTCCGACGAACGATGTGAGCAGCATCGTTGATTTGTTTCGTAAACTCGACATCGCGCCCTCCCCAGAGATCATGGACATTGCGCTGTCGAGCCTCAGTTCCAGCTGTAAAAATACGGTTTCAGCAGCTACAAGGCTTTTGGGTGCTTGGGTAACCAAGGGCACACTGTTGGATAGAGATAGAATCGAGGAAGCGGTTGAGCATTGGGGTGGCCGAGAAGCCGCCAAGCCACTCAAGGTACTCCGTACCCCACTTCATTCCATCATTGAGCTTTCAGAAAGGGTTCACGCCATGAGCGAAGCCATTGAAAAGTAATTCGATTCTGAAGGCAGCCGCCGAAGTGCCGATCTCCCCTACCCACCGGCAGCTCGATCGATGCATATCGCTCGATCCCGTCAACGGCTTTCAAAACCAGCTCAAGCTTCAGGCTAAAGGTCATCAGCTACTAATTTTTGTGCTGTGAACCAGGGCAAGTTTCATTGGCCAGGCATCCATCGTGGGAAGGAAGTTGAAGTCGACTCCGAACAACTCCAGGCGCTGGTGCTTGGATTGTTTTGGCAACGAGTCGGTTCTGCCGGCGCAATTACATTGCTTTAAACGCTGCCTTTTGGCTGTAGCAGTCGGGCTGCTTTGGTAAAATCCACGGCATGACTTCCTTGCTCGATCTCGACCAAATGCCCCCCGAACAACTGCGCACACTGGCTGCGCAGTTGATGTCCCAGGTCGACACCCAGGCGCTATCAAAGAATGATGGGCTGAGCGCGTGATGAGTCTTCCTCTGCCGAGCTTGGCGAAACGACCAATCATTGCGTTTGCTGGCGGTGAGCGAAAAATCCCTGCGATCCTGGCAGCTTTGCGCGGTCGCTGAATTTTCCGGGCTTGTAACTGATCAGCAAACGGCAATGCAGCTGGCCACGTTGTAACCAAGGCTTCTCTGCTCGATGGTACGGGAGGCCATCGAGCACTGCGTCTGAAGTTTTTACGTAACTCTGATCCCATCCCATGCAGAGCAGCAAATAGTTCCCACAACGCAGAGAGCGTCACTGGTGATCTATAGATCCAGCATGGCAAGATGGTGGGCAACTACCGCGGTTCAGTTCTGAAAACGCCATACCGGCATCAGCGGTGAATATGGATTCGCAATCATGGATGATCTCCAGTTCGACTTTGGCAATGCGGTGCCTTGGTTTCCGCACAGCCAAGAAGATCCCTATGTTCTAGTTCGGATGAGTACCGCGCATGTCGCGCTCCTGCAAGCGACGTTGGCCGAGCCATTGCGTCGCTGCTACATCACTGATGACCTACTCCACCGTTCCGCTGCGCGCACTGGACTGTCGTTAGCTGAAATTCTCTCCAGCAAGCTTCCGGATGCAGGATCAACCATGGCTGGCGATTTTGGTGAGGTGCTAGGTTACTTCTATCAGGCAGCTAAGGAACATCCGACCGAAGCGATAGGCCCCAAGAAATGGCGGCTCAAACAGGACAGGACTAAACCGGCCCCCAAATCGGATGTCATCCATTTCCTGATGCCCGATCACCCCAATGCGAGCGCGGACGATGTCATCCTGTGCTCCGAGGTTAAGCTCAAATCCACTTCTGCTCCATCTGATCCCATAGCCACCGCAATTAAGGACTGTGAAACGGATCGGGTTAGCCGGCTTGCAAAGACCTTGGTCTGGCTGCGCGAACGATCCATGACTGAAGATCTTGGGGATGTAAATATTCCTCTGTTAAACCGCTTTATCAATGCGGTTGACGCTCCATCTGCGACCAAGCGCTACCGCGCAGTTGCCGTCATCTGTGAAAGTTTGCTCACAGCAGAACTCGCGACTGCACCCACTACAGCAAGCGACGACTTCACCCTGGTCGTAATCTCTGTTCCCGACCTACACGCCACCTATAACACCGCGTTCCAAGCTGCACGCGCTTCGGTGATTTGACTATGCGAGCCGCACTCCAAACGTGGATTAATAACGCAGACATGGCTCGTCATCTTGGCCATTTCTCGATAACACAGATGCCGATGGAGCTCGCTCGCATCAGCAATCGGCTTGAGGATTACTACATATCTCTGGTTGGCGAGCTCTTCGAGGGGGCTCGCGGAACAGACACTCCTAGCGCTGACTGGGCTCAGCTAGGAAATGCTTTCCTGCAGTTCTCAAAAGAATTGCCACCGGTGCAACTGGCACAGCTGGGAATCGCCCAAGACGAGGCAGCCCTGTTCGCGGCTGCAGCATTCTATTTCGGGGATTTCCCCGCTTCCGCCTGCCTCGCCATGCGCCAATCGGCTATCCCTGGCTCACCTCAGAGCTTGAGAGCCGCTTGCTACGACTTCTTGGCCCGTCCAGCACAGCTGCGATCTGAGGCAGCACATGCACTGCAGGAACACTTAAGAACCGGTAATTTGGTGGCCCTTGCCAGTGATGTCGAGGCGGCCGTTCAGGCCGAAAAAGCTGCTCTGGTGGAGGGGCCAGATGCTTGGGTTGCCGCCGCATTGCTCAGTAAACTTCTTACTCGATTCCATGCATCAAATGTCCGTGCGGTCTTACCCCAAGGCGCGAATCCATTCTGGACATCGCTCATCAACTCTTTCCTTGATCGCAAGCCATCGACGTGGGAGTTTTTCCCTTCGCAGATACAAGCCATCCAGGGTGGATTGCTCGAAAACAACCAAAGCTATGCTTTGCAGATGCCCACCGGCGCGGGCAAAACAACGCTCTGCGAAACGTTGCTTTACTGGCATCTCAACTTGAATCCGCAACATGTCGCAATCATGGTTGTGCCTTATCGCTCGCTAGCATCAGAGCTAAGAAGCTCACTGGTACGCAGACTCAACGCGATGGGTTTACCGTCTCGCTGCGCTTATGGTGGCACCGTCCCTTCGCGGGACGAGATGCACGGGTTGGATCAAATACGCGCATTGGTCGCCACTCCCGAATCATTGTCCGGAGTTCTCAGCGCTGACCCATCGTTTGCCCAGCGTGTATCGCTGGTTATCTGTGATGAAGGGCATCTTCTGGATAGCTCAGGTCGTGGCATTGGGCTCGAATTACTTCTCGCACGTATGAAAGCGCGGGTCATCAATCCTATCCGCTTCGTGTTCATGTCAGCGATCGTTCCCAACATTGAAGAAATCAACGCGTGGCTGGGGGGGAACGAACAGACGGTTATCAGAAGCACCTATCGACCCGCCATTGCCGAATTTGCGGTGTTGCGCTCTCAGGGGGCAGGCGCATTAAAATCAGTTCGTCTCGACATGCACCCTCATGAACCCAATCAGCGCCAATATGGTATTTACGGTTTTCTGGATCGAAGCCATTTCCAGTACATAAACCCCGCCACAGGCCGAAATAAAACCTACACGTTCACGTCCATTAAGACGCTTGCGATTGCGGCGGCCCGCAAGGTCTTAACGATGGGAACCACTGCGGTTTTTGCAGCGAATAAACGAGGGAATCAAGGGGCGATAGGATTAGCTGAGGAGCTTATCGACCAGTTGTCTTTGCCGCTTTCACTGCCCAATCCGATCGCTTATGCAAACCTGGAAAAACTGGAAAGTCGAATCAATTATTTAGAGACTGAATTTGGCTCGTCTTGGATCGGGGCACGATCAGTAAGAAATGGAGCAGTCCTTCACCATGGCGACATTCCCCAAGAAACCCGCGAGGTACTCGAGGAGTTGCTGCGCGAGCGACACATCCACCTCGTTATTTGCACAAGTACGCTTGCTGAAGGTGTGAACCTACCTATCCGATCCTTGGTGCTGTATTCGGTGCAGCGGCGTCAAGGCAAGGGTAAGCCGGTAGATATGCTCGCACGGGACATCAAAAACCTTGTGGGTCGCGCTGGTCGCGCAGGTGCCAACACCAAAGGGTTGGTCATCTGCGCCAATGCTGACCAATGGAGCTTAGTTGAGCCCGTGGCGACAGCTGGCCCCGGCGAGACTCTGACGGGCGCACTGCGCACACTGATCCGGAATCTCGAAAATCACTTATCAATCTACAATATTGTCCTTACCAATGAGTTCTTAGAGGCCAATGCCGTTATTCATCCTCTTGTGGACGGAGTGGATTCGACGCTGTTGGAGCTAATTGGGGAAGAGCTTGGGGACAACGATTTCGTCAGGCTGGCCACGGATCTGGCCTCACACACATTCGCGGCGCATCAGCAGCCACCAGGATCTGCCGGCACCTTGAGATCTGTGTTCGAACTCCGAGCAGTACGTCTGCTGGCGTTACGTGCGCAGGGCAAGCTCGCGTGGATCAAAGAGACGGGTACCAAGGTTCGGCTGCTCGCATCTGTCGAACAACTATTGCTTCCAGCCCGGACGGATTGGTCAGCGCCAGTGGATCCATCCTCAGATGATCTTCGAACTACGATTCTTGAATGGGCATGGCAGGATCAAGAGCTGCAGAGTGACGTGAAGTCCGCGTTCCGGCTGGATGAAAATCAGCACCCAGTTACGGTAAAACCTAGGTTTTTTGAAATCGTGCGTCTGTGGATGACGGGAGCGTCGTTTTACGGAATCGCTGCATCAACGCAGTTGGAAGTGGATGACCTGTTGGCAGTTCACTCGCGCGCGACGTCATATTCGCTGGAAAGCGTCGTAGAGCAAGGCATCACCCTCCTTTCTCGTATTTTGCTGGAGCGTGGAATCGTCATTCATGAAGGGGTGACTGCATTTACCGAACACCTTAAGTTTGGTGTGCCTTCCCGTGAGGGGAAGCTTTTCGCTACCGCGGGTGTTAGACACCGCAGAGCCTACGTCATGTTAGGTAATGTCCATAAACGTGATGGCATCACCGTTGAACCGGCAAATGCCAAGGCAACAGCACTCAGAGCCATGAATGCTTTTCCAGAGCAGTGGCATGCCGCGTTGGGCGACTTGGTCTACAACAACACACTCGTCGACCTCGGCAATCTGTGAGCGTTGGGCCCTGATATGTGATGGGCCCTTTTTGTAATTGCTAACGTTACTCGAGTCTCAGCAGCTCAGGCCAAGAACACAGCTATAAACCATCATCTCAATGGCAGGACATGGATATCTATGGACATTGGCTTCGTCGATTTGGACATCTTAGTAACCCAAATCCGCAATTCAGCTTCTAAACGGTACTTCCTAGATGCCGTGAAAGCCTACAAGGCCGGAGCACTTCGAGGGTCTCTCACCTCGTTATGGGTCGCACTTGCCTACGATCTGATAGCCAAATATCGCGAAATCAGCGCTGAAGGTGACGCAGCGGCAACCGAGTTCATCAGGCAATGGGATGCCGCGACGGTGGCAGACAATATCCCAAAGTTGCTCAGCCTGGAGGCTGAAATACTTGATCATGCCGCGGATACGACCCAGGTCATTGACGGGATTGCCAAACGGCATCTGGGGCGTCTACGGCAAGATCGACACCTATGCGCACATCCGGCGTTCTCGGCGGAGGCAGCGCTCTTCGAGCCATCACCGGAACTGGTGAGACTCCACCTGGTAAACGTCATTGATTGCGTTCTGTCTCGTGAGCCTCGCCAAGGCAAAGCGATTTACGAAATCTTCAGCCTGGATGTCCAGTCCGCAGGATTCCCTGCAGACCCAGACCGTATCCACAACTACGTAGATCAGCGCTATTTGAAGCGAATCAAGATACAGAATGTGCAGAACTTCGGCACGGTATTAGCCAAATCACTATTAAAGGGCGTCCCACCAGAATGGGAGGCTCACCAGGCAAAGATTTGTCATTCCTTGATAGCCTTACGTGACCGAGCGCCGGATGCATGGCCTGATCTGTCTACGACGATTTCACGGCTGATTGACAACTCCGAGCCGCTGACTCGCCCGCGATCAATAGCATTTCTGGCAGCGTTACCTGCTTTTTGGAATCAATTGCAGCCGGCCACACAAACCGCACTGCAAGGAACCGCGGCAAATTTTGATCCGGCCAACGCGCCTGATTTTCGAATATTGGCCGGCGTTTCAGTCCCCGCCTTTCGGCAGGCGTTGCTGGACGCAATCGCCAATATGGATGAAGACCAACTGGTGCAAGCGATCGCTATATCGCCAGTACCTGAACTATGGATTCCGGCAGTCGAATCCTATGGAGAATCGGGTAGCTACCGTGGGTCAGAAGGAAGGTTCAGAAGGCTGCTAGCTCCATTTTCAGGCCACCTAAGTAGCGGGCAGCTCGATACGCTACTGGATAAGCTTATGATCAACTCCCAATGCTGGGATGCTGGCGCAACACCCGGATTTTTGCTCGGTTTGCTGCGGGATGCTGGGGCTCGGAATCTTCCCACTGACGAAGCGAAAAATCGCTTCTATCAGCAAGTTCGTCGTAAAGGGGCGGAAGCCCAGTATGTTGATGTTTTAGAGCTTTTCGTCGCCCATGGGTGGGAGCGCCGAGCCCCCGAAAACGTAGATGAAGACGATTGAGGCAATTGGAGTGATGAACCGACCGATATCGATCGGTTCAGCTCCGAACGAACCGCCTACTTAGGGCAAGCGCTTTGGCAACAGAGTGGCTTGCTTCGGGCCCCTATCGAGTGTCGACGCCTGCACTCATCCCCACTCCGCGCAGAAGGTCATCTGCCATGATGTTTGCGGCTCATGAATATCGCCAGCAATATGATCCCACCTTTGGTCACGCTCTGGACATACGGCGAGACACTCATAAGGTTCAGACCGTTGTTCAGAACGCCGAGAAGCATAGCGCCGACCAATGTGCCGAGGATGGCCCCCCTGCCCCCAGTGATAGCAGCTCCGCCTAGTACAACTGCGGCGATGGCGTCGAGCTCGAATGAAACCCCTGCATTAGGCTGTCCGCTCATCAGTCTGGAGGTCAATAGAAGTCCAGCGACCGCTGCGGTTAAACCGCTAATCCCGTACACAAACAACTTGTATCGGGGCGCTCGTACGCCGGAAAGCCGTACTGCCTCTTCGTTGCCACCTATGGCGTAAATGTATCTACCCACAGGTGTGTGTTGAAGCAGAACGAATGCTGCTGCATTGACCAGGAACATGGTCAGAATCGGTAGCCGCACACCCATTACCTCACCATGACCAAAAACGCAGAATCATTCCGGCAATCCCGAGATGGGATAACCATTGGTGTACATCAGACCCAAACCGCGAGCAATCCCCATGGTGGCCCACGTGACAATGATGGGTGGCATTTTGAGATAAGCGACAAAGATGCCGTTGCCAATGCCAAATGCAGCGCCCAGCAATAGTCCTGCAAGCAAGCACCGCGATTGGCCCGGGCACGCCCGCAACGAGGAGTGCCGCAGTGAGCGTCCCACTGAAAGCCATAACCGTCATCCGTGAGATAGCTGATGAAAAGGCCGACGCTGTAAGACAGGCTGTTATCGAAATTGCAGAAGAGAATGGAGAGCAGCCAGGGGCTCTGGGCCCACTTCAGCTCGAGTCAAAATGGTGACGTGGCCTGCCGATGATAACGTTCAACATCCAGCCGCCAATGACCCAATGCGGTGACCCCTACGCCGAATGCGAAGTCTTTGCCGCGCTCAAAATTGGCGAACGTTACTTCAAGCTGGAAGAGGTGAAATGACACGTCTTGGCGTCAGGAACTTTGCCGGCAAGGCAACGCAAAAGGATAGCTAGGCTCGGTGGCACGGTCACTTCCACCCTCCGTGTCAACCGAGCAGCGAGTAACGCCTGAACAGCGCACGGTAGAAATCGATGAGCATCTTGTCGGCATCAGGCCGTCCGAGCTCCTCCGCACCAAAACGATAAACCTCGCAACCGACCAGTCTGAGTGCTCGATCCGCGGCCATCATTTCTGCATAGAGCTTTGGACTCGCCTTACCGTTTTCCGAATAGTGGTGCTGGCCATCGACCTCTATGACTATTCGCACGCCACCTGGAAGCAGGATGAGGAAATCCATCCGGCATCTGAGCAACGCCTCTTTCCCGCGGTATTTAAGTGTCTGCGGATCCCAGTGAAACCAGACCTCAGGGACAAGCGCAGGCAAATTCGGGACATCTTTTTGAAAGGCACGGAAAAAACATGAAAACGCTAGGGCTTGCGGCGGTGAGTTTTCGGGCAAGCTAGCCTCGAGCCGACGGTATAGCGCTACTTTGGCATCCTCTACGGCGAGCCCACGGGTGTGCGCATACCAAGCTTGCAGATCCCTCCAAAGGAGCCCTGCCGATCCGATAGGGCGATCGTACATCAGTACATCTTCAGCTCCTTGAACGATCTCAATATCGTTGTCCAGCGCATTGCCTAAGCGCAGGTCTGGCTTTTTCCGGGAACCGAAGATGAGATTTTTCGGAGATGCCTGTTTTGCTCCACCGATAGCGACCAAAGTAGACGTGAGGTAGCCGTCCACGCCATTAGATGTATAAAGATGAATGCCGCACGGCTTCAAGGCGGCGTCGACAGCCGCAATGAAAACGCGCTGCTGAGACTCATCGGGCCTGACCGTCGAGGAAGCAAGTGCCTCCACGAATCGACAGAATCGAGCATCAGTACATTTGTACGCACCGAGCATGTCGAAAAGGGTCACAGCGTCCCAGTCTGGGTTGTCGATGTAATGACGAATAATCTCGTCACGCAGGGTTGGCGTCTTGTTCGCGAAATCTAGAAAAGGCCGGTCATCAATCTGCCAGAAGGTACTTAGCACCTCCTCAAACCCTGCCCGATCCAAAGCCAAGTCGATTTGCTCGAGGCCTTTTGCCAGATCTCGGCGGTATCGCGCAGGGATCGTGGGGCTAGTCCCGTCATCCCACAACAGTTCTTGAAGTACATCACGTTCACGTTCGGGTAATTCAATGCTTTCCAAAACACGTTGCACGGCTACGATCCGCTGATCGTCGGTGGCTATTAACACCGCACCTGCTAAATGCTGACGCTTGCTGGGACTGCCGGGATTATCCGGCAAGCCAAGTTTGGCCAGGAGATCCGGGATCTTGGCATCACTCTGATCGTCTTTCCGATCACCTAGGATAGCGGCGAAAGACGCGCGAAGGGTTGCGAGATTTTGCTGCGTCCGAGCCATAGTCAGCATTTCAAAAAATGTGGGATGAGGATGCTACCACTGGGGAGAAATGGCTGAGTATTGCAATTGAAAGGCCCACCTGAGCAGCCTATGAGCCCTCCTCCAAAACAACTCTCGATCCATCTGCCGTGCTTAATTGATGCGTGAACAGATATAAGCGCGTCGAAGGCTTCCTGAGTCGAATATCCTTCACGCAGTTTCCCCGCCAAAAACTCCGCATCCAGCCCTGCTGGGTCAAACGCTTCGCGAGCATGCCTGACCAAGGCCAACCATAGCTCCCAAGGAAGGGCCGTTTGCTGAGCATTACGGCAGCGATAGCTGGGGCGCTGCAACAACGCCGGCTCACGCTCAACAAGCGTATCGCACAGGCGTCGTAGCACCTGGAACACTGACTCGCTCATGCCGATAATACTGGGATGCACCTGGACTGGGATTGCCTGAATCGTTGCTTCAGGGTTGAGAGCATGAAGCCCCGCCAGGCGCAGAACATCAGCTTCGAACGCCTCAATACCGATAGAGGCGGCTAACCGCTCTACGATTTCAAGCTCCGCCAGATTCTGACGCTCCAATCCTATGACGTGCTTTTCCATGATCGACTTACGCTCTTGCAGCTGATGCATCATCCACGCCCCTGCCCGGTCGAACTCCTCCATCATCTCAGAGAATTCGGCGTCGGTCAGTGGTACCGGCTGTTCTGTGCTGCCCGGCATCATTTGCCTCTAAGTGACTGAATCTTTGGACGCTTGCGTATGCCGACTATCTGCAGATCTAAGCTCCCGAACAGGTTGCCACCTAACACTCACCCGCCGGCAGCGCCCCCCTAGGGGCCCTGGCTCGTTGATCTTTGAGATCAGGTAACGAATGGGGGGGGGTGACGGGCGGGCCGACTGGCTGAGCTACCAGTTTATGCACCGTGGCACTTCTTGAATTTAAGCCCCGATCCGCAAGGGCACCGTTCATTGCGTGCCACCCCAACCATTGTTTGCCTTGCTGCCACGCGCTTAGCTTCGCTGATGATGCCGGCGATTAGGGCAGTTTGACCCTCCAGTTCATGCCTTTGAACCACGTCCAACCCTTCCAAGTAAGGCTCCAAGCGGTGCATTTCAGCAATAGCCCCTCGGTGATCGCCACACCACGCCAGGATCACCGCATACTGACTACTGACCTGAACCATCCGGGCAATCAGGCCTGCTTGGGCAACAACTGGCAGAACATGCTGCTCCATGACTTCTCTGGCGCCCTGGAAGTCTTTCACACCGACAAACTCATCAGCCAGATCCTGTCCCACCCGAACGATCGACTCGTACCCCTCCACCATCCCGTAGAATTTCATAGCATGGATACGCTGCAGAGGGGCATGCAACCCCTGAGCCTCTCGGGCTTTGGCGTAGACCTCCAGAGTATCGGCAAGATGCTTGATGTGCTCATGGACGTCAGCCGGTTGTTTGATGACCGTCCAAAGGACATCCGAATTCTTGCCCATGACGCCGTTAGGCGTCAGCCCCAGAATTTCAAAATACTCATCAGCTACTTTTTTGCACAATGCTTCAGCTTGCTTGTTTTTCTTAAGCTTCCACAGAGCAACAGCATGGTTGTAGTCAAATACCCGTTGGTGATCAGCATCAGGTATTTTTGGTGCGGCGTACGCCACGGTCTGCTTCACCTCATCTTCATGACCTTGGTCTGAGGCAAACAGGATTTTCCTCATTGCCCATGCGATCTGCTCGCGAACCTCAAATCCATGCTCCTCGAGCAGTTGCTCCATCGCGGACAACGGATCACTCACCTCGTCGAAGCGCCCTTCGCGCATGAATGAAAACACAAGGCCATCAAGCGCCCAGAAAGCCTGGTGAGGATTCAGATCACCATCCTCAAGCGCCTGCTTTAAGCTGGAGGTGATATCGACCGATACCCCCATCTCGTAGAACAGCTCCTCGCCTGCCAGCCCAATGAGCGTCATCACGTCGTTGAGCCTGATGAACACCCGCGTAAGAAGTGAAAACCGCGAAGTATCGCGGTGTTTCTCCAGGCTCTTGATCAGCAGCTCCTTCAGCGCCAACAAGCCAGCGGTGACCACACCCTCCCCCATGAGCTCTAGGTGTCGTAGACCTAGCGCACGGATGGCATCATGGACTTTGAGTGTCTTGGCACCAAAGACCTCAACTGTCCCTGTCGCCTGGATTTTCCTGATTGCCGTAGCTGCGCCGCCCTGTGACAGCTGAAGCGTGGCCGATAGCAGACGTACGACCTCTTCATGCGTGAGCCCTGTGTCTGCAAGGCTAACGACAGCCAGGGCGTTCTGGGTCACCTGGTCATAGCCATCGTAAACGCGAGCCAGGATAACTTCTTGAGCCGTTTCCACCACGTTCGCTTGCTGGGCGAGATCAGCGCAAAGCGCCTCGATGTCTCCTCCGTATTCCGATAAGGCAACCGTAATGGCGCTATCGACGTATAGAGGCAGCCCGCCTGAGTAAATCCGCAGTTGTTCGAATGCTTGGGCACTACCGAATGCGCCCGCATTACTAGCCACCCGAGCCACTGTGTCGATATCCCACCCCAGCAGGGTCTCACGCCGCAATGCCATGACCGCTTCGAGCTCGCGGATATTCTCATGTGGCTGACAGAGAAGAATGAAGCGGATGTGACGAGTCGCGTTCAGAAGATCTCGCAGGTTTGCGACGGGAATGCGATGGGCATTGTCGATAACGACGACCAATGGAGCGCCAGATTGCTCCATAAATCGATCAAACGTTCTAATCGCCTCGTAACCGCTAGCACCGGGCAGAAGGATTTGCCGGATGCATTCCGGGTCTCGCTTGGAATACTTTGAAGCTAGTTCCCGGACGAGTGAGCTTGCAATAGCGGGCCCAGGGAGATCACCGACGTCGTAGTAGGCACATGGTTCGGGGCCCAGCAGTGCAGCATGGGCTGCCCACGTAGTTTTCCCTGCGCCCGACAAACCGCAAATGATGCGAACCCGCTCATCCGATATGAATGTCGGCTCGTTCTGCTGTGGCCTGTATGAGGCGGGCGGCGTGGGAAAATCTTGCAGTTGCACGATCAACTGCTCAAAAAGGCTAGGAAGCTCCGAACTACGGAACACGTGTCTGATGTTTCCGTCGCCGGCGGCAGACGCCAACATCACCAAGCCGGCCATTTTCCAAGTCAGAGCAGAAGGCGAAAGGAATGAGAAATTAAGTTTTTCAGCCTGGGCCACGCACCATTGCGCGGCCTCTTCTAAAGTCGACCACGCAGGTGGAAGGTAATCTGGGCGCGAGGCTTTTGACTCTGGGTAAAGGTAAATCAAGTCCGAGGAGGTCTTGTTCTCATCCACTTCGGTCTGAAGCGTTTCTCCGAGCGGTTGGTTAACAACGATCACGAAGAGGGGTTTCCCAGCTCGCAGCCCTGGCCCGTGCTCCTGCCGGATCAGCTCGAACCGCTCCAATGCGCCTGCGGCGTCGCCAGGCATCAGGGGCCGGGAGCGTGTCTTAACCTGGACGTACACCCGGCCGGCATCAGTGCTGAGCTCTACGTCTTCATCCAACTCGACCAGAACCTCCCTCACTCCAGAGGCTTGAGCCAGGAAGAGGCAGCCCACAGCGTACAGATGCTGATAGAGAAACCCCCTATGTACGGATTCGATCCGCTTAAGTTGCGCGGGATCAAGCACGACATCGGGATGTGTCTGGTCATTCGATTTCATAGGATATCCATTCCAGGATTCAGCAGAAAATGTTCGTTGTGCGGGTGTTCAAAGCGCAGCTTTCTCTGCAGCATTTGAGGGGGCATTCCCCCAAGGCACTAGGCTATTCAGGAGCCTCCCAATCAACAATGCCAAGCTTGTAACTATTCCAGAGCCTCGGCTCTACGGCGTTCAATAGGCAGGTCGATATTTGGGCATCCTCATCCTAAAGTGCAGTTCTCACAAAGACAGAACATCGCTAATGATTGCCATATGCCACCAGCCAAATCAGAATACCTCAAAAGGAGATTTGGCTAGGTGATGTCCATCATGGAAAGAATGCCGTTACGCGCGTTAAACCTCGATGTGATCATCGCCTGGCGCAGATTCGTCGTGGGTCGCCGCTATTCTTGGCGTAGAAGGCCCCGAATGAACGACCTTGGAGCATGGGCTGAATAATGAGTTCTTTCGCAGGCAACGACCCCGCAGACCAAAAAGCTAGTGATCCGTACAGCGCCAGAGAGCAAGGACTAGGCTACATTTTCCAGCCTCGCTTTGCGCTGTATCAGGCATTGGAGCTTCCCGAGGACACCGCGATCCTCATCGAGAAGGAAGATGATCTCGATTTTCTGGAGTCCTCTGGCAAGAAGACACTGAGCTCGCTCAAACACAAGGCTGCTGGAGAGAGACTGACTGACCTGTCTGTGGACTTCTGGAAGTCGGTCAATATCTGGCTAACTCGTTACATCGCCAACGGACGGGTTGAGTCTGACTATCAGTTTTTCCTGTTCTCCACCTCGTCCGTCGCGCCGGATTCATTCTTGAATTTCTTCCTTTACGGAGCGGATACCACCAAGGCTCATCCCAGCCTTTGGCAACTGACGGAGGACACGCTTGCCACCAGCAAGGCAAAATCGTTCGTCAAGATCAAAGACTTGCTCTCTCAGCTGACTGCGCTGGAGAAAGAGGACTTCGTATCGAGAATCGTGATTATTGATAACTCCCCTCGGATCGACGATCTACCGGCACTTATCAAGACTCAAAAAATGCGAGCCATTCGCCTCGAACACAGGGACGCTGTCTTCGAGCGGCTGGAGGGATGGTGGAATGATCTGACCATCCAGATGCTCTGTGACCCGCAGAGCGAGCCGGTATATGCCCGGGACGTGTCGGAGAAGCTGTTCAGTTTCAGCGAGGAATACAAGGATGACAATCTCCCCATCACTTTTGAGGACGCGACACCCACATCCCCCGTCGATGCGAACACTGATAGCCGGCTGTTCGTGAGTCAACTCCGTGATCTGAAACTGAGCCCCAGCCGTATCCGCAATGCGATCCTGGACTACTACAGGGCATTTGAGCAGCGCTCCGTCTGGGCAAGACAGCGCCTGGTGGGCTCCGAAGAAATCATCCGCTACGAAAAGCGGCTGACGGATGAGTGGGAGCGCACCAAAGACGCCCTGTTCGATGATGCCCTCGACGCACCGATTGAGGACTGCCCTGACCCGGAATTGATTGCCGTTGGCAAGAAGCTCTACACCTGGGCTGAGACAGAAGCCCAGAAGCTTGCTCACCTGAAAATCCGGGCGCGCGTGACTGAGCCCTATGTCCTGCGCGGCAGCTTTCAGATTCTCGCCAACAAGCGCCCCTACCCCACCGTTTACTGGCATCCACAGCTTCTGGATCGCCTGTCCAAGGCCGCTGGAGAGACCGAATGATTCGCTGGGATCAGCGTCCTTTTGAGACCAGAAACCTGTTCAACCCAGCCTTCTGCGCGGTAGTGCTGCTGCGGGCGCTCAAGGCCTATGCAGTGGTAGATCCCAAGGGCATGCCCTTTTCGATGTCACTGCTTGTGTTGCCGTTGAGTCTCCACCACGAATCTCGAAGCGCGCTGCTCAAGCACTACAAGGGCTACCTGCTCAAGACAGTGGAGACGTACCCCCAGATGCAAATCGGTCTGGCTGAGAGGGTAACGGAAATGCTGCCGTTCACTTTCGAGGCATTTGCGTTGGCGCACCACACCGATTGCTTCGAGGTCACTCCACAGGGTCGACTCCTTCCGAAAGCCAGGAGGGTTAAGGCTGACATCGATGGCACCGAGGAGTCAGTGGCGTGCCAACGCGCAGCGGCTCTGCTGGGGAGAGAGTTCGCCAAGATTGCAGACAGGGTTACGGTGTACACCGCTTTTGGAATTCGACCATGAAAATCAGCTCCATCCATGTATATAGCCACGATGGACAGCGCCGCGATGTCAACTTCGAGGTCGACGGGCTCAACATCATTACGGGCCGCTCGTCGACAGGTAAATCAGCCCTTTCGGATATCATCGAATACTGCATGGGCCAATCGAACTTCAACGTTTCGGACGGTGTTATCCAGGACAAGGTGTCTTGGTTCGCAGTGATCTATCAATTTCCGGACGTGCAGGTCATGGTGGCGAAGCCGACCCCGCGATCAGGCGGCGCGAGCTGCAGCCTGGCCATGACACGTACCGGGGAATTTGTGCAGCCCCCTGAGTTTTCCGAGCTTGTGGTCAACACGGATGACATCGCTGTCACCTCGTTGCTGTCACGTCAACTTGGCATTCCGGAAAACCGCACAGAGGTGGCGCAAGAGCATACGCGTAACAGCTACGAAGCCTCCATCAAGCACTCGTACTACTACCTCTTTCAAAGACAAGGCTTGGTCACCAACAAGGATCAGCTTTTCTATCGCCAGAACGAGCCGTTTCAACCCCAGGCGATCAAGGATACGCTTCCTATCCTGCTAGGCGCGTCAACCAATGAGCGCTACGAACTGCAGACCAGACTCCGGACAGCTCAGCGAGACCTGAGAGCCCAAACAAAGCTGCTGGAGCAGGCAAAGCAAGCCGTGGGCAACAACCGAAACCTGGCCATCGCACTGCTGACGGAAGCCAAGGCCGTAGGGATAATCCCTCAAGAGTCCGCCATTGGGGAGGTCGAGGAGATCATTGCTGCCCTCAGAACAGCAGCACAGTGGACTCCCGCCAAAGCGCATGCCGAGCCTGAGGACAAGGTACCCAAGCTGGAGGTTGAGCTGGCCAGGCTGCGGAAGACCAGGCGCGAGATCAAATCCAAAATTGAGACGGGTCAGCTGTTCGAACGGCGTGCCAGCGGCTTCCAGAGCGAGGCATCGGAACATATCGACCGCCTCTTATCCATCAAGTCGCTTCCAAAGAATGCTACAACGGGCGAATGGCAGTGGCCTTTTGCGGAAAAAAACCTGGCCATGGACACCCCCATTGCCCAAGCGCTCATCGGCGAACTGGCGTCCCTGGAAGCAGAAATGCAGACAGTGATGGGTCAACGTCCGCAGATTCAGGGCTACTTGGCGGAGGAAAACCAGCGCCTTCAGAATACATCCAAGTCGATCGTCGAGAAGGAAGCGGAGCTGACAGCCGCCATCGCCGCCAATACATTGCTGGCGAACGCACAGAAGCAAAGCGACGCTGCCAAGCATGTCGTGGGGCGCATCAGCTTTTTCCTTGAAGGCTTCGTTCCTGACAATTCGCTGAAACAGCAAGAGGCTGACTATCGCCGTCGGGAAATGCGCGTGCAGGAACTTGAGAAGGCGCTGGCAGACGTCGATGCAGACGACCGCCTGGCGTCGATCCTGAATAGCATCTCGGCACAATTCAATCTGTACAACAAGCGGTTCGAATCTGAGTTCAGTGCCTACCCTGCCCGATTCGACCTGAAGAAGCTGACAATCATATTCGACCGCCCTGAGCGCTCTGTGCCCATGGCTCGAACAGGCGGAGGCGAGAACTACCTGGCCTACCATCTCTCTGCGCTGCTCGCCCTCCATTGGTACTGCGCCAAGAGCAATCAACCTATGCCGCGCTTCTTGGTTATCGACCAGCCGACCCAAGTGTATTTCCCTTCAGAGGAATCCTACAAAGCGGTCGACGGTACGGTAATGAACACTGAACAATCCGATGCTGACATGGATTCGGTACGCAAGCTGTTTAATCTGCTGTATCAGTTCACGGTCGAGGACGTTCCAGGGTTCCAGATCATCATCACCGAGCATGCCAATCTCCGCGATGATTGGTTTCAAAAATCGCTGGTAGAAGCCCCCTGGAGCAAACCTCCTGCATTAGTGCCGGAGGGCTGGCCTCTCAAAAGTGAGGTAATACGCTAACGGGTAGTGGAATGCACCGCCCTCCCCAACGCTCAAGGAGTGACGCATGGCACGCTCACTCCTTTGCGCAAGCGTCCGAGGCAACCCCGAGCCCGGGATATAAACGCTGGGCTCCGATAGGAGCAATGCTCATAATTTCTTCATTCCCAGTCATTCGCTAACCTGAGGCTTCAGACCAGTCGGGTGGATGCAGTGATGAACGACAAGCAACGCAAACAACTCAGGAAGCTCCGCAAAAAAGCCAATATTTCGGTCAGACATGCTGCTCTGTGGGCACATGTGGAACCGCGTACCTGGCGCTCATGGGAAACATCGAATGACAAGGGATCGACCCGATCCCCCTCGCCGGCTGCACTCTGGGGCTTCTTTGCCAGGGCGGGCCTTGAGATGCCTAAAGAATTGAAGCCGCTGGCAGCACCAGCACCACTGGGACGAGCACTATCTATTTCTTCGTATAAGGGCGGGGTTGGGAAATCGCCTCTGACGGTAAACGTTGCTGCCTGCTTGGTTGATCTTTCTTACCGGGTCGCAATCGTTACCGACGACGGGGTCTATCGTGGAATGCGCGATGCTGGAAGGTTTCCCCAGCCCGGCAGTTTGATGAGTAAAATCGACTTCTACGATGAGCGTGAATTGATCACCTTCCCTGCGGCGGTCAAGCGCATGAAGAAAGAGATCCGTGACAACGTGACTCTCGCTCTTCCGCAAGATCGTGAGGATGCCAAATTCCTTTACGGTCACATTATTGAGACTGTCGAACACAAGGAGAAAGCTACCGAGAAGCTCTCCGAGCTTATTACTCGGTACGACTACGTTCTGATCGATGTGAACGCAGAGATTGAGTTGATCCGCCGATACGCGGATCTCGTCGCGATAGTTCTCGACAGCCATTGCATGATGTCTATCCAAAGCGCAGGAGCGTTTTCGGCTGCGTTGCGACGCATCAAATGCCGGGAAACGTCGCCCGCATATTTTGGTCTGATTATAAACAACGATGTAGGTGCGGTCAGCCCAGAGCTGGAAGAGTACGTCGGCGATCTGCCGGCCTTGGATGATACGCTACGAGCGGAGCTTGAGGATGCTCGGCATACCTATGCTCGGCGTCGAGAGACCATCCTTAAGGCTATCGGCGAACTGGAGCTCCCTACCCTTACTACAGAGCTGACGGCAGCCCACAAGGTCGCAATCGAGATTTACAACAAGGATAAGGCGTTCATGGACGGCTATAGCTACTTCCACTCTTTGGCCGACGTTGCCCCTAATT
The DNA here is from genome assembly GCF_057799175.1 of Pseudomonas sp. 14P5.3.2. Taxonomy (NCBI): domain Bacteria; kingdom Pseudomonadati; phylum Pseudomonadota; class Gammaproteobacteria; order Pseudomonadales; family Pseudomonadaceae; genus Pseudomonas; species Pseudomonas sp. 14P5.3.2. The sequence goes on along the minus strand of NZ_JBYOKU010000001.1, from coordinate 297,532 downwards.
CCCATGCAGCTAGGGAGATGCGCCGCCTAACGGATGAGCTCATCAACTTCAGAATGTGATACTCCTCTTCAATTTGAACCCGACGGCAGCAATGTTTAGCGATAGGCTCCGTGGTAGCAACCGGGATAAAAGACATTTGGGGGCGCGCCAAAGCCAGCAAGCCAAGTCTCGCGCTCCGTCCGCATGGCCCAATGCAAAGCATGATCCAGCGCTGTACGTCCTCGCGCCGGCAATGAGCCTTATGGGGGCCCAGGCGCTGGATTGTAGCTCCCTTGGTTTCTACGAGATTGCACGCGGTTTGTCCTGTCGGCGTGACTATTTTTTCGCCTTGGCGCATCATCCACCGCGCGGTCACCAGTTAAAAGCCCCGAGCACAACTTGATCTTCCTTCGCCACCGGACAGGTTGGTAGGCGGCGGTAACACCGTCAATTCCAAGTGACCTCAATGCAGGAGCGCGCGACCGTCACCCTGCTGAACCCCAAAGGGAGGTTTTGAATTCTGTCGCAGTACAACAACATTCCAGATGCGCCTGCAGGCTGCCGCCGAGCACACAGCAACTACCCTGTAATCCGTTCTGGAGATACAGTGGATCGCACCTGTAGACCGCAGCATGACGACTGCATCGAATACCCGCTTATTGCCCGTCGGCAGCAAGCCGTACCCCCCGATCGAGCAACTCAGCTAGCAACTCATCTCGCGATTTACCCGACTCGCGTCCCAGTTCCACCAGAGCCGCGGCAGCTTTTGCCGCAACTCTTCGTGCTTGCACACGTTGAACGGTGGAGATCTTTTGCAGCCTGCCCCGCCCATGAATGAACGCACTTCTGAGATCGAAGAGGTGTTCATAAATCTTCGCCGCACCTGGATCATTCAAGGCCGCGGCTAGGCGCAGTGCTACTCGTTCCGTAGGCCCCTTACCCGCATGATTCAACCGCTCCTTGCGCCGGTAGTCGCTCTGAAGTCCCAGCGCCGCCTCCACGACGGTAAGGTGAGCCATGAACTCATCGATACCGTTAGCCAAGAACGCCCGCACCAGGAAATGAATAACTGGCGTATCGAACAAGCTGGTGTTGAGCGCGGCTTGGAATTCAGACCAGTGCTCTTGGTTTCGGCCCAACAGCAGCTGACTGGTTTCATCAGCCAGCCTCAACTCCACTGGGCCTTCAATTTCTTCAACCTGTCCTAATTCGTCGTGGAAAAATTTGGGTTCCCATGACAGGGAATCCGGGCTCCGGGGCTCAGAGGGCGCCACAAACAAGTCGTCATCCAGCTGGTAAATCCACGGTATTCGAAACCCACGCCAATCCACCTCTGTCATTGTTGACCATTCCTCCCACGGAGCCAGAAGTAGGAAAAAAAGCGCATTCTCAACCGCACGGGGATATCTGCTTTCGTGAGGGTCGATCTCGCCAAAATCACGAGTCATCATCATCGAGAAGCTCGGCATAGAACGGCCGCCAGCGCTGTCAGCTACGGCCACGTCCTCCTCCACGATCAACCAATGAAATTGTGAGAATCGTTTCGAGTCGAACGACAGATTGGGGTAGTACCTCGCCAACCGCGGTTTATCGAAGAGCTCATCCAACTGAGCGGCGGTGAAATGCCCGACTTTTGCATCACCAAACACTAGCGTTGGAATGACTTCGGCCAAATCAAGGGGGCATATGTACCGGCGGCGCGTGGTCTTGCGTGTGAAAGCCTCGTCTAGCAGCGTATAGCCTTGGGCCGGATCAAGCGAACCAGCGTGAGTACCTTTCTTGGCCAGGCAAGGAAGGCCTAGAGATTTGAGCGCGTGATCCAGCGCGAATGTCAGGCCAAAAGTGTCCTTGCCGTGCTCGTATCTATCGGCGCAGGCTTTTTTCAGTTGACCAAACTCAGGGGCTTTCCAGAGTCCGCCTACCGGCGTCGTACCAAGTGCCCAGATGGCGTTTACAGCCTCTCGGACTCGAGTGTCCACATCCATGTCCAAAAAGTTGTCCTCGTAAATGTCAGGCTTCGGTTCGATAGCTGCGGGGTTCGCATAAAGTCACGAACAGCAGCAGTGGCCAATGCCGGCGCCAATGGATTACCAGCGCCAAGCCATACAGGATAGCCATGTAGGGTCGCAACTCAACCGTTGAGAAGCCTCTCCGTACGCACGGCAATGCATTAGATTCAGGCGATGTGGTGGCGCGGTTTTCCCGCAAAATTCATTATCTTGACACCACAGGCTAATTTGGCGACCTGAGTATCACTGACGTCACTGATCAGCTAGTTGACCGTCGCTAGGCTGTTGAAGGACGACGTCTTTCATGGCTGATCACGACAGAGTACTGCGGACATGATAGTGAAGTGAGTACTGAGCGACTCCAAGCACTCTAACGTCGAAGTGGCTGACTGGTTTCCCTCTCCAAGGGACAGACGAAGATTCCTCTCGCTTTTGGATTTGGGAAAACCCAAGCTTCTTGAGAAGCACAGGCTGGAGAAAGTGGAAGCTAGACTCAGCTCGCAGTAACCTCACCACAGTAGGTGGTGTATGAATTTCCACGAGCCCAAAGCCGGACGGGCACTCTCTCAGTTAAGGACGACAAATGTTTCCACCGATGGCAAACCCCAAACTCGAAATCACAGCCGCCGAATTTGAGCGGTTGGTAAAGGACTGGATCCTCAAGCAAGGTGGTGAGCTGACATCGCTGGAGGTAATGCACGACGTGAAAGTCGAAGCCTACGACTCAACCTACCAGATCGATGTGCTGGCAAGGTTCCGAGCTTTTGCAGGCGCCGAATTCACTGTGCTGATTGAGTGCAAAAAATATCGCAGCGCAGTCGAACGAGAGTTGGTTCAGGTGCTGGACAACAAAGTCAGATCTGTGGGCGCTCATAAAGGAATGCTGTTCACCACATCAGGATTTCAATCCGGAGCAATAAAATATGCGACAGCGCACGGTATTGCTCTTGTGTCGATAATCGACGGTGCAGCAACCTACCAAACCCGCTCCGCCTTTCCCGTTGCTGCGAGGCCTCCGGCTTGGCTAAACCTACCGAAATTTGCGCTTTGGCACGTTGGTGAGAATGACGCTGGAAGCATCTCGATGAAGTCCTTGGGTCGTGCTGATACGGAGTTCAACGAGATGTTCAGCTAAAAAATGGACAAAGCTGCCTCGACGCACGATATGCCAGTGGCGAAACTACCTGCTGAATCCCAGCATTCGAGCCAATGACATCCGTTGTGCCCGCCATTTTGCTCCGATCTAAGTTACGCCGAAGAATTAGGTGCCTACCGGCATCTCACATTCAACGATTGATGAAGAATCACCTGCTCTAGACGCTTTGCCAAAACTGCCTGGAGCGCCCCGTCACGGCCTCTGGAAATTTTAAGGACAGCTACTAACTCACGATAATCAATCACGTGAAACAGCTCACCGGTTTCGCGCATCGCAGAGGTCGCAGCCTCATATACCTCATCCCCTTTGCCTCCTGGGGCTACAAGAAGCCGGGGCAAGATAGATATGTATTAAAAATGCCGACTGACAAAAAAATCCCTTCAAGGGCCCTTTTGCACTCAAACCAAAAAATTATCTGGCCAGCCAAGACTCGACCGTGTCAGAGCCATGCTTGGCCTTCCACTCTTTCAACGTCTTGTGGTTGCCGCCCTTGGTTTCAACGACTTCTCCGCTGTGAGGATTTTTATAGGCCTTCACCTGGCGTGGCTTACGGCTGCCGGATTTAGACTCAACTGCTGGCGTGCGGCGCCCTACCTGCGGATCGAGAAGATTGATAACGTCTTTCAGGCTGTAGCCATACTCCCCCAGCAATGCACGTAGCTTGGTCTCGAATTCGATTTCTTTCTTCAGGCCAACATCACCTTTCAGAGTCTCAAGGGCCTGCAGCTGCTCGGCGAGGTGTTTTTCGAGTTGACGGAATTCTGCGAGCTTGGACATTGGAGGCTCCTAGGGAACATTGGATATTCAAGTCAAAATAAAACTTTAGAGTGCCTTGTGACAACGGCGAGAACCGAATTTTCTATTGCTTTACCGCAACGTTGGAAAGACGCTTAAACACATCAGCGTAGATGTCAGCATCTGCCAGCGAAAAAAGCAGCATTTCAACTTCATGAATACGGTTGGAATCACCCCAAAGATCCTGGCTCACCTTGGAGACCAACGACACATAGGTAGCGTACGTACTGTGCTCAGGAATAAAGTGATTTTTTCGGATCGTCTTGGGCTCACTCGCACCATCAACGTGTGGTTGCGTATGCCCCAACCTTTCGCTCAAAAGCAGCGTTGGAACGTCCAACATCTTGAGGCGTGAGTTGCGCCCTTCTGGCATCGGAAAAATTGGGTGCTTAGCCCCGGCTAGATAATTAATAGCATTTAGCGAGTAGGCAACCCTAGCATCATATATACATGCCCAGTCAGGACAGACTATAGACGCCCATTTCGACCAGCTACTGATCATCTTGAATGGGAGATTGTAGGCCACCGGCGGAGCTGTGCTGCCCTTCATGTGTGCAAAAAGACAAAGTGTCTCCTCGACTTTTGAGAAGCGGGTAATCCCCCCCCAAACTTTTACGAAATAGATCGCTACTCTCGCGTGCTCGATCGGGCAGTCGGTTTCCCTCACCAGCTGACGCAAACCTGACTTCAGCTCCAACGTTCTACCGAACGATGTGGTATCCGCAAAGCTCAATCCGAACTCTTTTGTTGCGCGATCCTGGTCAAAATCCCAATCGTAAAGGGTTGGTAGCTTGTCTTTCCATGGACGTAAATATTCAGCGACAAGCTTGTGCATTTGATACCTCGGAATCGGCAAGCGATCACAATATCAAAACAACATCATCAACTGAACACGGTCTTGTCATGAGACGAACCAGCTTAACAACTGATTCATCCCGACCCGCGCGGCCCTGACTAATGCCTTGCGCTGAGAGTTGCGTATTGAGATCAACATCAACCTGGCCGACAGGCGAAAATGATGCGGGAGGCCTGAGGCGTATCCAAAGGCAGCACTCGGTTTAGCTAAGCGTTCATCTCAGCCACCAACAGTTCGGGAATTCGGGATACGAAAGCATGAGCTTCCATCGGTTCATCAAGCACTGGCACGGCCTCGCTCTGAACAAGGTTCTCAGAAGTGATGTGGATACGAGGGTCATTCATGACTCAGCCTTATCGGCAGTATGAAGTCACAGCAACTGCGGGGTGCTCCGCCTGTTTTGTTTTCAACGTGTTGCTCCGATGACTGAACATAAGCGCTCTAAACGAGAAAATTATGGCTCAGCAATAATTATGGCTGAGCCATAATTCGAGATAATTCAGCTTTGCTCCACACCGATAATGAAATTCGAATCACCTGCAAGACCCCTTCCAAAGCTGATCGGCGTACGTCGTGATGTTCCTCTATGGTGACAAAACAACTGTGGACGCTAAGAGCTTGAAAAGCTTTGCAAGCATTCGCGCGTCCAGTAACGCATGGTGTGGTGGTTCACACAGTTCTACCTGTTCAAGAGCTTTTGCATCTACTTGAGCGAAGAGGATCGTTAGGTTGATCGGTTGATTCATTACCCTGGCTGGCCAGGGCTGATGATCTGCGCAAGCGAGAACACAGAAAAACCCCCAATCCCAATGTGGCGCATCGGAACACACCTCAAGCTCCTCGTCGAAGCTGCTTATGAATCTTCGAATCGAGGCTCGGGCCTCGACGAGCGACTGTCCATATCGCAGACAATCGAGCTGCGGTAGGACGTTCTGGATGACGAAATCACTGCAGTCCTCAACCGAATAGGCATCCGTCAGCTCAACGTAGAACTCATCGCCTGATTCCGATACCAGCGCTAGGGATATCAGCTTCGAGTCCTGATTGAGCTGGGTAAATTCGCAATCCAGGAATATCTTCAACGTCCTTTCCTTTCAACGATTTTTTGCGTGGCCTGTCATCGGGGCGTGTGTACGTCCCACTATTTACAGCCCCAATGGATGTTCGAGGAGCGTAACTCAAAGGTCGGCCGAGTAAGTTGACGAGCAACACTGTGATTGAAAGTGGGTTCTGTCAGTCGTCACTCCTAGGATCGAATTTGTCCCCATACCTAGTGCGTAAGGCGCGATTGCGCTCGATTCGCCAGATCCATGGATCGTAGTCTTGGGGCAACGCGGCGAGCTTAGCGCTGATGATTATTTGCACCGCTTCGTCGCGCAATAACCTACTGGTCAGCTTACGGTATTCGCCACGTGTAACCACACCATAAATGGCGTGATTGTCTTTTACGTAGAGGTCAGTCAATCCCACCCGCAGGTGGCCGTATTTTTCTACGTCGTCGGGGTAGACGTCCTCAATGCTGAGGTGTCCCATGTTGGACTCCGGGTTAAGAATGTATTCCCTGAATGCAACCGATCACGTGCACCGTTATTGAAATCGCCCCTTCGCGCCAGCGCCTAACAAAGCCAGCAAACAGCAAGCGACTCAACGCGCGCATAATAGCGTTCACTCAGTTATCACTACTGAGAGTCCGCCTCGAACGCAACTGACGCACGGGCCGATTTCAACAACCTGACCCAACGCACCGAAATTTCCGACAACCCTGTTGGGCGCTGGCAGAAGAGGCGGTGGAAGCTCATCGCTGAAGACATCTACAAAAGCACATCCAAAGAGGCGTTGCTTGAAGCAAGAGGCAGAGCCGAGGGCTACATCCACGGTCTCGTAGACGCGGGGCATTTGTCGACGAGAGACACCGATCGCGACTACCTCATTTTGAGCATCGTCCAACGGCGGCGTGAGTTTCTACAAAAAACTGCTGAACGAGTGCGGTTACTGAAACAAGCTCTGTGCCGAACCGTACCTCGAATACGAAGGCGCTTTCTCGCCATCAGTTAAAAACGGTCGGCGGAATCGAGTAGCTTAAGAAAGCTCGCTCTGCCGAGGTCTCGCTTAAAGCTAGCGATGACGTAATTACCGTCTTGGGTTTCGAGCAGCCAAAACCGCCCTTCTTTCCTCGCTGATTGAATTTTACCTGTACGCAGAATGGAACCGTCAGCCCTGTGGTATTTATCGTCACGCTCGGAATGGTCAAAGGAAACGCCCAGGCATGTGTCATCTATAATCAGAGCATCGCTAATGAAGGCTGTGATAGGCACCTCATATTTTCGAAGGCTTGCTCGCACCAAGCGACTCAGCTGAAAGTCGCTCAAATCTTTACTGTGGAATTTCAACTCAGTGACTTCAGGCATCAAACCCAAGCTCCAAAACGACTCTATATAATTTATCGGCGAGCATTGCTCACCCTGCCTTCATCGAAAAAGCCGCACCAATGCTAGCTTCTTTCCTCTGTCCTGCCCCTAGGAGAAGGTAGACCGTACTCTTGGTTTCAAACATGCAGCCTTCAGTGAAGGATTTTCCGAAATTGCTGCGCACCCACATACTCGGCTGGAAACGGTTTTTGCTGTCTAGGACGACTTCGTGAGCGAAAAGCGTCGCGGGAAGTAGACCAAGCCCGCTTAGCTTTTCTTTCTCATCCGAGTTAACCGTGAGGTCGATCAAAATCCATTGTCGCACTATGCAAAATGCTTTCCCTGCGAAGGCCTTTACGGACAATGCAATCAGCTCATCTTGGGTGCCTTGCCAGCCAGGCATCTCTTCTCCTGCCCCATAAAGGAGTTTGGAAATCTCTTCTAACGTAACCATGTGAATTTCTCGAAATCGATTTAGGTAGAGCTGACATCGAGCGCGGGGCCTGATGCCTCCATGCAGTGTTATTCCTTCTGCTGAGGGTCATGACTGAACGACTGCATATCAAAGCTCGATCAGAAAATCTGGATCGAACCCAGTCTGTTGATTTGGATATCCGCGAGGATTAGAAACCACACGACACCCATTCTTGAGGAAGTCCGCTGAGACGTGGGTATGCCCGTAGACCCAAAGATCGGACTTGCCCACGAGCTCCTGCCAGTTATTGGCATAGGCAGCGAGCAGGTGTGTGGGTAGGTCATCTGCCACGTAATCCAACGTCGGTGCATGGTGCGTAACAACAACGGTCTTGCCATCGAATGGCTTATCCAGTTCCTGTGTGAGCCAGGCATAGGCTGCTTTAGATTTAGCGATCAAGTCATCGGGACGGAGGCGACGGTAATTCTCATCTTTTCTGATGAGGGTAAAATCGTTCATCCATTCCCAGGCAACGCGTTTCGCGGCAGCAACATCTCCTGTCGACGAGTAATCTGTCCACGCTGAAGTGACCAAAAACCTAGTTTGGTTCAGGATCAAGACTTCGTTTTCAAGGACGTGGACGTGAGGCGCTGCCGCGTCCTTCATCTTCCGCAGCGTGTGATCAATGTGACCACCGTAAAACTCGTGATTGCCACACACGTAGATCACCGGACACCGGAACACCTCGTTCGCCCATTTCACGCCGCGCGTTTTGATATCAATGTCGCCAGCGAGGATAACTACGTCCGCGCCGCTTGAGGCGGGCTCGAACCGATCGAACTCTATGTGCAGGTCTGAGTACACTTGAAGCTTCATGGGAATGGCCGTGCTGTGTCGTGCTCCGCGCATTCCTGAACAGGTTGCTCCATTTCCTCATAGATCGTTCGTATATTGGTAAGTGAGTCAGCTACGAGGCCCTCTTGAGCGCTGCTGTAAACAGCTCCACCTGCCACCTTATGCAGCATCACGCACTCGCCTTTTTGGTCGTATCCGACGACCAGACTGAGCAGCTTCTCCATACGCTCTGAAGATCCCCCGTTCAACCAAGGGGCAGTCACGACCTGGATCTCTTCAACCGAGCAGGTTGGACTCTGCTGAGCCAGTAGGTCGGACAGCAAGGAGGCGTCTGTTGGCATAAATTTTTTTGTGCGGCGCCTGGTTCCTTCGCAGAACCGGAGGATGACGTGATACCAAGGATCCATTGATTCCCGCTCGACCATTCGCCATGCGGCTCGCCCTTCCCCCAAAAGCCCAGGAAAACGTACTGAGCAAGATTCATCGGAGATAAACATGTTTTAGATACTCACCTGTGGTGCATGCATGTGCGGTAACCCTATTGAATTTGTGCTTCCTTGCTCTCGTAGCGAGGGGGAATTGCTTCGCCCCATTGGATTCCATCGCGTCAATACATCGAATACGTTTACGATTCTTGCGAGCTCGATTATCTCGATATAGAGCTCCCTAGGACGCTTGAAAGCAGATGACGCGGCCAGCTCCCAAAGCCTAACAATCGACGTCGTCCAAAATAATAACATCAATCGACGTTTATCTAAACACTCCGTGTGTGGCCCTATCCTCGCTTTTTAGGGACAATCATGTCGCTCAAGAAAGAGATTGCCGCAACGATCCGGGTAATCCGGTCGGTGCGCGGGCTGGCATACGAAGACTTGGCGCCTGTCACCGCGCGCACGAACATCAGTGCGCTCGAACGCGGGAAGATCAACATCACCATTGATAAATTGATCGAGCTATCCACGCCTCTGAAGCTTGACCCTGTGGCCCTTCTTGCCATCAGCATCTCCATGAGCAATGGCGAGACCCCCGAAGCGGCTTTGGAACGAGCCCGTGTCGAGTTGGAGAGCTTCCGATCAGAAGGAGGCTTGGATCTTCTTGCAACGCAGATTGTTGACGACACGCTTGTGCAGCGCTCTCGAGGGAAACCGGAGGGCTCTAAAAATGCTCAGGCAATTAGGGAGCTCAAGGAGGCAGGGTTTAGCCGAAAAGACGTTATGGAAAAGCTCGGCCTTTCCAGGTCTACGGTGTATGGACATTGGAAGTCATAGCGTAGGCAGCACATATTTGCCTTTTCGACACGCCAAAATGCAATGGCATTCATCGTCCACAGCCGCGAACTTATCGTGCTCTCTGCTAAGAAATTGCGGTTTTTTTCGTGTTGTTCTGTTCACCAACTGCTGAAGCAATCCCCCCAACATCAACTGAAGTGAGCAATTCATTCAGACGTTCATGGGCGTGCTTTAAGCTCGGTTGACCAGAATGTGAAATACGTCTAGCCGTGTCTGCATTTTTCATTAGACCTCCCTTTTAATGTTAGCTGTAGCTTGGGCCCGTTTCGGGCTGACGGTGGAAACTACGCACTGCCATGATGATTCATCTTCTGCCGTAACTGCGCGACCTCTACTGAGAACTCTGTAAGTTGCCTCTTAGCCCGAGCCACCTCCTCAGCTGCCAGCGCTAACTCCTCTTCAAGCCGTTGGGCTTCATCACCTGATTCATCGAGTTGCTCCTTCAACATGTCCTTTGCCCCGTCCGCCTTGGCAACAGCTGTTATCATTGACGTGATTTCGCCTGTCAGGCGCTGCATAGAATGCTGCTGCTCCGACATGACTATATTCTGCTGGAGGGCCTCGCTCAGCATCCGCTCGTTATCCCGATTCAACCGAGTAAAGTCATCCTGCTTGATGATGAGGGGCCGCTGAAGTTGACGCAGTTCAACCTGGGCTTACTGCAGTCGACGTTTGTAGCAGCGCTGCTATTAATTACGCTGTTCCTTTACCTCGTTGCGGTAAAGGAACAGCGCATCCAGCGGAGGACGCATCAAGCCTCTACACGAAGACAATGAAACCGATGTACTTGCGCTCAACGCAGATTTGCAATACACCAGCAGTTCCGGCGCGATTGGGCATGGCTATGTCATCAGAGTGGAAGCTGTACCGTGTGTAACCTAGGTCACGATGATACGTGAGAGCATTGGTCACCTGGGCGCTAAAAATCGGCAAAATCTTCAAAGAACCGTGTTCGCCCCTCACTAACCCCTTGCTAGAGACATTCAGCCAAAGGCCCAAGGTATTTGCTGGTAATAATGTACGCCGAGGGCACTTTGGGCTTCGTTGCGAACGCGCTTCAAAGCTTCTTGAGCAAGAGCGCTACGTCCGTAAAATGCGATTTCCGACCGCACAACGTGAAGCACAAAAAGAAGCCCGCGAAGCACTTGGTTTCTCCATAACACTGTTAGTAGAACATGGAATAAATATAACTAACTACGGCTGCACGAAGATTCTAACTGCAAGGAGTCAGCAACAATTCATACCCAAGACGGATCATAAAATTTTCTAAGACTCGCAAAAAAACATTGTAGGAAAGCCTGTAAGGGTCAACAATTGAAACTACATGACTTGGAGGCCAGTCATACAAGCAATCAAAAATCGAGACTTCAAACTCTGTCTTGTTTGAAATACTTGGGCGCCGAGTCATCCGATAGTCAAGAAAAAAATGCAATACATGAGGCTCTAAGCGCTTTTTGCAAGGCGCGTGCGCGGTAGACGCCTGTTTGAAACTCCCAGTCATGTTTAGTAAATTTGCACTTGTTTTTTTAGCACCCCTAACTATTTCATAAAGGGAAAGCGTAGCCCGCTGATAAATCTGCGAATGATAGCCCTCATACGAGAAAGAGCAAGTGAGGATTCGCCTACTCCCCGAGTCGAATAAAAAACAGATGACTATATTTCTGAGCGTGCCATCCCCAGGGCAGCGCACTTGAAAGTAGGGATTAATGAATACTGGAAAAATATATCTGTACAATTAGTCTCCTGCGATACTTGAAAAATCTATAGATATGTAATCATTTTGGTGAATGTTAAGCTTTTGACATAACAGCCTTGTAAGAGCTTTAGATTTTCTGAGGTGGTTGAAAATCTCATCAGAACACGTAGCAATAAAGTAATTATCACCTTGCGATTTTCTTGCTTGCTTCTCATCAATCCAACCGAGCAATATTCCCATCAAGTACAAGGCCCTGGCGCGAGCGGCAGATGTGACGCGGTATATTTCGTAATAATATTGAATGTAAAGGCTATGGCCATCGCGAGGAAAACAATCAGGCCCCAACACGCCATTTAAATCTATATCATCAAACGATGATCGCATGCACGGCATCAGCATACTCCGCACGATACTCAACACATACTCATCCAGATTTTTAGATACACCCTGTTTAGCAGCAAGCTTTCTCAGCTTCTCATAGCGAACTTGCACAAACCATGACAAATTAAAAATATCCGCGCTTTTGATGCACATTGCGTCATGTCGAGCTTGATGCCTCCCTCCTCCATGATGACTTTCAAATGCTCTTTGTCCAAAGCCATAAGAAAGGGCCGAATCTAACGGTGCCTCTCGCAACAGCGAATTATGCACCGAGCAAAAGGGATTCAATATGTATCTCCACTCTAGCTTCCAGGCAAAACTTTGCGTCAACTGAAGTGAACTTTCGAAACATTCATAGCAGTAAGACCGCCTATAGTGAAATGGCACCATTGGTCTTTCCTCTGGATCACCAACGGTACCAAGTGAGGTGACATCAACGCCATGACAAATAAGAAACTCGGGTAGAATGTCATTTGAATCTTTAAAATCTCGATCATTACTAATAACATGACTTCCCACTGCCATGAATTTTTTGTAACAACTCGAAGCTGAAGCGCTGATGTGAGCATCAGACCTTATTCTACTATTCCTGTCATGACGGTGCATCCACGATGACAGACTCTCACCTAACACTTCTTTATGAGTATATTTTCTTCTGGATTTCATAGGTAAGCACTTCAAGGTTTGCTTTTTCCCCATCAATAAGAGCCGACAAACCAAGCATCGTGGCGAGATAAGTCAACTCCACATGCCTTATCAGAAAATGAATCTCCAAAATATACGCACTTGAAATTTTATATACCATCTCAACGCCTCTATACCTTAAACCATATTTTTGGTTAAGATAACTCCAAAATTTATTGATTAGGTCATCAGCTTGAAAGCGAGTAAGTTCTCCATCCAGCCAGACCGCCATTAATCTTGGCACATATCTATCAAGAAGCCTCCTCAGTTTGTATGATCTAGTTGAGCATACAAGCGACATTCCCGAACTAGTCTCAGTGAGCTTTGCAACCTGTTTAGCAAGAGATTCAAGCTCACTATCATTGGAACAAAAAGCCTCGAGGTCATCTGCTACCAGCATTCGCTCACCGGTCAATTCAAAATACTTTTTTAGTGTCTCTGGCAAATTAGTGTGAGGCCTTGCAGACATCTCAAAACAGTATGCATCGCAGATTCTATCGATCAGACTGTATGCGGTCTTGAAAAAGTCAGCATGCAGAGTGACCCCTTTAAATTGAGGATGACTGGCTACATTGTTCAAGAACGTCGTAACTCCACTCCCAGACGGGCCTTCTAACAATATCAACTGCCCACTTCCTTTGGATACAGCATTACACACACCAGTGAATATGCTGTCTCGCTGATAATCGCTATACTGGAAACCATGGAATCCTTCCAGTATTGCCATTGCAATCCCTCTTTTTTTTGAGTTCATTTTTAGCTCTTAGACCCTACTCCGAGTCGTAACTATCGTCCTCATCAAGATCGCGAAGTGACAGATTGACGACTTCCATAAGCGCCTCGATATTGTCAATATGGAAATGAGTAATGCACTCACATCCATCAACAACTGCAGCCGCAGCAGAGGCTTGGAGAATTTTCACAATATTGTCAGTGATTCCAAGACTTTTTTCAAAAATTTTTATAAACAACGCCTGATCTTTGAAATTAGTCGGCTTTTTCAGGGGAAGGCGATTAATATAACTAGCTACAAAATTACGATATTCGTCCCCATTTTCCCAACGCGCTAGAGATCTTACTGCATAACGGCGACGCACTTGGGCGTCGTGTCTCAGCACACGGGCAGCTTTGGGAATTCCAAAAGCAAATACAGACAGACCATAAATTTGACTCGAGAGATTTTTCAAAAGCGAAAGATTTTGACTTTGTTGAGTCGATGTCAAATGAAGAGCATCATGTACCTCATCGATCACGATCCCTCTGATTTTCTGAAACTTAATCAGGTTTTGCATTTCGGGAGTGAGATTCTCTCCCTGACGAGCTCTACGCCCCACGCCTAGCCCCATCTCCACCAAAATCAAGTCCCGCAGACTATAGTTGTTTGGGTTAATATGCATGGTCACAAAAAGCATTTTGTATTCAGAAAAAATATTCCTAGTTTTTAGCTCTGTGATTACTGCTGTTTTCCCCGCCCCTCCTGGTGCAACGCAAAGCATACATGGTGAAGTAATCCGATTTGTCATTTTGAGCGAAAAGTGTATTGAGTTTATTAAACGCTCCGCATTTGGATGTTTGATCCAGATATCATGCAGGCATACATACATTCTATCATGATCGCTCAGTTCAAAATGCTTTCTTGACTCTTCATGCACATGAAAATAATTAGACATTTCCTTCTCGCCCCACGCCGGTTCCTGTAGGAATACCGACGTCTTTGATTGTTGAATAATTTAACTATAGGTAATCCAACGGTACCGCTGCTACGGAGCGCTACTTATTGTGCAGACTAGAGTCGTAGATTACCGGCTCTTGGTCATAATCGACATTTTTCTTATCATTAAAGAAGGCTGCTGCGTTTATGACATTGGAGATAGGCTTTGATTTAGACTTAGTGCCATTACTTGCTTGATGATGCTTCCCTGATGGTCGAGATTGCTGGGTTACACTTTCGTTATAATTACCTGAACTCGCATTACCAAGTTGCGACATCTTGTTTTCTGCCTTATAAGTTTTTTCACCTGCATCTCGCTTTCTTTGACGTTTTTCGCTAGGACTCAGTTTCGCATTAATTTCCTGATGAAATTTTCTAGCAGAGGCAGCCCCTTCAGCACTCATCGTTCCATCTCTTAGCCCTTTTTGTTGCCGCTCCCAACGATAGATTTCATAATCGTCGCTTCTTTTGAAATTATTCCGAACACAAGGAACTCGCACCCATGCATCTCTTAATTTAACCATAATATAGCTGATGTCGTAGGGATCATACTTAACATCGAACTTCTCTCTAGTATGATCTTCAATATCCTTACTAAAATAAAACCTACGAAATAGTTCAATACCCTCGGGTTGAACTAGCTTTCGTGGTTTTTCTGGATAAAATATGTACTTAAAGGTTTCATGGCGCTCGTCGGCGAGAACGCGATGATTCGGATGCTTTATGAAGTACTCATCCCATGCCTCTGCGGGTAACCGGCCGAGCTCAGAATGTTTAGTTTGATGGTAAGAATGTATGTTCCACACCAGCGCTCGTCTCAGTTTAGGCAAAGTTAAGCGAGCCGTTTTCTCGCTATTTCTCGACTTTCGCTGTACAACATTTGAACCCGTGCTGCCGGGGAGTTGGTGAATAGTATGGAGCATCTGCTTCCCTATGAGGCTCTCAATATGTCCACCCTGATGTTTCTCGGGTATATCTCGATGCTGGACTTTTATATCAAAGTCCTCCGCATTCAGTACAAATACATCCGAAATAAACTCCTTCGCATTATCGGTGTGTATCACAATTGGTAGCCCGGACATAGGCCATAGGTGCAATGGCAGCCCCCATCTAGTCAGCATCTCGTCCTTTGGAAGCACACAGATCTCGAGTAACATTGCTACCGTGACAGCACTGGGTCGGAGGAAAGAAATATAGAAACCTAGAATCACACGAGTATGAATACAGATCGCGTAACTTATCCATGGGCGGCCGATTATTATTTTTGGATCGCTTTCGTCCACCAACAAAATATCGCATTCCGTGTGATCAATTTGAACCCATTCCAAAGGCGAGTTGGTTTCCTTATATCCTGGGCGCGATTCAAAGTGCTGCTTTGCCGCGTCCTTTCCGAACTTCATCTCAAACAACAACCGTTCATCTTGTCGTTTTATCCATGAAGAGACGACATGATAACTTGGCCTCGGTAACAAGCGAACATCTGCCTCTGACTGACAGGCTTTCCATACTGCTGAATAAGTTCTAGCTGTTGGATAATGCTCCAGGAACAGCTCTCTAATTAGTTTTTCGACATCACTTCTAATTTGCGCTAATCCAGCCTTCCGGCCTACGCGACCTGGAACTAATGCTTGGTAGGTTACAGCACCTACCGCACGACTTCTTATTCTATAAAACTGAGATAATGAGACACCAAGTATTTCACATGCTTCGCTAACGCTAAGTTCATCTTTGGCAACGCTTTGAAGGATGGTAAAACGCTTCACACCTACCTTATAACGTTCTATTTCTTCTGCTTCGGCGTTTTCACTTAGGTAAGCCATAAAACTTCCTATTTGACATAAGAGCAAATTTCTGACGTGCCGCTATCGAGCGGAAGCTTTTTTCAGCTTGCTTTGTTAAAGAGAAATATTTTTCTGCAACGACCGCAAAGTCGTGCCAATTAAACTTCCGACAATCTTACCTGTCAATCGGCCAAACTCGACGAACAGCCATGCAATTAATAAGCATAAACCACCCGGCAATATTTAATATATATTAACTAAGATCACCGGGAACCTTGCGACAAAAGGCCCCTTTCAGAACTAACTCAGTGAAATCCGCACAAGCCATACAAAAAACATACCATCGAATATCCAGATCCTTGCAGGATGCACACCGAGGCGACTGATCGAAAACTTGACAAATAAACTTGGATTGCTGCAGTGCGCTTTCTTTTTTGCCATTAATTGCCTATTGAATCAGCTGTACAGCCAAGTGAAGTTACTAAAAAAGCTTTGAATATTAATGGACTGCGCATGACCCGATGGTTTTTTTGGAGCTG
The DNA here is from genome assembly GCF_057799175.1 of Pseudomonas sp. 14P5.3.2. Classification (NCBI taxonomy): domain Bacteria; kingdom Pseudomonadati; phylum Pseudomonadota; class Gammaproteobacteria; order Pseudomonadales; family Pseudomonadaceae; genus Pseudomonas; species Pseudomonas sp. 14P5.3.2. The sequence goes on along the minus strand of NZ_JBYOKU010000001.1, from coordinate 280,978 downwards.
AGTGAACCGCTGGCAATATTGATCATTCATTTCCGATGTTTTGATGCGAAAACCTTGTAGTTCAGCTCAAAATAATGATGCGAAAACCCCTAAAATTTGAGTTTACTACGCGAAAAGCCTGCCAATTTTCGCAAAAATTTTGAAAGAATCTTGAAAACTGTTTTAAAATCAAAAGCTTGTGAGATTCGCAACATTTCGCGATTCTCGCAATAACTCGGACTTTGTCCTTAATTACCAGAATCCAACGAAATCAATGGCATCTACTCCTTAACTCACAAGCTTTCGAGCCCTCCCTGGGATCCGAGTGTCGATTGTACAGAGTTGAAAACCAGAAACCCTATCACCGCTGAGATCATCAGCTTCACCGTTTAAGACGCTGAAATTGGAAGGCGTGATCTTTGCTGTCGGTATTGCATCAGTCGTGGCTTCGATTGTCGCACGACGCGTCGAGGCGGGCTTAAGCCCGAAGGTGCGATAGGCGTAGTAGCTTTAGCTCTACAGCCTAACAAGTCACCTAGCAGAGCGTCATCCGCGATGGGTTCAAGCAGCGCCTCGGCAATCTCGCCAAGCTTGCCCAACGGGTGATCACAATTGCCCAGCAGTTCTGCTGTAGCAGTCTTGTCGGCATGTCCTCGCTCGAGGGTGATGATCAGCCAGCCCAGCGCCGAGGTATGTACCTCGTCATCGGCAAGACGGTTGTTCACGTACTCATCCACTGCCAGGACGAACTCTTCAGCAGTCACACCTTGCTGAGTATGCATGCGACGTTGGAACGACACGCTGTTGCCGCGCAGAAGTTCTTCCGCTGAGTTGTAGAGCCAGTCCGCTCGAGCGGCATCCTGCGGGCTTTCGCTCACTAGAGGGGGATGATGACGAACATGTTTTAACGGGAAAATATGTGTTGTGTTCATGATCGTATCCAGAGTGAACACGAAGGTCTGTCGCGCGTGGATGACTGCTGAAGAATTAAATACCTTATATCCATATTGACCGCAGACGTTGCGGCAGAGTCCATCGGCGATACGTCCTTACGTCAGGCCAATCGGGCTGCCAAAACGATGCATACACACTATCCAAACCGAGCCACTGTTCCAATAGTCGATACTTCGGGCCAGCAGGGCCCGGCTAAATTAGATTTTTCTGATGGAGGTACTGATGCTGCCAGCGACCCTAATGCCAGAAGTTTCTCCTTTGCATAAAAGAGCGCAATCTTGGGTTCAAGAAATGATTGCTCGTGAAGGGGCCGATCTACACATCAGCTTTAATCTGCACGGCATTTTTACCCAAGCAGGCTTGACCGTTGAAAGCGTGCGGGCAGAATGCCTGATACAAACATCTGATACTCCTTACGGTCTTGGTAACGTTGCTCAAGCCTGCTTGCCGCGAATCATCACATTAGGGGGGCAGTGCAGAAGAAGTCGAAATTAAAACGCTGCAAGAGCGTCTGGATCAGGAGCGTTCAGCCTCATCAGGCCTCTACATCGGCGATATGATGTTCGGAAGCTGGGCACGAAAGGTTTGACTCTTTCAAATGTCGATGCCGCCCACGCGCATTTACGAATGTCCGCCCTTGGGCCGATAGCAACCGAGTACCGTTTCAAAAAATGCATGCTTCTAAACCGCCCAGCAGCGGCTCATAGCCCAGGATTTTAGCGTTTCAAATTTTTATAAACGACCTACTTCCCAACGTATCACCCCCGCTTATCCATTCCCCCTTTTCCCAGCCTTGCCGAAAACCAACACCGAAGCCAACGCTGGCGTCAGCACCAACGTCCCTATCATGTTCCAGATAAACAGCAGCATCAGCAGCATGCCCATGTCCGCCTGAAACTTAAGCGCCGAGAACATCCACGTTGCGACACCCGCCGCCAGCGTCAGCGCGGTGAATACAATCGAAGTACCAGTCGTTTTCAGCGACTCCAGAAAAGCCTCCTGCGGCGCCAGCCCCTGACGCAGAAACCTTTCAATCTTGCTATACAGATAAATCCCGTAATCCACACCAATCCCCACGCCCAGCGCGATCACCGGCAGCGTTGCGATCTTTACCCCCAGCCCCATTTTCGCCATCACCGCTTCGCACAGGACTGTCGACAGATACAGCGGCGCCATCAACGCAAACGCCACTTTCAGCGAGCGGAATTCCCACCACACGACCGCAGTAATAATGATGAACACCAAGATCAGCATCAGCGTTTCCGCGCGCTCGATGACGATGTTGGTAGCAGCCTCGATGCCTGCGCTGCCAGCGGCTTGTAACAGTTTCAGCTCACCGGTGTTGTTCTCGGCGGCGAAAGCGTTGACGGCGTTGACCACGCCGGTCAGGGTTTTTGCCTTGTGATCGGCGAGGTACAGGCTGATCGGTGCGGCACTACAATCGCTGTTGATGAACTCGCTGGCGGCACCGGAGCGCGCGGTGTTCATCACGTAGGGATCACGCGACAGTTCGGCCCATTTCGGGTTGCCTTCGTTGGTCGCCATGATCTTGAAACGCATCGCGTCGTACAGCGATTGCACCGATTCCACTCCCGGCACTTGGCGCATGGTGCGAGCAAAGCGGTTGGCCAGATCGGCGGCGGCGAACCGTGCGCATTGTTCTTGCGGGGTTTTGAAAATCACCACGTACACGTCAGTGCTGGTGGTGTAGTGATCGAGCAGATAAGCGTTGTCGAGATTGTAGCGCGCTTGCGCGCGAAACTCCGGCGCGCCCTTGTCGAGGTCGCCGACCTGCAAGGTCTGACGCGCGTGGTAGCCGTAACCGAGCAACACTAGGCAGGCGAGAATCAGTGGCCAGGCGAAGCGTGGTTCGCACACGCGCGACAGTCGGGTGAACAGCGGCCAAGTGTAGTTCATCCGCCGTTGTTGTTTGCGCAACCCGGCCGGGCTGACACCGACGTACGACATCAACACCGGCAGCAGGAACATCTTGGTAAACAGCGCGACAAATACGCCGATGCTCGCGGTGATCGCCAATTGTTGGATCACGCCGATGTCGACCACCATCAAGGTAATGAAGCCCACGACGTCCGCCAACAACGCCGTCGAACCCGGCAGGAACAACGCTCTGAAAGTGCGGCGTGAAGCCTGCAACGAGGTCACGCCCTTATCCACTTCCACCACCATCAGATTGATGTTCTGCACGGCGTGGCTGATACCGATGGCGAACACCAGAAAAGGCACCAGAATCGAATACGGGTCGAGGCCGAGTCCAAACAGGCTGAGCAGGCCAAGCTGGCAAAGCACCGTCAGCAGACAGGTCAACACAGTGACAGCGGTGCTTCGCCAGCAGCGGCAATAGGCGTACAGCAACAGAGTGATGAGCCCGACGGTGATGGCGAAGAACAGCGCAATATCGCCGAACGCTGCCAACAGATCACCAATGATCTGCGCGAAACCGATGACCCGGATATGCACGCCCTGGGCGTCGAAGCGCTCGCGTACCTGCTGCTCCAGATTCTGTGCGAGTACGCCGTAGTCCAATGGCTTGCCGGTTTGCGGGTCGTTCTCCAGCAGCGGTACGCGGATCACCACCGACTTGAAGTCGTTGCCGACAAAGCTACCGAGCATGTTGGCCCTAACAATGTTTTGCCTGACTTGCGCGAGTGCCTGCGGCCCGCCGTCGTAATCATCTGGAATCACCCGCCCGGCACGGATGCCCTCGTTGGTGACTTCGGCCCACAACGCATTTGGCGTCCACAGTGACTTGAGGTTGCCGCGATCGACGCCAGGCACGTAGAAGATCGCATCATTGATTTCGCGCAGGGTTTCAAGGAACGCCTTATTGACGATATCGCCCTGCGGATTTTCCACCACGACGCGCAATACGTTACTTTGCGGGCGCAGCACGTCTTCGAATTTCAGGTAGTTGGCGACAAAGGGATGATGCATCGGAATCATCCGGTTGAAACTGGCATCCGGGCGCAACGACAGCGCGGCGAATCCGAGCAACAGCGACACCAGTGCAAACACAACGAGCACCGTTTTGCGGTAGCCGAACAACGCATGTTCAAGATGCCCAACCAGGCGCGAAGCGAGGCCTGCGTGATGCACATCGACATTCAGTTTGGCGTTCATTGCAGGTGCTCCTTGAGCTCTGCCAAGGATTGGACTTTTAGACCTCCACTGCCGATCAGCGCGACTTGCGAGGCGGACATCTGCCCCACGCCAAGCAACGGCAAGCGGCTAGACGAACGCCAGACTTTGAAGTGTTCGCCGTCGTCGCTGTACAACACCACGCCACCCTGCCCGGCCAGCAAAACACTGCCGTCCACAAGTTGCTGCCCGCCATACAACGCAGCTTTGACTGGGTTGACCAGCGCTTGCCAAGTGGCGCCGGTATCGTGACTGGTAAACAGCGCGCCGCCAAACCCCATGGCCAGTACGTTGCCGTTTTTCAACGCCAACAGTTTGTAGATCGATGCAGGCCCGAGCGTAATTGGTGTTTGCCAATGCGCACCGTTGTCCGCTGAGCGATACACGCGCCCGCCCTCACCCGCGATCAACAAGGTGCCATCGGCCAGGCCGAGAAGCGCATTCAGGTGCAAGCGATCCGGGTTGTCCACGCCGGACTGATATTGCCAACGACGGCCAGCATCGATCGTCGACAACAACACCCCGTAAGAACCCACCGCCCAACCTTGATTGGCGTCGCGAAACCACACGTCGAGCAAGGGCCGCGACGCGCCGCCGGCAGTCGCCGCCTTAGCGTCGTCGACCGCGAACTGCGCGTTTTCCAGAGCGAGGCCTAGCGCGCTGTCATCCGGATGGGCGGCTTTTTCCTCGAGCAGTCGCCTCACTTCACCTTCCGCAGACTCATTGAGCAGCGCGTTGATCTCGTTGCCGTCGAGCTGCTTTTGCCAGGTCTTGCCGCTGTCAGCGCTGTGCAGAATCACCCCGTCATGCCCCACCGCCCAGCCGTTTTGGCCGTCAACGAAATGCACGGCCGTCAGTAACAAATCCACGGGCACTTGGGCTTGTTCGACCCGGCCATCCGCGCCGAGCAACAGAATATGGCCGCTGTCACCGACCATCACCTGGAGGTCAGGTAATGTCTGAATCGACGTCAGCGCCGAGCGACTGGTTGCATCCGACATCGGCGACGGGCGTTGCAGACGATCCGGGGCCGCAACGGCCAGACTGGCGCTCAACAAAAACGCCAGGCCCAGCGCCGGCAGCGAAATCAAACTTTTCATCGCGAAGTTGTCTCTGGAATAAAGGGCGCAACACTCGACGTGGCCGTTTGCACGACCACGCTTATTCACTCGTCAGCAATCAGTTACCGGCGCGGCGCAGGGCCGCCGGGCTGAAGTCCTGCAACGTCGTGTGTACGCCGAAACGCTCGGCACGTTCCTGGTTGGCCAGGCCGTTGACCACGTAGCTGCGCGATTGCAGGTCATACGCCACGTCGCTGATGGCGATGCTCGACAGAACATCGAAACGCTGCAACGAATGCGCTTCCTGCATGCGCCACAATTCACCGCGACCATCGAACAAGTCAGTGGCCAGAATCGCCCAGCTGTCTTCGTCGATGTACAGCGTGCGTTTGCCATAGATGTGGCGCGCACCTGGCTTCAACGTCCCTTCCACCACCCACACACGGTGGGTTTCATAGCGAATCAGATCCTGGTTGAGATGCTCTGGCTTGACGATGTCACTGTACTGCAACGAACGGTCGGCCAGCTTGTAAGTGTTGTAGGCGACGAGCATTTCTTTCTTGCCGACCAGTTTCCAGTCGTAGCGGTCGGAAGCGCCGCTGTACATGTCGTACATGTCATAGGTGCGCAGCCCGTCGGACAAACCATCAAAACTGTCGTAACCCAACTCGGGCGCGCGAATAACGCGGCGTTGCCCTGGGTTGTACTGCCAGGCCAGACGCGGTTCCTTGACCTGATCCATCGGCTCGTGCAGCAGCGTTTGTTGACCAGCAACGCTGTCCGGCCCGGTCACTTTAAGTAGGTAGTAATACAGCCGATTCGGTTCAGGATTGCCCAGCGCTGAGGCCATGGCGAGTGTTGCGTCGCGATGGATCACGGTGAAGTTGCCGCCCGGTTTGACTACCATTTCCGTCGGAAAATATTGGTAGCCTCCCTGGCGATAGCGCGCCAAGTGGTTGTAGAGCAACTCCTGCGGCTTGGTCGGAATCGGGAACGGCACGCTGGTTTTCTCGTAGTTGGCCATGCCCGAGCCGCTGTCATTGAGGACGACCTTGCCGGCCTCCTGCTTGATTTGCGCGTACTCACTGGCCGGCAACGCGACTGATCGATGGGTCGGGTAAACGAGCATCTTGTAGCCGGGGAACTTCTGCAACATGGCTTTGTAGCCGGCGGTCAACTGGTCGGCGTATTGGCCCATGTTCGCGGCAGTGATGGTGTACAGCGGCTTGTCATTGGCGTACGGATCACCATAACTCTTGCCGGCGACGTAACCCTGCGGCGCCTGGGTCAGACCACCCGTCCAGGCCGGAATCGTGCCGCTGGCATTACCGGACATCTGTGCACCGAACGGTGTCAGATCCTGGCCCAGACGTGCCACATCGGCGGCACTTGCTTGAGCCAGCGCCATGGCGCTGATGACGGAGAGCATGCTGCCCATGACCGTCAGGCAAATCATTTTTGTTGTTTTCATTGGATGCCTCGTTGTCCGAATGCTGGTTAGAAACCCATGCTTACGCTGAGCGCGACGAAGTCTTTGTCGGTTGACGCCCACGGCGAGCTTCCACTGCCCGACCACGACAGGTCAGCAGAGTATTTCTGCAGGTAATCAGCCTTGACGCCCGCCGATCCGGCGATGCGCCCTTCAATGAAGTTGCTGTCGTACGAATAACCCTGCAAATCCTGACCAAAGGCCACGTAAGGCGAGACGTTGACGCCGGCTAGCAGCGAGTTGTAGGTCAGCTGTGCACGCAGGCGATACCCCGAAGAAAATTTCGTGGTGTAGCCGTCTTTCGAGCAGCCGAGCTTGGCGTATGTAGGGTTGGATCGTGTTCCCAGTGCGCAACCCAACGCACTCCCGTTGGATAGGTCGGAACCGTACTGGTCGGTACGATTGAAACGCGCGTCGTCCAGGCTCGGCAGGTTGTTCATGTACTTCATGCCGAACTCGCCGACCAGGTTCAACGCGTTGGCACCCAACACGTTCTGGAACGACTTGACCGCACCAATCGACATCTGGGTCACTTTGAGCCGTTCATAACCGTTGACCACCGTGCCCGGCGCGTAGTTTTGATACGCCTGATCCGCGAGGGTGATGCCCAGCGCCCGACCCTGATCTGGCGGCAGCGCGGCGAACCCGGCAATAAGGTCAGCACTAGCCAACTGCACCGGTTGGTTGGGGCGATAGCTCACTTCGCCGAATACCGACGTACTCAACAACGTGGTCGAAAAGCTCAGGCCGAAAATACGCACATCTTCCGGATAGCTCACGCTGTAAGCACCGTTGCCCGCCGCCAGCTCGGGGCTGCTGGTCGGGCTAACCCAACCGGGATAAGGCCCGGTGGCAATCGAACGCGTGCCGATCACCGAGTTGGAATACGGCGTGCGCGAGTGAATGTTCATCGCGTACGCGCCGAACTCAGTATCAAGCGTGTCTGAGAAATAGCGCAGGGCCGCACCAAACTGGCCCATGTCCCGCGGCTCTTTATCTGGCCCGCGCTGGATGATCTGGCCGTTGGCGAAGGATTCGCGATCATTGGCGCCGGCGCGTGGCACGCCGTAGCAACCGTCAGGAATGTAGTCGTTTGTCGAAAAGAACGTGCCGCAGCCTTCGAGCACGGTTTTGCGCCACTCCAACTGATAGAAGGATTCCACGCTCAGGCTGTCGGTCAAACCGAAGTTGCCGTACAGCATCGGCACCGGAAGCAAGCCTTCCTTCAGTTGCGAACCCGGACGGCGCAGGGCCGCGACGTCGATCGGGTTGACGGCATTGATACCGTTCTGGAAGAACAGGCCTTCACCCCAGTTCACCACTTGATTACCGAGGCGAACATTGAGCGGACGGCCGTCAATGTCGTAGTTGCCGTACACATAGGCATCCAGCAACTCGACACCCTGGAACTTGGCAAGCTTATCGTAGTGATCGTCGTTGAGCGTGTGATTGGGCTGGTAACCGTTGGCGGAGCTGCCGTAGTCGACTTCCTTGTGATTAAGGGTGTAGTCGTACCAAGCCTTGCCGCGCAGGAATAATCCGTAGTTCTGCCATTTGAGCTCGGTTTCCGCCAGCAAGGTCACCGGCGAAGAAACCACTTCGCCGGGTTTGTGGAAGTTCAGGCGACTGTCGTCCGACGTGCGCCCGCCGCCGTTGCTGAACTGACCGGCATGGCCATAACCGATGCTGTTGGCGCTGCCCTGGTTGATCGCTGAGGTCGTCGGGCTTTGTGTACTCCAGATCGCGCCGGCGGTGATGTTGCCGTTGTAGCGACCGGTGATGTCACCGAATTCGAAATCGTCGGCGTGGACGCTGAACGATATGGCGCAGGCTAACGGGGTCAAGGCCAGCAACGTGGTGCCGAGCCAAGGGGAGTCAGTAAATGACAGACGCGTGCGTGGTGACATGCAGCAGCTCCTATTATTTTTGTTTTGAGTTGTGGCGCGGCATTTCGTGATCGTCAGTCAGGCTTAAACATTGACGAATACAAAATACATTGATTTCAACTTGACGACGGCGAGCCTAATCAATCAAGTAATCAGTGTAAATCTGTACGAATTTTGTCAATGCTCAGGGCTGTGCGAAGCGGCGATGGCCACCGTGACTCAATAGGAGTGCAAAGCCCGCACGTGGCGGGCTGGGGAGGATCAGTCCGGCAGGATGCCGGTGTATTTAGCGCGGGGGCGGATCAGCGTTTGGTGGTGATATTGTTCGCTGGCATGGGCCAGCCAGCCGATTACCCGGCCGATTCCCGGCAACGCCAACTCGCGCCCTTCGAGCTTTAGTTTGCGCCCGACGAAGCTAAGTAGCAGGATGAAATCCGGTGGTTGCTGAAGCAATTCCTGGGCGATCTGCGCGGCTTTCAGCAAGCGTTGAAACTCAATATCGCCGGCGAACAAATCTTGCAGCGTCAGCCACAGGCTTTGCGCCCTGGGGTCTGCGACACCGTGCATGTTCGAGCCAAAACCGGGGATCGCCTCCCCTTCCCGGTAGCGCTGCAACACCGGATCCTGAGGATTGTGCGCTGTACAGATTTCTTCCAGCAGACGACCAACGGTTTCACCGCGACTGTAGGCAAGTCGCCGCCCACGCGAAGCGGCCAGCCCGATGATCGCCGCGTAGTACGGTGTAACGCCGGTATTGGCGGCTGCGCGCACGGTGTAGGTCGACGGGTCGAGTTCGTGATCCATCGACAGAATGACCACCTGGCGTACCAGGTCTTCGAACGCGCTGTCGACCCCCAACGCGTTCACGATAAACGTCGGCAACGGTTGCGTACTGGGCCCTTCGGCGCCGACCATCAGCGCCGCCAGCCAACGCACAACGTCGACACCGGTGCGGGCATAGCCTTCGGGCGACAGGTCGTAAGCCTTGGGGTTTTCCCGCTCGATCAATGGGAACAAGGCAATGGCTTTTTCGACCGGGTGCATCTCCGCGTACGCCTTCAGCAACGGGGTTGCAGCTTTCGGGCGCTTGGGCAACGTGTCACCGAACGCTCCCGGCGATTGCCACATCAGTTCGGCCACTTCTTCAACGCTGGCAGTCTCCGCCAATTGCGCGACATCTTGGCCCCGGTAGTACAAACCTTTGTCGGTCAACAGCGTGATCGCACTTGAAGCAGTGACGCGCGGAGGCTCGGTCACCGTGGTGATCACATCGTTTTTCGGCTTGGCCAAACGCTGAATATCCGCTGCCCAATATCGGCGACTGCGTGAACCATCAACCTTCAATGAACGAATGTTTTTGCGACTGACGTAGGCGTACAGCGTCGCCAGGCTGATGCCAAGAATCGCCGCAGCCTCGTCGGCGGACAGGTATAAACCGTCTTCAGGAGTTTCCATTTCAGGCTCTCGGGTTGATGAATTTTGTACAGATTTACAGCGTGCAGACTGCACTATATCTTCGCCCCAACAAAAATAAAGTACATATATTGATCTATATATGTAGGCGTAAAGGGGAGCATTGTGGAAATACGCGTTCTGGCACCTACCGGCGTAATCGGCGCCGGCTTCAAGGCAACTTCTCTGGAACGGGGCCTCGCCCTCGCCCCTCATGTCATCGCCTGCGATGCCGGCTCCACGGATTCCGGCCCTTCAGCCCTGGGCAGTGGCCGCGCCAAACTCTCACGCGACGCCTGCAAACGTGATTTGCGTCTGCTGTTACTGGGCCGAGACAAACTGCAAATCCCTTTGATCATCGGTTCCTGCGGCACCAGCGGACGCGACAGCGGCGTCGACTGGATGGCTGACATCGCCCTGGAAATTGCTGACGAAGAAGGCCTGCATTTCAAACTCGGCCTGATCTACGCCGACCAGCCCGCTGCCTATTTGCACCAGCGCCTTGAACAAGGCCGGATCAAACCGCTCAACCCTGCGCCAATACTGGACGCCGCCGTTATCGATAGCAGCCACATCGTCGGCATGATGGGCACCGAACCGTTGAGCGCAGCACTCGATCAAGGCGCGCAAGTCATTCTCGCCGGTCGCGCCAGTGATTCGGCGTTGTACGCCGTGGTGCCGGAGCGCATGGGCGCCGACCGTGGGCTGACCTGGCACGCCGCCAAGACCATCGAGTGCGGCGCGGCGTGCTGCGTCAACCCGGCAGCCGATGGCTTGATCGCCTATATCCGCGACGATCATTTCGAAATCGAGCCGCTGGATCTTGAAGCTAAAGTCACTCCACTATCGGTCGCGGCGCACACCCTTTATGAGAACGCCAACCCATACCTGCTGACTGAGCCGTCCGGCGTCGTCGACACCGAAGCCGCCGTCTATACGGCGCTCAGCGATCGCACGGTGAAAGTCAGTGGTTCGGCATTTCACCCGGCGGATGTCTATACGATCAAACTGGAAGGCGCGCAGCCCAACGGTTTTCAGACCGTGGTGGTCGGCGGGATTCGCGATCCCAACGTGTTTATGGCGCTGGATAAACTGCTGCCCAAAGCCCAGCAATACTTCAACGCGCGCATCGCCGATCTGTTCGGCGGCCGCTTGCAGCCGGGCGACTACGACATCAATTTCCGCCTGTATGGCATGGGCGTGGTGATGGGCCCGCTGGAAGTCGAGAAGGCGCCCTCGCCCAACGAAATCGGCGTACTGATCACCGTGACTGCGCCGACCCAGGAATACGCCAGCAAGATCGCCAGTTTCGTCGCCCACGTTAGCGCACACCTGCCGGTGCCGGGCTACGAAGGCTTGATCAGCACCATCGCTTACCCGTTCTCGCCACCGGAAATGGAGCGCGGCCAGGTCTATCGCTTCAGCGTCAACCACGTGCTGCTCCCCGACAATCCGCTGGAAATGTTCCGCACCAAGCTCTTGGAGGTTTGACCCATGACCACTGTTTCGCAACTCTGCAGCCTGGTGCGTTCGAAGAACGCCGGCCCGTTTGTATTGACCTTCGACCTGATGTTCACCAACGAAGACAACTACGCCCGGGTACGGCGTACGCAGCCAATCACTCGCGCCCTGCTGGCGGAGCTTTATCAGCAGAAAGAAGAAGACATCGTGCTGGTCTATCACGATGCTGCGCGCGCGATCAAAGCGTCGTTCCCGCGCCCGGTGTATCAAGGCGAACTCGCCGACAGCGACTGCTACGGCGGCCAACAGTACGTGCCGCTGTTGTCCATCGCCGTTCCGGAGTAAGTCGGTTTAGCCAGACTCACACGATAATAAGGATAAAAAAATGAGTGCTGCTTTAGGTTCTGTCGCGACCGCCACGCCCAGTGCGCTGAGTGGTGAAATGATCGCTGCGCGCCTTGACCGGTTGCCGGCCAGCAAAAGCCTCTGGCGTTTCGTCACGCTGTTGGCGCTCGGTGGTTTCTTTGAAACCTTCGAGATGTTTTCCACCTCGTTCGTCATCCCCGGGATGGTACGCAGTGGCGTGCTGTTGAGCACCACCGACAGCTTCTTTGCCCTCAACGGCGCGGCGGCTTACATTGCCGCAACCTTTATCGGGCTGTTCATCGGCACGCTGGGGTTCGGCATGATCGCCGACAAGTTTGGCCGTCGTGCGGTGTTCACTTACGCCCTGATCGGCTATGCCTTGTGTTCGCTGATCATGGCTTGCCAGACCGGCCCGCTGGGCTTGAACTTCTGGCGCCTGATGACCGCGATTGGCCTCGGAGTCGAGGTGATTGCCATCGACGCTTACCTGAGTGAACTGGTGCCGCCGACCTTGCGCGGACGCGCATTTGCCATCAACCGGATCATGTCCTATCTGGCCGTTCCAGCCTGCGGCATCACCGCCTACCTGTTTGTGCCGCATGAACCGCTGGGCATTGATGGCTGGCGTTGGGTGATCGCCATTGGCGCAGTCGGTTCGTTGCTGGTGTGGGTGCTGCGTCGCAAGCTGCCAGAAAGCGCGCGCTGGCTGGCAGACAAAGGTCGTTTGCAAGAAGCCGATGCCGAAGTCAGCCGCATGGAGCGTGCGGTTGAGCAGGAAACCGGCCGGCCGCTGCCTGCGGCGATCCCGACGACCAAGGTGCAGGTGGTACACAAAAGCAGTTTCCGCGAACTATGGAGCCCGCGTTACCGCACGCGCACGATCATGCTGGTGCTCTTTCACGTGTTCCAGGCCATGGGCATTTATGGCTTCCTGAATTGGGCACCAACATTTCTCATCGAACAGGGTGTGACGGTTAGCAAAAGCCTGGCGTATACGGTGGTGATGGGATGCAGCGCACCGCTCGGGCCGATTCTGGCGCTGTTCTTTGCGGATCGCATCGAGCGCAAATGGCAGATCGTTTTTGGTGCCATGCTGATCGCCGTCGCGGGCCTGTCGTTTGCCGAGTTCCGTGTGCCGCTGCTGATCATTGCCTGCGGCGGTCTGTTGACCATGGGCACAACGATTCTTTCGGTCGGCTATCACGCTTATCAGTCGGAACTGTATCCGACGCGGATTCGCGCGATGGCGGTAGGTTTTGTCTATTCCACCGGCCGCCTCGGTGGCAGTCTCAGCGGTTTCATGATTGCCTTCGCCATGGGCCACTTCGGCGTGCAGTCCGCGCTGATTGCGGTGGCTGGGTGCATGGTCATCTGTGCCCTGTCGGTGGCATTGTTAGGGCCGCTCACCCGTGACCAGACACTCGAACAGATCAACGACTGAAACCCGTGTGTTTTTTCACCCGTTGTTTGGATGTGAATGATGAATAACAACAAGACTGAAACCATTGCCCACGACTTTTTCTACATCGGCGGTGAATACATAGGCCCGCCCGGCAAAGAAGTCATGAGCGGGCAGATGTATGTCGAGGTACTCAGGCCCGCCACGGTGACGCGCCGCTATCCGCTGATGTTCGTGCATGGCACCGCGCAAACCGCGACCAACTGGCTGAAAACCCCGGACGGTCGCCCGGGCTGGGCGCGGATCTTCGTCGATCTCGGCTATGAGGTTTATCTGGTTGATCAGCCAGCGCGCGGCCGCTCGCCTTGGCACGCGCAACTGGACGGTGAGTTGAGTGTTGCCCCGGTGGTGGTTGTCGAGCGCTACTTCACCGCCACCACTCAAGGTGAATGGCCGCAAGCGAAGAAGCACACGCAGTGGCCCGGCACCGGTCGCAAAGGCGATCCAGTGTTCGATGCTTTTTACGCCACGCATGTGCCTTACATTGCCGATAGCGCAAAAAGTCAGCAATTGTTCCAGAACGCCGGGGCGGCGTTGCTGGATAAAATCGGTGAAGCGATTCTGATCACCCACTCGCAGTCGGGGCCTTATGGCTGGCTGCTGGCGGATGTCCGCCCGTCCTTGGTGAAAGCCGTGGTGTCCATCGAGCCACAAGGCCCGCCGGTGGTGAACATGTCGATGCAGCAGGCGCAGAAAGGCGAAAGCCAGACGCTGGACGACACACAGCGCCGTCGCTGGGGCATTGCCGACATTGAGTTGACCTACGCGCCGCCATTGCTCGCAGACCAGCAATTGGCGGTGGTTCGCAGCCCAGCCACTCGAGCCGATCGGCTGCCCGGCTGGTTGCAGCAGGAACCGGCGCGGCAATTGATCAATCTGCAAGCCATCCCGTTTCTGATCGTCACTGGCGAAGCGTCTTTCCATGCGCTTTACGACCACGCGACTGCCGCGTATCTGCAACAGGCCGGCGTGCCGGTGACTCACTGGCAGCTCGAAGAGTTTGGCATCACCGGCAACGGTCACATGCTGATGCTGGAGCATAACAGCGCGGAAATTGCCGAGCGCCTGAACCTCTGGATCGCTGATATTTGAGCCGTGTTGCCTCACAGGAACCTCGTGGATGTTGACCACAGAAGTAACACCGCAAATCAGCCGTTCGTTGTTGTGGTTGGTGGCGGGCGGCCTTTTCATGCTCACCCTCGATGCCACGATCGTCACTACCGCGCTGCCGGCGATGGCGCTAAACCTCGGTGAAAGTCCGCTGAGCATGCAGTCGGTCATCGTCGCCTACGTGATGACCATGGCCTTGCTGATTCCGGCCTCGGGTTGGCTGGCGGATCGTTTCGGCACACGGCGCACTTACATCACGGCGATTGCTTTGTTCACCGTGGGTTCGCTGTGCTGCGGGCTAGCGCAATCGCTTGATCAATTGCTGATTGCTCGCGTCCTCCAGGGCATGGGCAGTGCGCTGATGTTGCCGGTCGGCCGGCTGGCGGTGATCCGTATGTTTACCGGCAGCCGCCTGTTGCCGGCGATCAGCTTTGTCACTATTCCCAGCCTCATCGGCCCTTTGATCGGCCCGGCACTGGGCGGCTGGATGGTACAGTTCGCCAGCTGGCAGTGGATTTTTCTGATCAACGTACCGGTGGGATTTCTTGGCGTACTCGGCGCCTGGAAATACATGCCCGGGCAACCGTTGGCCGGGCTCGGGCGTTTCGATTTCGTTGGCTACGGCTTGCTGGGCGCGGGTATGTTTTGCCTCACCCTCGCACTGGATGGCATTGCCAGTTTCGGTTTTGACTGGCGCGTGGCATCGACGCTGGCTTTAGCCGGTCTGGCTGCCCTTGCGGGCTATTGGCAACATGCTCGTCGCCATCAATCGCCGCTGTACCCGCTGAACTTATTAACTGTCGACAGTTTGCGCATTGGCTTGGTCGGCAATTTCGTCGCACGCTTAGGCTGCTCGTCGACGCCGTTTTTGCTGCCACTGTTCCTGCAAGTCGCGCAAGGCTACTCTCCGCTCAACGCCGGGTTACTGATGCTCCCCGTCGCATTGACCGGCATCGCCGTGAAGTCGTTGACCAACCGGCTGGTGACGCGCATGGGATACCGGTGCTTTCTGGTCACCAACACTTTGCTCATCGGCTTGACCATCAGCAGCTTCGCGATCGGGCACGAGCCACGGGGTGTCGCGTTGCAAGTGTTGGCGCTGTGCATTTTCGGCGCGCTGAATTCCCTGCAACTCACCGCCATGAGCACGCTGACGCTCAAGGATCTTGGCACCCATCAGACCAGCAGTGGCAACAGCGCGCTGACCATGGTGCAAATGTTATCCATGGGCATGGGCGTGTCATGTGCAGGGGGACTGCTAGTGTTTTTCAGCCACTGGTTTGCGGGGCAGCCTGAAGTGATAGGCATGGCGTTTCGCGCTACATTCGCTTTCATGGGCGCTCTAACACTGTTTTCGACAGGGATATTCTGGCGATTGAAGACCAACCCGGTAATGGGAAACAGCTAAACATTCGCTGGAGGGTTTCGCTCCTATCGACAGATGAAGCAACTTCGACAGATCGAAACAGTTGAAATGATGATCTCCGCTAGCCATGTCCATCTGCCTTGCATGAGCGATGCCCACCACTCTCGCCAGATACCCGGCAGCGAGCATCGCATCACGTTGGCTTAGCTGATCCAATTCGAGCTTCATGTCCTGGGGGAGCAGCTCGCGAATGAAGAATCCATGATCGAGTACACGTGTTGCTAGCATTCGATTACCAAGACCTGGAGACAGTGAGCGCGCACCTTCAACTACACGCTTACCGTTATCCCTCGGCATCGCTGCTCTTGCTGCGCGAGGAGCAGCGGCACTGACCGCCTCCTTGATATCAAGCAGGCAATACTCCTGGTCTGATCAAGATCACGAATATGGATATCAATCTGGCCCTTCAGATCACCCGTTGGGCCAAGGTTTCCTGCGTGGCAGTCCCCGCAAATCCAAACAGGTGGCCCGCTAGGTAGACGACGCCCAGACTGCGAATGCAGCCACTCATAAAACTGCACCGTGCGGCCTCGAACATAGGCATGTGCAGATCTGGCCATCTTCAGATTTCTGAGCTGAGAAAGGTGTTCTAGGCGTGCGGAAGGTCGAGGGATTTTCATGGGCAATTCTTTGATAGGTTAAACCTGTTGACCTCGCCCCCGTGCCGAATGTTTCAAAATGTTACAGAAACGTATCCGCCAAATCTCGTGCAATAAAAAAGGCCCGCGCGGGGCCTTTTGTACTCAAACCAAAATCACTTGTTCAGCCATGACTCCACGGTGTCAGAGCCGTATTTCGCTTTCCACTCTTTCAGCGTTTTGTGGTTGCCGCCTTTAGTTTCGACGACTTCGCCGGTGTGCGGGTTTTTGTAGACCTTCACCTGACGAGGCTTGCGGGTGCCCGATTGGGACTGAGCTGCTGGAGCGCGGCGACCTGCTTGTGGATCAAGCAGGTTGATGATGTCTTTCAAGCTGTAGCCATACTTGGCTAGCAGGGCGCGAAGTTTCGTTTCGAATTCGATTTCTTGCTTCAGGCCAGCATCACCCTTTAAAGCTTCGAGAGCCTGGAATTGCTCGGCTAGATGTTTTTCGAGTTGACGGAATTCTGCGAGCTTGGACATGGTCGTTCTCTAGGTAGTTAGTCACCAACTCGGCAGCGACTTCCTCAAGGCTCAACAGCACCAAGGCCTTCAGGTCCTGCGCATTGATAGGGCCTCTGCCGCTCAGCACCTTTGCCAGATCTGTCGGAGAGAGTAGCTTCTGTGTTTGCGACCGGACATCTCGCCTGTAAAGCTCGAGCTCGTGCCTGATGGTATCAACCCAGCGTGCACCCTCAGAGTCCGTGAGCAATTCCAAAAGGATCGTCTCGACGCTTGGTTCATCCGACAACGAAACGGCTTTCAATACTTTCACTGTGTCCGGCCAAACGCGCTCAAAGTGCCCCTGCATCAATCGAGTGCGCTGGAACAGGAACTGCAACAGGAGGCGGCTGACGGCCAGCGTGGACGTCGGCGTCTGCCAATAGCTACAGTTGGGGTATCCGTCGAAGATCACCCGGTGAATGACAGCGTCCTCTGCCTCGTCAAGGGCATGTACGAAGTCATTGCTGAACACATCCGACTGCAGGCAGACGGCAAAGTATGCCCAGCGCAGCGCAGATCGCTCCCCGTGACCAAAGCATCAGTACCGTCGCCCTGGCTCGACCAATGGGACAGCACAGTTCAGCCAGCCGAAGCACGCTGTCTAGAAGACGTCCACTCAGCGTATCAGGCTGCTCCCATGCCACCTGCACGGCCCACGCATGTAACGCGGACCGCGCTGGATGCTCTCGCAGCTTGTACAAAAGCGCGTTCCAATTGGCGTCCCGCTGATGGGCGAGCTGATAAAAGTAAGCAGGATCGTCTATGAACGATCGAATGAGTTGATCAATGCAGCAGCTCTCTAAGCGTTCCTTGAGATAGGCATCTCGCATTGTCACTGTGGCGAAAAGGACCTTGAGAATTCGTCCCGCAGATTCCGCGGAGAAATCCTGTCCGTCCGCCAGGTGAATGGAAGCAGACGCGGCTGTGATGGCTCCGCTAGCCCCGCGTTCATCTTCATACTCACCCTTCGACCACACACGGGCGAGCCCCTCAAGGATTGACTGAGCCAGCGGTTCACCGAACACTTCCTGCAGCGCCTCTATCCCGCTTCCGTGACGACCCGTGATCGGGCGACTACCGCAATAGACTTCTGCCCCCCAGTACAAGGCCCCGTCGACCTTACCTGCGACCACTGAGGGTAACTGCAACTGCCATTCGGTTATTTGACGGACTAGCCACTGCTCGATGCTATCCCGTTGGTGCGCTTGTCGCTCCGATTCTTCTTCAACGTGTAGCCGTACGTATTGCAGGGCGGCGTCAGCGGCAGCACCCGGGCTCTCGTGGAGTACCGGAATCAGCCAGGCCGGTACGGGCTCTCCTCGTTCCAGTGCCCAGTTACCCACCTGTCTGCCGACGTATGCTGAACCGACGCTGGATATCAGTGGGCCGGAGTTCAGCATCAGGCGCACCAGCGTCTCGCTAGGCTTCAAGCCAAGCGCTCGCAGTCCGAGGGCAAGCGACCCGCTATCGGCTACGTCCTGGTCCGCAATCAAAAGCAACGCGTGCAATACCTCCTCGGAGGCGGATCGAGCGATCAACCATTCTCCGGCAGCCTTCTTGAAGGTTGACTCGGCCCCAGTGATCACACCGGTAGCGACCATCATGTGCGCGAATTCTTTCGCGGTTACGCCCTCGTGCGACAAGGCCGCGATGCACAGCACCGAGGCGAATTTGTGCTCCAAGGCACCCATACCAGCCTGTAGCCGCCAGCGCTTCGGTGTATCCAAAATCAGGGGGCGCCACAAATCTGCTGCCACATGCCAGGCGATATCCCTGATCTCGTAGGTGCTCTCCATGCGTCCATCTTCCGGCGCAGCTCGCGGAAGAAGTGCATTATTGGCAATTTGCAGGCTAGCCAGAACCCGCTCCACGTCGCCGACCACCAACTGTTGCGCAGGGATCGCGCAAAAAAGTTGTGCAATGCTGCGCAAGTGACCACGCGACGTCTCCCCGGAGGAACAGAGCTCGCCGATCCGCCCCAAATGTCATCCGCTGAGGTCACAGCATTATGTAGCCAAGCATCAATAGCCTGCTCTCGGCACCATTGCACGTCACTCTGGCGTAACGCGACGCTCCAGCAGGCGTCAGCGGTGGAGGCCAGCGCCGGCCCGGTCGACAACGCCTCCAGCAACATGCTGAGTCGGTGCGTGGACGCCTCTGTTTGCAGCAGCTCAATCACCAGCGGCGCAAGGTCCGGGGTAACAAGTCCCACGGAACAGATCCGCGCCGGGCCCCACTGCTCCGGAGTCCAGCGAAAAAACGGATCGCGTGCCCCAACCTCCTGCAGCACGGTGACGCGGGACGCAACGGGAAGTGTGGCCGCATCGCCATGCAGTAACAGCGTTTCCGGGTCGCGCTGGACCAGCCGTTGGGCGTGGTGTAGTGCGCCCTCGTTGACCAGATGACAGGTGAACCAGGCATACAGCGCCTTCAGACCTTCGGATGGCAATCCATCGACCGACACCAACAGTGCAACCGCGCGTTCGATATGTAGTCTTGCGATCCCGAGGGCGCCTGTCACCAAGCGAGCCAGGTAGCGCGCGGCCAGAAACTCTTGGATGCTGCGATGAAAGGGCAGGAAGTCTTCGCCCTTCTTCATGAACAGCGCGGTGTACAGGACGGTCTCGCGAGCGATCGGGTCAAGCCCCGCGTCATGCACCGACAGCATGGTGTCTGCGACAGGAGCAGATCGCTGCAAGCCATGCTTTCCGGTCAGGAGCAGAGTCAGAAAGACGCGCCCGGCATGGTCTAGGACGACGTCGGGCGCAGGTTCGCCGTATTGCCGGTCTTCTGCCTTGGAGGGGTTGTGCTCGGTAGCGAAATGGCGTGCACCGGACTCGTACAGTTCGAAACGGGTAAGCGACGGCAACCGTTCGGGCTTCACGCTCATCAGAAACTTCAGCCCCAGCGGGGATGGCACGAAGGGCGTCGATCGCAGCGTCTGCAGCGTGGAGAGGAGCGTGATGGGCTCTGAGCAGCCAAACGCTGTGAGCACTGCGACTGCTTCCTCCTCACTGAGAGGTTGCAACTGAGCCACGACGGGGGCCTCGTCAAGGGCTGCCAGCCCCTGACCGAAAGCTTTGCTGAGCTTTCCACCCTCGTTCCAGTCCTCCGCTCGACAACTCACTCGCCATCGCATCGACGGTAGCTCTTCTAAGCACTTTGCAATCTCAATGGCGTTCTGTATGGGGACTTCATCGAGAGCATCGATAAACACCGTCGTGACATCGGAAAGATCTTTGCGTCGAAACCAAAAGGCAGAAATGCACGACGCACCCGCTCGCTCCGCAAAATGCTCGAACGCCACAGTCTTGCCCATGCCAGGCGCGCCCAACAAACAACATAGGGGGCCTCGGCTAGATCACTTAGGCGCTGGGCGTCTTTGTACTCGTCAGGGCCTGATGATATAGATATGAGCCTATCAAGCGGAGCGATTGACATTGCGAAGCGGCACCGAGCGACAAAGGTGTCGCCATCATACGGTATGCCCAGATGACTCCACTACTCTTACCGTGCGGGGCTGCATTCTCGATCTGCGGCAGGAGTCGGTACAGTAAGTGTTCCAGGCCGATCACCCGAGTGTCCTTTAATTGCAGCTCCGACATTGCATTCACGGAAATACACCGCACTGGAGATTGCTGGCCGACTCCCAGCAGTTTAAAAACTCCGCGCAGATTGGATTGGCCAAGTACCCATGGCTACAATGCGGCCCCTTCCAAATACCGGTGTATCATGTCCTCCAAAGTAACGAGAGACCTGAAATTTTCTTTTGACAATCAACGTCTCGCTTATGATGTTGGGGAGTTTTGGGATTGGGCATTTTCGAACATCACGACT
The DNA here is from genome assembly GCF_057799175.1 of Pseudomonas sp. 14P5.3.2. Lineage (NCBI taxonomy): Bacteria > Pseudomonadati > Pseudomonadota > Gammaproteobacteria > Pseudomonadales > Pseudomonadaceae > Pseudomonas > Pseudomonas sp. 14P5.3.2. The sequence continues at coordinate 260,201 of NZ_JBYOKU010000001.1, read as the reverse complement.
CCCGTCATTCGCGGTGTCATGATCGAATTCATTCTGGCTCGACACCTGATAGATCACGTCGACGACATAGTGTTGGGCCGGGTGCTGGACTTGACGCACCAAGTTCCGCTTCCAGGACAGCTGGCTAAAAGCTTGGCACCTTTTTACAGCAACCAACCCCATGGTGATGTCTTTGACTTGCAGCTGACATGGGGTGTGACGATTGAAATTAAAAGTACGAGCAATCGCGAAAACTGGAGGCTCAATAAAACGTGTAGATGGAATATGGCTAAAGACAAGAACAAGGTCGAAAAAGTCTTTCCCGCCCAATACTACATCCTCGCGGTTGTTGAAAAAGATCCTGAAGTGAGCGTGACGCACCTGAACCTTTCCGAGGCTGAATTCTACTTGTGCAGCGGCAGAACATTGGACATCAATGTGGAGGCGCCCCAGAAATCGGTGGGTTTCAAGAAGTTCTCAGAGATCTCAGTACGATGTGGCTTCAGCGAGCTGGTCCCTGTGCTCCATGAGCTCCAACGCCAAGAGCACGAGCGGGTCAGAAATCTGTTGGTTCCTAGATGGAAACAATCACGCCCTCCTTCATTTCATTCAAACTTTATGCCCTTGGCCGTCGAAGCAAATGGGAAAGTAACCGGAGCCTGGTATCAGGGAGGGAGTGGAGCATTGAGCAACCCGACCGCCATAGACGTTCGATGGGTTGACGGCGCGAATCCTGACTGGCGGGATTGGGAAGCCGTAGGCTTCAAGTATGAACCTGAAATTTAGCTGGCCATCATGCTCTCCCCAAGTGCCTTTGCGGTGAGCAATGGGCTTCACGTGATCTCGCGAAATTAGGTGGTTGCGGTGACGACTCAGAAAGACGAAAAGCACCGGGTCGAACACGGCCACCCTGATATCCAGTTAGACCAGATCGGCAAAGTCCTCGATGGTTTTCCGAAGTCCTCGGCCTTGGGGTAGAAGTAAACTTTTTTCCACTTTCGCATCAGCTCGCATCATAGCGACGGATTCAGAAAGAACTCGGGAGCGCAGCAAAGGCGTAGCGTTATCAGAAAAGCCGAACGCAAACCTAGTGGTCAAAGCGCTGGACGTGGCTTACGAACAACGCGGAAAGCCTCAAGGGCTACTGTTTCACTCCGACCAGGGATCGCAATATGGCAGTCGTCAGTTCCGCCAGAGACTGTGGCGCTACCGCATGCGCCAGAGCATGAGCCGCCGAGGCAACTGCTGGGATAGTGCGCCGATGGAGCGAGTATTTCGCAGCTTGATATCAGAGAAGATACCGACCACGGGCTACCTGACCGGGCAGCAAGCTCAACGAGACATTAGCCAGTACCTGATGGGCCACTACAACTGGATCCGATCCCATCAGTTCAACGATGGACTGGCTCCGGCGAAAGCTGAAGAAAAACTCAAAACCGTGTCCGGGATGAGTTGACCACTACAGGTTGCAGCTCCACGGCTTTGTTCGTTTGTACCCGAATCCATTTATGGACGAGGTTCGCGTTAAGGTTGTGGTGCTGCGCGACGCTGGCAATCGACGCGCCGGGCTGAGCGCACTCTTGGACTACCTGGGCCTTGAAGGATTTGGAATAGGATCGGCGTTGTGGCTGCATGAAAAGACCCGCTTAAAAGGCTAGAAAATGGTGTCCACCTAATTAGGTGGACACCATCGCCTTTGGCGTCGGTGTCAGGAAGGTGAGTTGGCCGGACGGTTATCGTTGGCAAGCCGGTCAATACGCTGTTCGTCGCTTCGAGGGTGCCATTGGGCCCACACTGCCAGGCCCAATGACAGTCGATCATCGATGCACTTCTGAAAGACCTCTTTCAGCAGGCTTTTCCTGCGGCTGTGGCTTGATCTTGAACCAGATCGCATACAGCGCCGGCAAGAACACCAAGGTCATGATAGTGCCGCCGAACGTACCGCCGATCAGGGTGTAGGCCAACGTACCCCAGAACACGGATTGGGTCAGCGGGATGAAAGCCAGTACGGCGGCCATCGCCGTCAACAACACCGGCCGTGAGCGCTGGATGGTGGCCTCCACCACTGCATCGTATGGCCTCAGCCCTTGCTCTTCATTGGTGTGAATTTGGCCAATAAGAATCAGCGTGTTGCGCATCAGGATGCCTGCCAGGCCAATAAGACCAATCAGGGCGTTGAAGCCAAAAGGCTGATGGAAGAGCAGCAACGTCGGAACCACTCCGACCAGCCCAAGGGGCGCGGTGGCCAACACCATAGCCATGGCCGCCAGCGACCTCACCTGGAAGATGATTACGATCATTGTCAGCAGCAACATGATCGGGAACAGTGGTGCCAGAGCATCGTTCGCTTTGCCGGCTTCTTCAATGGCACCCGCCATCTCGATCCGATAGCCGGACGGCAGCTTGGCAACCAATGGCTGGAGCTCGTTCCACACAATCAGGGAAACATCCGGTGGCTGAGTGTCATCGGCAATATCGCCCCTTACGGTGATGGTGGGTGTCCGATCTCGACGTCGCAGGATCGGATCTTCCTGCCTGACCTGAATTTCGGCGACCTGCGAAAGCGGTACACGCTTGCCACCTTTGGCAACGAGGGTGAAGTCATCGATTTTTGCCGGATCCAAGCGGGTATCGCCAGAAGACCGCGCCATGACATCGACGGTTCGAATGTCCTCACGTACCTGGGTGACTGCTGTGCCTTTAAGCAGGAACTGCAGTTGCTCTCCAGCATCTTCGGAACTGAGACCAAACGCCTGGAGGCGATCCTGATCAAGCACTAGGTGTACGGTCGGCGCTCGCTCACTCCAGTCGGTGTTGACCGTCCGCATGTTCGGGTCGGCCTGCATGATCCCGCGCACACTTTCGGCGATTTCACGAACCTTGTCAGGGTCTGGGCCCATCACCCGGAAGGCCACAGGATACGGCGAGTAGGGGCCGAAAACCAACTGGGTCACTCGCACTCGAGCCTGCGGAGCAAGACCATTGGCAACGGCGTCGCGTATCTTCACTTTGAGCGAATCACGCGCGGCTTCATTTGCCGTAAGCACCACGATTTTTGCAAACGACGGATCGGGCAGTTCGGGGTTCATTGCCAGGTAGAACCGAGGCGCGCCCTGGCCGATGTAGGACGTCACAATCTTGGTTTCTGACTGGGTTTTCAGCCATTTTTCGATATCGGCTACGGCTACACTCGTCTGGTTGATCGAGGTGCCCTCGGGCATCTGAACTTCGATCAGCACTTCAGGCCTGTCAGAGGATGGGAAAAACTGCTTACGCACCGATCCCATGCCGATGATTGCGAGCATGAAAATCGCGATCACGACCGTCGCCACGAACCATTTACGGCGAATGACAAAGCCCAGCACGCCGCGAAAGCGATTGTAATTTTTGGTGTCGTAGATTGCGGTGTAACCGCCTTCAACTTTCTTGATGTCGGGAAGCATTTTTACGCCGATGTAAGGCGTAAAGAACACGGCCACCAGCCAGGAAGTGATCAGCGCAAAGCCGACGATCCAAAAAATGTTCCCGGCATATTCGCCAGCGGTACTGCGAGCAAATCCCACCGGCAAGAAGCCGATGATGGTCACCAGGGTGCCCGACAACATCGGGGCTGCCGTGTGGCTCCAGGCGTAGGCAGACGCATGAATTCTGTCATACCCCTCCTCCATCCTGACCACCATGGTTTCGATGGCGATGATTGCATCGTCCACCAAAAGCCCAAGTGCCAGAATGAGTGAGCCTAGGGTGATCCGGTCAAAATCACGACCCGTCGCCAGCATGATCACGAATACTGCAGCCAAGGTCAGTGGCACAGCGGCGGCGACTACCAACCCCACCCGCCAGCCCAGACTGACAAGACTCACAATCATCACCACGGTCAGCGCGACGAAGAACTTGAGCATGAACTCGCCCACCGCTTCATCGATGTTCACCGACTGGTCAGTGATTTTTGTCAGGCTCATCCCGACCGGCATTTCCTGGTTGATGGCACCAGCTTCCTGCTCAAGTGCTTTACCCAGGCTCAAACCGTTCCAGCCATCGCGCATCACCACGCCCAGTACCAAAGCATCTTCACCGTTGTTGCGAATGAGGAACGTCGATGGATCTTCATAGCCACGTTTGACTTCAGCGACATCCGAAAGCTTGAGCGTATTCCCGTTCACCAGAATCGGCGTGTTGCGGATTTTTTCCAAGTCGTTGAGTGCCCCGTCCAGACGAACCTGTATCTGAGGCCCCTTTGCCTCGATAGAGCCCGCCGGCGTCAGGGCGTTCTGGCCATGCAGCGCGATGAAGATATCGTTGGGTGAAAGCCCGAGCGTCGCCAACCGGTCGTAGGAAATATCGACGAAGATGCGCTCAGGTTGCTCACCGATGATATTGACCTTTTTCACCCCCGCCACATGAAGCAGGCGTTGCCGCAGGGTCTCGGCCTCGCGAGTGAGCAGACGTTGCGGCTGGCCCGGCGCTTTCAAAGCGTACAAGGCAAAGGTCACGTCTGCGTATTCGTCGTTCACCAGCGTCGGGGAGACACCCTCAGGTCGACTGGATTCTGCGTCGTGAATCTTTTTCCTCGCCTGGTAGAACTGCTCGGGCACCTCGCCCGGTGGTGTGCTGTCAAGCAGGTACAGTGTGGTAAGCGCCAGGCCCGGACGGGTGAATGTCTCCGTGCGGTCGTACCAACGCAGTTCCTGCATACGCTTTTCCAGTGGCTCGGCCACCAGATCCTGCATTTCCTGGGCAGTAGCCCCGGGCCACGCGGTCACCAGCGTCATTTGCTTCACTGTGAACGCAGGGTCTTCAGCCCGACCCAGCTTCGTGAAGGCAAGCGCACCGGCGGTGAAAATCGCAACGAGGAGAAACAGCGTGATCGCTCGCTCTCGGACTGCAAACTCGGAAAGGTTAAAGCTTTTCATAGCTTTGCCCCTCAACAGCAACCCGCACTTCTTCGCCTTCATGCAGTCGGTGGACGCCCAGTGCCACCACACTCTGCCCATCGGTCAAGCCAGGGCCGACGATGGCCGTCTCTTCGGTGATCCGTACGACATTGACGTGTTTGTAGTGGACTTTCTTATCTTCACCGACGATCCAGACGCCGGGGCCCTGACCAGCATCGTAGAGGGCGCTGAGTGGCAGTTCACGCTCGTCGGTCGAGCCTGGCTTATCAAGCGAGATCACGACAGTTGACCCCAAAGGAATGTCCTTGGAGTTGCCATCCAGCACGTAGCGGGCTCGGAACGTCCGAGTTACCGGGTCAGCAGAACCCGACAGCTCCCTCAAGCGCGCGCCGTACTTCTGACTCTCATTACCGTAAAGCCGTGCGGTGACCTGAGAACCCAGAGCCGGGCGGATAGTCTCGGGCAATTCGATCCGCGCCTCGCGAGGTCCATCCTGGGCAACCACCACGACGGGTTGACCGGCGGAAACCACTTGACCCGTGTCAGCAAACCGATCAACGACCACGCCGTCTACATCCGCCTTTAGGATGGCGTAGCCGTAGGCGTTATGGGAAAGATCCAGCTTCGCTTTGGCGGCATCCAGGCCGGCATGCGCCGAATTCTTCAACTGCTGCGCCTCGTCGAACGCCTTCGCAGACACCGCTCCCATGGAGACCAGTCCCTGAAGCCGTCCGAAGTCTGCGTCGGCTTTGAACATGGCCGCTTGAGCTGCAGCCACGACAGCTTCCTGATCCTTGACGTCGAGCCCGAAATCGGTGATGTCGAGCTTCATCAATGGGTCGCCGCGTTTGACTTGCTGGCCGACATCCACCAAGCGCTGCGAAATTTTTCCCGAAACACGAAAACCGATCGAACTCTCGACTCTCGCGGCGATGATGCCTGTGAATCGCCGCTCTCGTAATTCCTGCGTGGCTTTGACAGGCGCAGTGCTCACCAGAGGTGGGCGGTCAATACGAGGATCGGGTGCAGTGTGCTCACCACACGCCGAAAGCAGCACGCAGAGAGCGATAGGGGTCAGGGTAAGGCGCAAGCGGGCGTGAGTGAACATAGAAGCCTCCGTCAGATGGAGGCATTCTGTTTACAGGTTACGAATCTGTCAATATGAAAACTATAATTATGGTGCAAGACTTCTCAAAATCATGCCGGTGGTCGCCAGCATTCCCGCCTCAAGCTCAGACATTTGCCGGCGATCCATCGCTGAAGGACGAGTATAGGGGATCAGCGCCTCTTGGATACCCAGCACGACCTCGTCCAGCGGTGTCTTTCGCTCGAACTCACCATCATTGCGGCCCTGATCGATGATCGAGCGGATGATTTCGTTGAGTGCCTCCTGGTGACCGGCAGCGGTACACCAGCTCTCCTCTTCTGAAACCCGAACCAGCTCGAACAGCTTGCTCTCGTTCATGAACAGCGCATGACTTAAGTACAGTGCATTCTTCGTGAATGCCCTGAGTTTGCGGGTCGGCGTCGGCTCAAGGTCACTCAGTCGGCGTAGCTCGGTGTCGAGATTGCCCAACACCATGGCGCAGATCGACTCACCAATGGCCTGCTTGGATTCGAAAAAACGGTAGATGTACGCGGTCGTGATGCCGATGGCCTTGGACAAATCAGCCACCGTGGTCTTGCGGTATCCATAGAGCCGAAAGTGATCATTGGCGACCTCAAGAATCTGCAGCCGCCGGTCATGTTCGGCGGGCCCGCGCTGGCCAGACGCGGGCAGTTCGATGCTGTCTTGCGTGGGGAGGTGTTTCATAACGGTCTAAACGTCCATTGACAGATTGGTTACGGTATTAGGATACTGTAAACACTTATTGGTGTTCGGGGAAACGAAAATGAATCGACATCTGGTTAAGAGTGCGCAGAGTTTACTCGCGTTGGTGATGTTGGGAAGCATTGACGGCTGCATGGTCGGCCCCGACTACAACCGCCCACAACCTGAGGTTGCGACGCAGTTCAACGGTACCAAGGTTCTCTCGCAACGAGCAGCGCAAGCGACTTCTGTCCCCATGGATGCTTGGTGGCAAGGATTCAGTGATCCTGTTCTCAATCGTGTGGTCGATATCGCTCTTCGTCAGAATATGACACTGGAGCAGGCGCTGGCACGCACGACACAGGCCGCTGCTTACGCGCAAAGCGCACATGCTCAGTTACTGCCTAACGGTCAGGCTTCAGCGAGCGCCAGTCGTGCCAGACAGTCGCTGGAAGACCCGGTCGTCGCTGCCGAAAACGCCTCGCTCCCAGGTTTTGATCGTACGGCCAATCTGTACAGCGCAGGTGTTTCAAGCGTCTGGGAAATCGACCTTTCCGGAGGCCTGAGACGCAGCTCCCATGCCGCTCTTGCCGAGTACGAAGCGGCCCAGGCAGACGTAGCGGCGGCAAGGCTGCAGGTCACTTCCAATGTGGTTGATAACTACCTGCTCGTCCGCCTGCTGCAAGCTCGACTGGATGTTGCACGGGAGCAGGTCAAAACCCAGGGCGATATCAAGCGCCTAGTAGACGTACTCAGGTCGAGAGGCCTGGCACCTGATCAGGAAGCGAAACAGGCCAGTTCGGAGCTTTCGGTGGTGCGTGCCAATGTACCGCTGCTTGAATCACGCCTGACTGCCGCGCGCAACGGCCTCGACGTGCTGTTGGGCAGAACGCCGGGCACTGCCGATCCTGATCTGGACAAGACTGCCCCCATCCCCACCGCGCCTTCAATTGCAGCGGCCGGTGGCAGTGCCGAGTTGCTGCGCAGAAGACCCGACCTGATCGTGGCCGAGCGGCGGCTGGCGGCCTCGAACGAGCGAATCGGTCAGGCTATTGCGGAGTACTACCCGAAGGTATCGCTATCAGCGTTGCTCGGCAGCGCATCAACCCAGGGCGGCAACCTGTTTGACGGTGCCTCCAACGAGGCACTGGGTACCCTTGGCATCCGCTGGCGCTTGTTTGATTTTGGCCGCGTCGATGCGCAGGTAAAAGCCGCCAAGGGTGACTATGCCTTAAAGCTCGCGGGATACCGTGAGAGTGTCCTGCAAGCCACCGCAGAGGTTGAAAACTCCATTTCCGCATTGGTTAACGGCGACGCCAGAATCCAGATGCTGTCCGAAGGCGAACACGCGCGCACCCAAGCCCGCGACCTCGTCTTGGCCAGCTATCAAAAGGGCAATAGCAGCTACATCGACTTGCTCGAAACACAGTCAAGACTCGAATTGATTCAAGCAGATCGACTGGACGCCTCCTATGCGTCCTCGTCTTCTGCCGTAGCACTTTATAAAGCGCTGGGTGGCGGCTGGAACCAGCAAACCAATCAGTAAGCAGCAACCCAGATTCGTTACGCAGGTCATTCTAGGTAAGGCCGAAAAAGGTGAAAGCAGGCAACCAATAGTCGGGTTGCGCTCGACTTGACGGTTTGTCAAAGAGCATCGCGAACTTGTTTTCAATGCTGCACGGCCTCGCTGGGATGCCTTTCGTTCAGAGTCTGATCACTAGAGAGAATGTCGCCGTGGGCATCCTACGAACGACGGGAGGAGTTTAAAATGTCAATGCGTTTAGTTATCACAGGGACCGGTATCGTCTGTCCATTGGGTTCAGGCACTGAGAACGTCTGGAAGCGCATGCTTGATGGACAATCCGGTATCACTTCCCTGCCCCCAGAATTTTCCGAAGGTCTTAGCTGCGCAGTGGGCGGTCGAGTCCCGACTCTAGTCGAAGACCCTGAAGCAGGATTTGATGCCACCCAAGTGGTGCCCATCAAAGACTTGAAAAAGATGGATCGATTCATTGTGTTTGCGTTGGGCGCCGCGAAAGAAGCGCTGGCTCAGGCAAACTGGGTTCCTGCCACGGATCGAGAGCGTGAGAGAACCGGTACGATCATCGCCTCCGGTATCGGGGGATTCGGTGCGATCGCGAACTCGGTCAGAGTCACCGACAGCCAAGGCCCAAAGCGTCTTTCACCCTTCACCATCCCGTCGTTCCTCGCAAATATGGCAGCCGGACACGTATCCATTACTCATGGTTTACGTGGGCCTTTGGGCGCGCCTGTCACGGCGTGTGCGGCAGGTGTCCAAGCAATTGGTGATGCTGCCAGGATGATCCGCAACGGCGAAATCGATATCGCTGTTTGTGGTGGCGCGGAAGCTGCAATTGACCGCGTCAGCCTCGCAGGATTTGCTGCTGCACGCGCGCTCTCCTCGTCGTTCAACGACAACCCGGCCACCGCTTCAAGGCCTTTCGATGTCGAACGGGACGGCTTCGTGATGGGCGAAGGTGCCGGCCTGTTCGTGATCGAATCACTTGACCATGCGTTGGCACGTGGAGCGACTCCACTGGCCGAAATTGTCGGGTACGGCACCAGTGCCGATGCCTACCACCTGACTGCTGGCCCGGAAGATGGGAGTGGTGCAGCCAGGGCAATGAAAACCGCCATTGAACAAGCTGGTATCCAAGTGAGTGACATCGGTCACATCAATGCGCATGCAACCTCGACCCCTGTGGGTGATAAGGGGGAGCTCGCAGCGATCAACAGCGTGTTCGGTGAGGCCAAACCCGCGATAAGTGCCACCAAGTCCTCGACAGGGCATTTGTTGGGGGCAGCGGGCGGCATCGAGGCAATCTTTACCTTGTTGGCGCTACGCGACCAGATGGCTCCACCGACGTTGAATCTGGAAAATCCGGATCGCGCGGCCGATTACATGAATCTAGTCAGAACAACGCCGCAGCCGTTTTCTTCGGACTATGCCCTATCCAATGGCTTCGGGTTTGGTGGAGTCAATGCCAGCATCATCCTTAAACGCTGGGCGCAATAACCCGAGAGAGTTGATGTTGTAGAGGTTGGGATGTGAATGCATGAGAAGACCAAGGTCTTCATCAGGCGGCTGTGCTGACTTAGGCCTGGTCTTCTCACCCAAGCTGAACCTGATTGATTCTTGAGAGGTGACTGATGCGCCGCAGAGGAACGCGCGGAGAAAGCCGTCAGAGAGTCCTGAACGCCGCCGCTACGCTTTACCGCCAGCGAGGGTTCTCGGGCGTAGGTATCATTGAGATTGCAAATGCTGCAGGCATGACCCACGGAGGGTTCTATGCCCAGTTTCCTCAGGGCAAGGAAGAGTTAATCACGGCCTCCGTCGAGCAGGCATTCCGAGAAGGGTTGCAAGACTGGGATGAGTGGATCGAAATCTTTACTGATGGCCGCGCGCTGATGCAGATAACCGAAGACTACCTGTCTAGCCGACACTACTCCAATCCCGAGGTCGGCTGCCCTGTAGCCGCTCTAGCGGCCGATGTTTCGCGTCAGGGCCCAATGATCAAATCCATGTTCACCAGACGCGTCAAAGCTCAGTTAAGCGCGTTAGGCAAACTCTATCCCGACAGTACTCCTCAGGAGCGCAGAAGCAACGCAATAAAGCTGTTGACCCGGCTGGCTGGCACGATACTCATTGCCCGGGCAATTGACGATCCAGCGTTGACCCATGAGCTTCTGGCAACTGCCCGTCAACCCGAACTCCCACTAGAAACCCGCTGAGCCGATGTTATAGGGTCATGGCACAATTACGCCGTGGCGGCTCGCGCATCCCGTCGAATGGCCAATGGCGTGACACCAAAACCGCGCAGGAACGCCTCACGCAAGTGGGTGCGATCCCGAAAGCCGGTTTCCCGGGCTACGGCATCGAGTGTGTGGCGGCTTTGTTCAATCATCAGCCTTGCAGCCTCCAGACGCAGACGCTCAATGGCTTTAGCTGGAGACTGTCCGGTTTCAGCAGTAAATACCCGCGTGAATTGGCGAGGACTCAAATTCGCCTTGGCCGCCAAATCTTCCACACTCAACGATGCCGCCAGGTTGCGCCGGGCATGGTCTAGGGCAACCTGAATACGATCGGACTTTGGCGCGATCCCAAGGAGTTCTGAGTGCTGCGACTGGCCTCCAGAACGGTGTTGATGCATTACCAGACGATGGGCCACCGCCCGTGCCACCTCTCCTCCAAGATCCTTCTCGACCATACCCAAAGCCAGATCCAGCGCTGCTGTCATGCCGGCCGAAGTCCAGATAGGGCCGTCGATCACGTAGATACGGTCATCTTCAACACTGACGTCCGGATGCAAAATTTGCAGATCCTTGGCAAAAGCCCAGTGAGTGGTCGCTCGACGATTGTCCAGCAACCCAGCTTCGGCCAAGACAAATCCGCCTGTGCAAACGCCTGCAGTCCGGCGCGATTGGACGCCGGCTACCTTGGCAAAATTCAAAACATCTATGGATGGATGAACTGAGAGTGGATCGTTGACACCGGCAAACATCCACGTATCAGCAAGACCTGGAGCACCAAGCTTTCGGGTGTCGATGTTCACGCCGAGTGACGATCGAATCGGGCCGCCATTAGCCGAGAAATTCTCTATCTCGTAAAAAGGATTACCCGAAACCACATTGGCGAACTCAAACACCGTTTGCGAAGAGAGGGCCATCAACTGAAAGCCATCTGACCATACGTAGCCCACTCGATGCATTTTAGCTCTACCCGCTATGTCCTGAAAAACCACTATAAACGTCATTTAAGCCGACCGCAATCTACCGCATGATCTCTCCACCAAAACGACAAACCCTGGAGAACCAACATGACTCATCAAGGTACAGCTCTCATCACCGGCGCCTCGTCCGGTATCGGCGCCATCTACGCAGACCGCCTGGCTCGTCGCGGATACGATCTGATTCTGGTTGCTCGTAGCCGTGAACGTCTGAACGACCTTGCTGGTCGAATCTCCGATGATACGGGTCGTCAGGTTGAAGTGTTTGTCGCAGACTTGAACGATCGTCCTTCGTTGGCCACGGTAGAAGCCAAGCTTCGTGAAGACGCCAGCATTACCCTGTTGGTCAATAACGCAGGTATCGGCACGCACAAAAAACTGGTAGACAGTGACGTTGAACAAATGACTCGTATGATCGATCTCAACGTCAACGCTCCTACCCGGTTGACCTATGCCGCCGTCCCCGGCTTCATTACACGAGGTAAAGGCGCGATCATAAATATCTCTTCGATCGTGAGCTTTGCACCCGAGGTTCTCAACGGTGTATACGGCGGTAGCAAAGCGTTCGTGACAGCATTCAGCCAATCGCTTCATCATGAATTGGCCGATAAGGGGCTGCAGATTCAAGCGGTAGTACCCGGCGCAACCAAAACCAAGTTCTGGTCAAATGGTGGTTTGCCTGTCGAGCACCTTGATCCTTCGATCGTTATGTTGGCTACAGACCTCGTAGACGCAGCACTTATGGATTTCGATAACAGCGTGCTGATTTCGATTCCTTCGCTGCAAAATCTGGAGCCGTGGGAAGCTTTTGAAAAAGCGCGTCAGACATTGGCAAGCCAGGTATCGAATAACACCTCGGCTCCGCGGTACCATGGGTCACGTTAATCCTTCAGCAGCCAGGCGCCAGTCACTTGTCTGTTGTTAGGCAACGCTAGCCTTGGATGAGGTAATTGAAATACCAATTACCTCACCTTTTTTATCTCGATGCTTCTTTCGCAAGTTGGTCGGCAAAGCCCTCAAACCGTTTCGTGACCAGGTAGTGATCGCCAGCAAATTCGGTTTTGCCATCGACGGTACCATTGCTCTCAATAGCCGTCCGGAGCACATCAAAAAAGTCGTAGAGGAATCACTGAAACGATTGCAGACAGATCGCATCGATCTCTACTACCAACATCGCGTCGATCCCAATGTACCCATCGAAGAAGTGGCGGGTGCTATTAAGGATCTGATCGCGCAAGGCAAAATCCTGCATTTTGGTTTGTCCGAAGCAAGCGCAAAAACCATCGGGCGTGCTCACGCAGTGCAACCCGTTTCTGCCATACTCTTTCTTTTGTCGAGACACAGAGCACAACGGTGTACTCACTGCTTGTGAGGAGTTAGGTACGCCCGCATCTCTATTCATATACTCGACAGAGACTGAGTGAAATTGTAAACACTCGCCTATCTAACGTCGGGGGCGCCCATTCCTCAAAAAGAGCTCTCGCCAGCAGCGCGACGTACTAACAGATGAATGCTACGACCTAGAGTATGAAGCCTGAATGGATATGCAACGGTATCCAAACGTTACAACACCATCAGGCCTCATAGTCACAACGACTTTCGTCCACATCACTACGCGGAAACTGGCCGTCTAATCCATAAAACCACCTAGGATTACTTGACGCGCCCGACAGTTATATTTTGAAACGCATTACGATTTCACATAGTTAGAGAGCAACACGCCTATTACGCCTTTCATCTTGTCGATATCACTTTGTTTGATATTATCGTAATGACCGACACCAACAAAGTTTCCGGCCTGAACAGCGCCTACGGGTACTACTCCCCATACAGTGATATCTTGGCGAGCACCCGTCCCTGAATCGTTCCAAATAGCTTCTGACTTGATGTCCCGCAGGGTGATATCGCGACACAGGCTTTCGTGCACGCATATCAAGTCTTTCTGGATGCTCTCGGGGATGGAGTAGTCGCGGGTTCCTAACACCATGATGTCACCAAGGGCGCGATAGCCTGCAGGCGGAACTGGACGCCAGCAGGAATAGTAGAGGGACTTTCCTGAGCCTGCATCTGTCCACACCTGTATGTAGTCCTGAGGTGCTCGCAGATACCCCAAGTCGAAAATATCACGCAGCAATGCGCTCCGACCATCGGCACTACTTGAGTGGTTACGCTGCGCGAACTGGCCGCTGTATTTGTTGTGCTCATCCGTGGAAGGAGCCCATACCGAAAGATCCTGTTTTGCTTCCGATCCCGCATCGGTTCCAACGCAACGCATGGCCGGATAAAGATTAACATCCAGAGCTTTCTGGTCTTTGGGAACGGGCTTAACTTTACTTTCCAGCCATGATGGGAAGGCGGCTTGCAGCGCATCGCGGCGTTTCTCATCAGTGACCAGCGACCAGATCGGCACCAAGCTTTCACTGGTGAAGTCCATGAAAACCGCATAGTCCAGCAAGCTATCGCTCCACTCTGAGAACGCGCTGTGTTTTTCATCGTCATGGAAAATTTTCGAAGCTAGACCAGGTTTGCCGCCAACGGTTTGAAGGCTGATGTCCGACAAGCTACGGAAGTTCTCAATGGCCTTACCCAGTTCAGACTTGCTATCGACGGAAATTTCGCCGACCAGTGCCTGGTAGGAGGCTTGGGCGGTAATCGAAATATCGTATTTGTTGTTTGTACGCAGTGTCTTGGTAGCCGAGCTGTAATCAAGCCTTCCGCCGATTACAGCCTCGCCAACGTAGTAAGCACCAAAGCGGTCAAAGACATCGCTCGGAGCTATTTCCGCGTTTTCGATGGCCGACCTCACATCCTGCTTGAGGTACTCACGCAGCTTTTCTGGGTACGGGAGATTGATTTGCCATAGCCGATGAATCTCGCGTACAGAGGTGTAGAAGGTCTCCTCATGCGACAAAGACGTTTTGGTGAACGCGGTATTTAAAGACGCCGAAAAGAGTTTGTAACTGCCGCTCACCCCGACGGACTGACCGAGCTCTTCGCGATAGCTCTCGATGGTCTCGCCTTTCACTAAGTCGAAGTTTGAGCGAAACGTCGCTTGAACGCCTATCAGCTTATTGTAGCGATAGACCTTGTCCCCGATTTTCAGCGTCTTGTAATCAGTCTCCGGCAATTCGAACAAGCTTTGCCCGAGAGTGCTCTCAGTTCGTGCGAACTCGCCATTGACGTCATACCCAAGCCCAATGATATCGCTTCCGGGCAGAAGCGGTTCATCGGTGCCAACAGTCGAAAGAAAGTGAACAGCCAACGTATTGTTTAACATTTTCAGCTCCCTGCTTTTGATGCTTGGTCGGTTTGGAAAAAGGAGCTTAGGACAGTTATTTTTATAATTTCAATGCCATTTTATTAAAAAATGGCACTTTGCCATATGCCTTTGAATTGCGAGGATTTATATTTTTCACAAAAAAGTTATGTACCTACCTATAAGCAAGCTAATGTTTTGGATTTGTCATATTTACTTACATCTTCCCCATGAATCGCGCAGGATGCTCAAGTCTTCTAAATAGCCAATCTCAAGTGGCTCATTAGGAAGGTTTTCCAAATCATTGTTCTGACGTAAGTAGCTGAGAAAAAATTATAAGCTACTGATACTTATCGTGATTATTTGCATATTTTTGACTCTGTGCTTGGCTTAAATATGGTTCAAATGTCGACTCAAATCTGAGGGAGCTGCATCTGATGAAAAAACCACCACTGCGTCAAGGCATGGTCAATGGACTGGTATTCGAGGTGGTTCAAAGCTTGGAGGCCGTGAAGGTACACGCCGAAATCATTGCCGACGTTACGCAAAGCGATCGTGCAAAGGCATACGAAGCAGCTTTCCAAATTGCTATTCAAGGCGGCGGAGCAGAAGACCATATCCGCAGCCGCTATGAGGGCATGAACTGCGCGAAAATTGCAGAAACATTGGCCAACCAACCTCCTCGGCCAGCAACACCCGCCCCCGCAGCTCCGCCTTGCGCGCCTAAATTGACTGAGGCAGGGGAAAAGGCTTAGGAATCCAATGTGCTGTCCTTATTGCTTTACTCCTATCCCGTTGTACAAGCCAGCTGCTCGATTGAAATCGGGCAGTCTGTTTTTAGATTACCCCATTAGGGTAAGTGTATGGCGATACGTCTTGTGCGGGTCATGCAGGTATCCACTTATGCGCTCAGCACCTACCGCAAGTGGAGCGCGCAGGCCGGTACGGCCGAAGGCGTGAAGGATGGAAGCCTGGTAGGGCCGAGACGCGTAGTGGCTCGGTTCACGACAGCCTGCCCGCGTACAGCGGCTCGCCTCCAGAAGGAAAGTTAGTCACACCTCCTGACTACACCAAACAGTGACGTCGTATAAGTTACATAACACTTGCTTAAAGCAGGTGCAGCGGACAGCTTCAGCGCGGGGTCATACACATGCAACGCGCCGATCTTCAGGGTACCTTTTTGCGAGCGAATGAGCGCTTTACCGGTGGCCAAGCAACATTGTTGGAAACATCCAGTACTGCCAACATGTGCGACGTCTGCGATAATGCCGACCACAGCGGCGCGAAGGCATATCGAGTGCTCGTGCCCACATCCGCTACTTGGGTTTGGAGGACTTCATGCGTGACATTATTGACGGCTTTCTGCGCTTTCAGCGCGAGGTTTATCCGCAACGCGTCGAGCTGTTCAAGCAGCTCGCGACGGCACAAAATCCGAAGGCGTTGTTCGTCACCTGTTCAGACAGTCGTGTTGTGCCGGAACTCCTTACGCAGCGTGAACCCGGTGAACTGTTCGTGATTCGCAACGCCGGCAACATTGTGCCGTCTTACGGCCCTGAACCGGGCGGTGTGTCGGCTACCGTCGAATATGCGGTCGCCGTGCTTGGCGTACAGGACATTGTGATCTGCGGCCATTCGGACTGCGGGGCGATGGGCGCGATTTCACGCTGCACGTGCCTGGATCACCTTCCGGCAGTTGCTAATTGGTTACGTCACGCGGACGCCGCGAAAGCGATTAACGCGGCGCACGAGTTCGACACGCCCCGCGCAAAGCTCGACGGCCTCGTGCGCGAAAACGTGATCGCGCAACTGGCGAACCTGCGCACACATCCATCCGTGGCCCTCGCGCTCGAGCAAGGGCGCATGAATCTGCACGGCTGGGTTTACGACATCGAGGCGGGATGCATCGATGCACTTGATGGCGCGACACGACAATTCGTTCCACTTGCTGATTCGCCGACCACCGTTGCGATTGCAGCGCGTAACGGCAGACAGATGTGATAGTGGGCGTCTCCCAAGGTCGCAACAGCCCATCAATCCGCGACAGCAACTTGATTTCGTCCATACGACTTGGCTTTGTACAGCGCTCTGTCTGCATTGTTCATCAAGCTAGAAAGACTTTCTTCGTTAAAGTCCGATGACGCTACGCCAAGGCTGGCGGTTATGCGATCAGCTGGCTCAGCCTTGAGTCTGGAGATGGCCTGGATCAGTTCCTGGGCAATGCTCATGGCGACGTCCAGTGTGGTGTCAGGAAGCAAAATAGCGAACTCCTCGCCTCCCAGTCGGCCATGAACATCGGTTTCACGGATAGATGCAGTGATCACCGCCCCCACCTGACGCAGCACCTGATCCCCCACCTGGTGGCCGTAAGAGTCGTTGATGTGCTTGAAGTGATCCATATCGAGCATGACTGCGCACAGCACGGAACCCTTGCTTTTGCATTCACGGTAAAGCTGATCAGCATCATCGAAAAACGCACGGCGATTCTTCAGGCCGGTCAGCTCATCGGTTCTGGCGGCTCTGACAGAAAGCCGGTTTTCCCGCTCCAACTCTCGGGTCAAGCGAAATGCAGTTTCCAGCGCATCGGACATCTTGCGTGTAGCGCTGGCTACAAACGATGCGAACACAAAAACCGCGAGCGCCATGCCGACCTGCAACGTTGACGGTTGAAACAGCAGCCATATTGAGCACGGCAACAAAACCAGTCCGATGGAGACCATCGTCATGTTCCTGTAAGCCGAGTAACACGACACCGCACTGACAGACATGCCGACAGTGAAGAGCATGACCACCGCCTGAGCCAACAGGTCGTCGACCGGTATGACCGCGAGTGCGCCCGCCCCCCATATCCCTGCAGACAACATAAGCGTGCACCAGTATCTGCGTTCCCAACGCTGTGGCGTGCGTTCACTGACGTGGCTATGAAAATAGCCGATGAACATTGAGATACGCAGCAACGTCGACAGCGTTAATACCGCTATCCAACCGATAACCACACCGTGATCAAACCGCTCCCAACACAGCCAGCAAAGGAGGATTGCCGCCATGTAACTGCCGAAAACGGCAGCGCCGGATTGCCGAAATAACTGCTGCAAGCGATCGGTTCGAACTTGTTCGGCTATTTCCGAGCCCTGATCACTTCTTAGCTCAAGATCATCCATTGAGTCCGCCTGAACATGAGGAATCGACAGGACAAATTGTGGC
Source organism: Pseudomonas sp. 14P5.3.2 (assembly GCF_057799175.1). Classification (NCBI taxonomy): domain Bacteria; kingdom Pseudomonadati; phylum Pseudomonadota; class Gammaproteobacteria; order Pseudomonadales; family Pseudomonadaceae; genus Pseudomonas; species Pseudomonas sp. 14P5.3.2. Next base: position 242,312 of record NZ_JBYOKU010000001.1, on the reverse strand, counting down.
ACCTCGCCACCAGCGCAAACAATCGAGAACCTGAAAATCCTGCGATCTTTACCTGAAGCATCGGTAGCGGCCAAGGTCCGGCGTCAGAGATTCAGTATAGGGAGAGAACCAAGGGCCGCCCTCCTCGCCAGTTGACTGGCGTCACCACTGCCATGAACTCGATCGCGATGGCGACCGGACTTCTAACCGAGCAAGGCGAATAACGCTTTTTATAAGATCTTTATACCCCTGCCTCCAATCCTTTTAACAACTTTCCGGGCTCACGCTTAGGCTTTCCTCAACACGGGAGGAAACACCATGGACTTCGTCTATTTGATACTCGGTGCAGTGTTTTTCATCAGCTTGATCGGGCTGGCACGCGGTTGCGCGGCGCTCAACAGGAGGCGGTCATGACAGGGTTCTATGTGTTTGGCGGCATCATCGCCGCCGGTTTGCTGGTGTATCTGGTTGCCGCGCTTCTGCTCCCGGAGGACTTCCTATGACCACTCAAGCCTGGACTCTGCTCGGAGTCTTTCTGCTGGTACTGGCGGTTCTGGCCTGGCCACTCGGGCGCTGGTTGACCGCAGTGATGGAGGGCCGGTTTCGCCTCGGCTCACGCATCGAGTCGCCGCTGTATCGACTGGCCGGCGTCAGTGCTGAAGCACAAATGAGCTGGCTGCAATACGCCCTCGCGCTGATCGTCTTCAACGCGCTGGGCATGCTCGCGGTTTATGCGCTGCAACGACTGCAGGGTGTGCTGCCGTTCAATCCCCAGGGATTTGGCGCGGTGACGCCCGACTCTTCGTTCAACACCGCCGCCAGTTTCGTCACCAACACCGACTGGCAAGGCTATAGCGGCGAGGCGACGCTGAGTTACCTGACGCAAATGCTCGGCTTGACCGTGCAAAACTTCTTGTCGGCGGCCACCGGCATCGTGGTGGCGGTCGCGCTGATTCGCGGATTCGCCCGTCACAGCGCCGCCAGCATCGGCAACGCCTGGGTCGACTTGACCCGTGTCACCTTGTGGGTGTTGCTGCCGCTGTCGCTGATTTTCGCGCTGTTCTTCGTCAGCCAGGGCGCGATCCAGAATCTTCAACCTTACAAACAAGTCACGACGATGGAGGTCATGCAATACCAGGCGCCGGTGCTCAATGATGCCGGGCAGCCAAGCCTCGACGCCAAAGGCAATCCTCTGACTACAGCGGCCAGCACCGACAAGCAGACCATCGCGATGGGCCCTGTCGCTTCGCAGGAAGCCATCAAGATGCTCGGCACCAACGGCGGCGGGTTCTTCAATGCCAACTCGGCCCACCCTTTCGAGAACCCGACAGCCCTGAGCAACTTCTTTCAGATGCTCGCCATCTTCCTGATCCCGACGGCGCTGTGCTTTGTCTTCGGCCACATCGTCGGTGACATCCGGCAAGGCTGGGCGTTGCTTGCAACGATGACGATCATCTTCGTGATCGCGGTGGTGGCGGTCACGCATTACGAGCAACTGGGCAACCCACAATTCTCGGGCCTGGGAATCGATACGGCGGCGGGCAACATGGAAGGCAAGGAACTGCGCTTCGGCATCAGCGCCTCGAGCCTGTTCACCGCGATCACCACCGCAGCATCCTGTGGCGCCGTGGTCACCATGCACGACTCGTTGACGCCACTGGGCGGCGCAGTGCCGCTGATTTTGATGCAACTGGGTGAGGTGGTGTTTGGCGGTACCGGATCGGGCCTCTACGGCATGCTGGTGTTCGCCATTCTCGCGGTGTTCATCGCCGGGCTGATGATTGGCCGGACGCCCGAGTACCTGGGCAAAAAGATCGAAGCCTACGAAATGAAGATGGTCGCCATCGCGATCCTCGCAACACCGTTGCTGGTGTTGTTCGGCACCGCGATTGCGGTCATGGCCGAGGCCGGGCAACTGGGAGTAGCCAACCCCGGCGCCCATGGCTTCTCGGAAATCCTCTACGCCTTCACTTCGGCGGCCAACAACAACGGCAGCGCCTTCGCCGGCCTGTCGGCCAACACCCCGTTCTACAACGTGATGCTGGCGATCGCCGTCTGGTTCGGGCGCTTTGGGGTGATCGTACCGGTACTGGCGGTGGCTGGCAGCCTGGCGGCGAAGAAACGTCTGGCCGTGACCGGCGGCACCATGCCCACGCATGGACTGCTGTTCGTGGTACTGCTGATCGGCACGGTGCTGCTGGTCGGTTTGTTGAACTACGTGCCGGCCCTGGCGTTGGGGCCAGTCGTCGAACACTTCATGATGATCAAGTGAGACCACGGCCATGACTCGCAAATCGTTCTCCTTGTTCGACCCGACCCTGCTGGCCCCGGCCATGGTCGAGTCCCTGCGTAAACTCAGTCCGAAAATCCAGTGGCGCAACCCGGTGATGTTCGTCGTCTACATCGGCGCGATTATCACCACTGCCCTGTGGGTTCAGGCTCTGCGCGGCCACGGTGAGGCCGGTAGCGGTTTCATCCTCGCCATCGCCCTGTGGCTGTGGTTCACCGTATTGTTCGCCAACTTCGCCGAAGCCCTGGCCGAAGGCCGCAGCAAGGCGCAAGCGGCGTCCCTGCGCAACCTGAAAAAGGAAACCTGGGCGAAGAAACTGCGCGAACCGCACTACGGTTCCGAATGGCAATTGGCGCAATCGAGTGATCTGCGCAAAGGCGATATGGTGCTGGTGGAAGCCGGCGATCTGGCCGACTCGATGATCCCCGCCGACGGTGAGGTGATCGAAGGCGCGGCCTCGGTGGATGAGTCAGCCATTACGGGTGAATCGGCCCCGGTGATCCGCGAATGTGGCGGCGACTTCTCCGCCGTCACCGGCGGCACACGGGTGCTCTCGGACTGGATCGTCGTACGCGTGACCGCCGACCCCGGCGAAACTTTTGTTGATCGCATGATCGCCATGGTCGAAAACGCCAAGCGGCAAAAGACCCCCAATGAAATCGCCCTGTCGATCCTGCTGGTGGCGCTGACCATCGTGTTCCTCGGCGTGACGGTAACGCTGCTGCCCTTCTCGCTGTACAGCGTTGCGGTGGCGAAGTCCGGCGTGCCGGTGTCGATAACGGTGCTGATCTCGCTGCTGGTCTGCCTGATTCCCACCACCATTGCCGGACTGCTGTCGGCCGTGGGCGTCGCGGGCATGAGTCGCATGATGGAGGCCAACGTGATTGCCACCTCCGGGCGCGCCGTGGAAGCCGCCGGTGACGTCGATGTGTTGATGCTCGACAAAACCGGCACCATCACCCTGGGCAACCGCCATGCCTCGGCGTTCCTGCCGGCGCCGGGCGTCAAGGAAGCGGATCTGGTCGACGTCGCCCAGTTGGCTTCGCTGGCCGATGAAACCCCCGAAGGACGCAGCATCGTGGTGCTGGCCAAACAGCGCTTCAACCTGCGTGAACGGGACATCGCCGCCCTCGACGCGCACTTCGTACACTTTTCCGCGCAGACCCGTATGAGCGGCGTCGACCTCGGCGAGCGGCAACTGCGCAAAGGCGCCGGCGAAGCAGTCCTGCGCCATGTGCAGAGCCTGGGTGGACACTTTCCCGAAGCGGTGCAATCGATCGTTGAAGAAGTATCCCGTCGCGGCAGCACACCCTTGGTGGTGGCCGACGGCGCGAAAGTGATGGGCGTGATCGAGCTCAAGGACATCGTCAAGGGCGGCATCAAGGAGCGCTTTGTCGAACTGCGGCGCATGGGCATCAAGACCGTGATGGTCACCGGCGACAACCGCGTTACCGCAGCAGCCATTGCCGCCGAAGCCGGGGTCGATGACTTTCTTGCCGAAGCCACGCCCGAGCAGAAACTCGAACTGATCCGCCGCTATCAGGCTGAAGGCCGGTTGGTGGCCATGACCGGCGACGGCACCAACGACGCGCCGGCGCTGGCGCAGGCCGACGTTGCGGTGGCAATGAACTCCGGAACACAAGCGGCGAAGGAAGCCGGGAACATGGTCGATCTGGACAGCAACCCGACCAAGTTGATCGAGGTGGTGGAAACCGGCAAGCAGATGCTGATGACCCGGGGTTCGCTGACGACCTTCTCGATTGCCAACGACATCGCCAAGTATTTCGCTATCGTCCCCGCCGCGTTTGTCACCACCTACCCGCAGCTCGCCGCGCTGAACATCATGGGGCTGACCAGCCCGAATTCAGCGGTGCTGTCGGCGGTGATCTTCAACGCGCTGATCATCATTTTCCTGATTCCGCTGGCCCTCAAAGGCGTGAAGTACCGCCCGGTCGGTGCGGCCCTGTTGTTGCGCCGCAACCTGCTGATCTATGGGCTGGGCGGCGTGATCGTGCCCTTCATTGGCATCAAGATCATCGACATGGCACTGGCCGCCGTCGGCCTGGTTTAAGCGAGGATTACTGTCATGACATCTCTACTGCGTCCGGCGTTGACTCTGTTGATTGCGCTGTCACTGATCACCGGCCTGGCTTATCCGCTGCTGACCACAGGCATCGCGCAACTGGTTTTTCCAGCGCAAGCCTCTGGCAGCCTGATCGTAAAAGACGGTAAACCCGTGGGTTCGCTGTTGATCGGTCAAGGCTTCAGTGACCCGAAATACTTCTGGAGCAGACCGTCTGCCACCAGCCCCATGCCGTATAACGCGCAGGCCTCGAGCGGCTCCAATCTGGGGCCACTGAATCCGGCATTGATGGACGCGGTGAAAGGCCGGATCGACGCCCTGCACGCCGCCGATCCGGGCAATACCGCGACGATCCCCGCCGACCTGGTCTACAGTTCCGCCAGTGGGCTGGATCCGCACATCAGCATTGCCGCCGCAAAGTATCAGGCGAACCGGATTGCACGGGTGCGCAACCTGCCCATTGCACGGGTTGATCAGTTGATCGCTGAACAGTCGGAAACCCCGCTCCTCGGATTTCTCGGCGAACCACGGGTCAATGTCCTCGCTCTGAACCTGGCACTCGACGCCGCTCATTGAACGCTGACACACGGTGAGCCTGATGGCCGACCAACGCCCTGACCCCGACCTGCTGCTGGCGCGGATTCGCGAAGAAGCCGCGCAAGCCGAACGCGGCCGCTTGAAGATCTTCTTCGGTGCCAGCGCCGGGGTGGGCAAGACTTACGCCATGCTCGCTGCTGCGCATGCGGTCAAACTGCAGGACAGCAAGGTGCTGATTGGCGTGATCGAAACCCACGGTCGCGCCGACACTGAGGCGCTGACCGAAGGGCTTGATCGGCTGCCGCTCAAACAGGTTGTCGACAAGCAGCGTACCGTCACCGAGTTCGACCTGGATGCTGCACTTGAGCGTCATCCCCGGTTGATCCTGATTGACGAACTGGCTCACTCCAACGTGGTCGGTTCCCGTCATCCAAAACGCTGGCAGGACGTTGAGGAGTTGCTGAGCGCCGGGATCGATGTCTGGTCAACCATGAACGTCCAGCACCTGGAAAGCCTCAACGACATTGTTGGCGGCATCACTGGCATTCGTGTCTGGGAGACCGTGCCCGACCATGTCTTCGACAACGCCGACGAAGTGGTCATCGTCGACTTGCCGCCCGATGATCTGTTGCAGCGCTTGAAAGAAGGCAAGGTGTACCTGCCGCAACAGGCCGAGCGCGCGGTGCAGAACTTTTTTCGCAAAGGCAACCTGATTGCCCTGCGTGAACTGGCGCTGCGTCGCACGGCCGACCGCGTCGACAGCGACATGCTGCAGTACCGCCAAAGCAGTTCGGTGAAACCGGTCTGGGGCACGCGCGACTCATTGCTCGCTTGCGTGAGCCCGCATGAACAGGCCGAGAAAATCGTTCGTTCAACAGCCCGTCTGGCGGCTCAGTTGAATGTGCCGTGGCACGCCGTGACCGTCGAAACGCCTGCCTTGCAGCGCCTGCCCGAGACCAAGCGGCGGCGGATGCTGGCAACGCTGAAGCTGGCGCAGGAGATGGGCGCGCAGATCGCCACGCTGGCCGGTCAGGACATCGCCGAAACACTGGTCAAATATGCCCGGCAGTACAACCTCTCGAAAGTCGTGGTGGGCCGCGACGAACATCCTCGGCGGCGACTCTGGCGCAAAGCGCTGGCCGAGCGCATCGGTGAGCTGGGCGCTGACTTTGATGTGATTCAAATCTCGCTTCCGGCCAACCGACATGCACCAACCGAGACTCGCACCCAGACCGGCAGCGGCCCTGTCGTCTGGCGCGACTATGCCTGGAGTGTGCTGATCTGCGCGGCGACGACTGTGATTGCGTTGCCCATGCTGCATGTGTTCGAGCAAGCCAATATCGTCATGGTCTTCCTGCTCGCGGTGGTCGCGGTAGCGGTTCGCCTGGGGCGCGGCCCGGCGATTCTGGCGGCGTTTGTCTCGGTGGCTTCGTTCGACTTTTTCTTTGTCGCGCCGCGCTTTTCGTTCGCCTTCGCTGACGCTCAATATCTGGTGACCTTCAGCGTCATGCTCGTCGTAGCCCTGGTCATCGGCCAGATGACTGCGGGCCTGACGTATCAGGCGCGGGTTGCGCAGCGACGCGAAGACCGGATGCGTGCGCTGTATGACATGTCGCGCTTGTTGTCTGCGGCACTGATGACCGAACAAGTTGCCGAGATCGGCGCGCGATTTCTCTCCGCCGAATTCGGCGCCCGCTCGGCACTGCTGGTCGCCGATGACCACGACAAGCTGGCGGCACCGCTGATCACCGGGGAGGCGCCGCTGGTGGACGTTGCGATCGCCCAGTGGTCATTCGACAAATCCGAACCGGCCGGGTACGGCACCGACACCCTGCCCTCCAGCCCGACCCTGTACCTGCCGCTCTCGGCGCCCATGCGCGTACGCGGGGTGCTGGCGGTGCAACCGCGTGACACTACGCGATTGGTGGTACCGGAGCAGCGACGACTGCTCGACACCTGCGCCTCCCTGCTGGCGATTTCGCTGGAGCGCATTCACTACATTCACGTCGCCCAGGACACCACTGTGCAAATGGAGTCCGAACGGCTGCGCAATTCGTTGCTGTCAGCTATCTCTCACGATCTGCGAACCCCGCTTTCGGTGATGGTCGGGTTGGCCGAAGCGCTCAAGCTGACTCATCCTCCGCTGCCCGCCGAAGCAGCCGAGATCGCCAGCGCCGTGGGCGAATCGGCGCTGCGCATGAACACGCTGGTCAACAACCTGCTGGACATGGCCCGCCTCGAGTCTGGCAAGGTCCAGTTGAATCGCCAGTGGCAGCTGATTGAAGACGTGGTCGGTAGCGCGCTGCGAGCCATTGCGCCGACGCTTGGCGAACGGTCGGTGCACGTCGCACTGGACGACGATCTGCCCCCCGTTTTCATCGATGCGGTGCTGATCGAGCGCATCCTGATCAACCTGATCGAGAACGCCATCAAATACACTCCGAGCAACACCCCAATCGATCTGGGGGCCAGGGCCACGTCAGATCACTTCGAGCTTTGGGTTGCCGACAAGGGGCCGGGCTTGCCCTACGGCCACGAAGAGGACATTTTCAACAAATTCATGCGCGGCAAAAAAGAAAGTGCGATCCCCGGTGTCGGTTTGGGCCTGGCCATCTGCAGGGCCGTTGCGCACGCCCATGGCGGGACGATCGAAGGGGTGACGCGGCCTGAAGGCGGAGCCTGTTTTACCTTGCGCCTGCCCCTTGAAACGCCGCCGGATATCGAAACCCTTGCGCAACGCAGTGACGAGGAGCAGCCATGAGCGAATCATTGCCCCGTGTTCTGATCATTGAAGACGAGAAGGAAATACGCCGATTCGTGCGTATGGCCCTGCAAGCCGAAGGTCTGGAAGTGCATGAGGCCGACACCTTTCACCGAGGTCTCGTCGACGCGGGAACGCGCCGCCCCGATCTGATCGTGCTCGACCTTGGCTTGCCCGACGGTGACGGTATCGATCTGATTCGCGATGTGCGCAACTGGTCGCCGGTGCCCATCATCGTGCTGTCGGCGCGCGGAGCGGAATCCGACAAGATCCTGGCCCTGGACACCGGTGCCGACGATTATCTGGTCAAGCCGTTTGGCACCGGAGAGCTTCTGGCCCGAGTCCGGGCCTTGCTGCGCAGACAAGCCAAGGATGCCGAAAACAACTCGGTGTTCAGTTTCGGCGAAGTGCGCATCGATGTTGAACGACGTGTCGTCGAACGCAACGGCGCGCCATTGCATCTGACCCCGCTCGAATACCGCTTGCTGGTGCATCTGTGCTCACACCCTGATCGGGTCCTGACCCACCTGCAATTACTGAAGGCGGTATGGGGCCCCTCGCATACCACCGACACCCCTTACTTGCGTGTATTCATGGGCGGTTTGCGCAAAAAAGTCGAGGTGGATCCGTCCCAGCCACGGCATCTGGTGACGGAAACAGGGGTGGGTTATCGCTTTATTCCTTGAGATGGGCCAGTTGCTGTTCAGCGGTCATTGTGGGGCGTCTGCTTTCTCGCTCAGAGCGCCGCATACACGAGGGATGACAACCGGCCAGGGCGCGGATCAATCATCGAATGACTGCCCGACGTCGTGGTGACAAAACCGAAGCTCACTTGCGTTTCGGGATCGGCGAAACTGATCGGGCCGCCAAGGCCGATATGACCAAAGGTGCCCGGGCCCATTGCGTGGGAAGCTGCGGGGTCGCGTTGCTGCTCCAGCATGCAGCCCAATCCGTAACGCATTGGGCGCATCCATACCCGATCCATGCCATGACTGTGCTCTCGAGTGAACTCACTGAGCAGTTCGCGACCGATAAAGTTTCCCGCCAGTAATGCACTATAAAAACCGGCCAGGCCGTGAGCCGTCCCATGTGCGCATACAGCCGGTTGCCGATAGGCCCACCAGCGCGGGTCACTGGTTCGTCTAGGTACCATTCCGGGGTTGGTGAAGGCGAATGTCGCGATGTGCGATGGCTCGCTTTTCAGCACCGTGCGCAACGCTTGCGAGTAAGGGTCCCCGACTCGCCCCGTGGCACTGTCGAATCGCGCGATACGGTGAAAGTGTTTTTCATCCACGCCAAGGTGAACGTCGAGGTCATGGGGATCCAGAATCTCCTCATGAATAAAGACGCATGGATCTCGTCCGTCCACCCGACGAATCAACTCACCGAGAATCCAGCCGAAGGTGGTGGTGCCGTACCCCAGGTCTGTTCCCGGTTCCCACCAAAGCGGCTCGGCCGCCAAGACCTGCACCATATGCTCCCAGTCATACATTCTGGCGTTATGGTCGGGTGCTCGCAACGCCGGCAGGCCTGCGGTGTGGTTCATTACCTGACGCAAGGTGACCTTTGCTTTCCCGCTTTGGGCGAACTCAGGCCAGTAACGGGCCACGGGCGCATCCAGCTCCAGCTTGCCCTCCTCGACCAACATCAGAACCGCCACGGCGACATAGGGTTTTATGACGCAAAAGGTATTGGCGAGCGTATCGCGGGCCCAAGGCTTCGTGCCCTCCAGATCCGCCATGCCGGCCCAGAGGTCGACAACCATTTCTCCGCCTACCTGCACGCAGAGTCCGGCCCCACGCTCCTGCGGATCATCAAACATGTCCTCGAAAGCTTGCTTGACCGCTTCGAACGGCTTCGCACACATCCCTTGCGCTCTCATATCAGGAATCCTCGTCTTGAAATGCTTCAAACAAATGATGTTTGTGAAGGAACTCAACCACGCGACCGGGTTTGAGAGTGCTCCATGGAAAAACGATTCGCCCGTTTGTAAGTGCCAAAGTCATTGAATCTGACCCCCGCCTCTGCCATGACCTTATGCGAATAAGGTGCCGTCATCTGACGCAGATAGAACGGGTCTCGCACAACGAAATGGTGAATGCTGTGAGTGCTGCCGAAGTTGAAGCAGAACATCTGAAACGGCCACAACCACCAAGGGTTCATTACCTGTGTTTGCTGTAACGCATTGCGCGGAGCAACGTCACCATAATAGTGCATATTTGAACTAATAAAGAACAGGCAGAACTGCCGTATCATATTTGGCGCAATAAGGATGACCACTGCACTATTGACGACATCCATTAATTCCAGCGTCGCGGCAGAACTGTATACTTCCGCCCCCATGATTGACCCAAGTCCGATATACAGATGGTAGCCGAGGAATACATACCAGCATCCCCAATACAACAGACCGAACGGTGTATTGAGTCGAATAATCTTGCCTAACAATCTTACCTTTTGCCGCCATCCCGGCGCTAAAACCGCATTTAGAAAACCAAACAAAAATCCATCGATCAGTTTCAATAACCGCAGTATTCCCCACGGGTTGCCACTGGTGGTGATCCACGCCTCGACATCCGAAGCAGTTCCAGACTCCTTATGGTGATGAAAATGCAGATCGCGTCTTAACCAGGGGCTGGGCATTCCCGGCCGGGCCAGCCAGCACAAAAACATCATGGCATTATGAGCCAGCGGTTGTTTTCTGAAATAAAGCCGATGGATCAAATCATGTTCGATTTCATGAATGAACGAAGTCAGCAGCGCATTGATTAAAATACACGTCCATCCTGGGATGAAACCCTTCAGGTAAAGGCCTCCCGTAACGGCCATCCCCACCAGGGAAAACGCCATGACACTCGCCCCCAGAGCATTCTGATACTGCAGGAGCGGATAGCGCTTGCGCAGGTAATTTCCGTGTTCGGTAATTCGCCGGGTTACTTCATCAATTTTTTCCTGATCGGTATTCAGGCGATCAATTTCGATGGCTTTCTTCAAGACATTCATCAATTCATCCTCTGCTTGCGTCGGGGTATTGCCAGCCTCGTCAAGCCGGACAAATCAGTGGTTTGAACGCTAAAAACCAGGCATTCAAGTTAGGTGCGCGAGTTCACGCACTTCATTCAAGAGATGCGAAGCCGACTGTTTTCAAAAAAATTGCTAGAATCATTCCAGGCTTCAAAATAATAAGGTAAGTTCAGGTCTTTGCAACTGTGTATTTTGGGCGGGTTCAGCGTTACAGTTATTTGTGTAAGGAATTAATAATTTAGTTACAGCTTGTACAAGTTCAGAAGGACTGCGTACAAGTATTGCCAAGGAGGCACCATGAGACTGCACCGCATCAGATATTTCCGGCTTTCTCTAGCAAATTCCAAGGACACGTTAGAGAAACTAACGAGCCAAGATGTATTTGACGCAGCGTTTTGCGATAACGCAGCAGACAATGGCGTGAATCGCGCAGGCCTTGAAAGGCTGATTCGCTACATACAATGCGGGGACACTGTGGTAGTGGACAGCATGGCATCGCTCACTACCAGTACCGAGCAACTGTGCACCATCATTCGCCGGTTGATTGAAAAGCAGGTAACGCTGGAGTTTCTTCAAGAAAACCTGATTTTCCGGCACGACTGCCTTGAAGTTGTGGAACCCATCATTACGGTAATGGAGCGGCTCGCAGAGTTTGAGCGCAATGCGACGAGGGAAAAGCAGGCAGCAGGAATTGCCACCGCAAAGATTCGCGGATCCTACAGAGGTCGCAAGAAAAAACTGTCTGACAATCAGGTTGTCAGCTTAATTCACCGAGCCCGCGCCGGAGAAAGTAAATCCAAATTGGCGCGTGACTTTGATATCAGCCGGCAGACGCTTTATCGGTACTTGAATTCCATTCACAACGGTTCAGACGGTCGTCAGCGTATTGCAACTGAGGACAAAGATCATGGCGAAGCCGACCACTCGGCCTGCTCGTAACGATGCAGGCGTGCGCGTGGCTAAATCGCTATAAACCTTTGTTGTCCTCAGTTTTGCAGAAGCCGTTTCGTCATCACCATCGACGTCTGCAACGATTGCCCCGTGCGCTGCAGCTTGTTCAACAAACTGGCGCCCAACCAGAGTTGATAAAGGGTTTCTGCCAGTTGGCGAGCGTCGGTATCCGGCAGACTTTTATCCAGTTGCCCTTCTTCCAGGCACGTCGTGATACGCGCAACGATGCGCTCGGCGCCGTCACGCAGCGTGAGGCGCATCGACTCGGACAGGTCGGCGACCTCTGCGCTGAGCTTCACCACCAGGCATTCATCGCCATGGCCTTCAAGGGTGCAACGATTCTGCCAGCCCTGCCAGTAATCCATCAGCCGCTCGTAAGCGCTTAGCCCAGGCAGTGTCAGGCGTCGTTCCATGTCTGCGAGGTAGCCGACAAAGTAATCCTCGAGCAGCGCCTGCCCGTAGAGCTCTTTGGATTTGAAATAGTGATAGAACGAGCCCTTGGGCACACCGGCGGTCTGCAGGATCTCGCTCAGGCCAACGCTGGTGAAGCCCTTTTCGGCCATCATGCGGTGGCCGGTGTCGAGCAGGTGTTGGCGGGTATCGTCGTAGGTCGGTTTCATGGGGCGCAAAATACCAAACATTAGACCAGTCGTATATTTCTGATGAGCAGCAGTTTGCCACAGTGACCACTCGGGGACACGGTCGCAAAAATTTACTAGACGACCGGTCTAATATAAACCTATTCTGTGCCCGTCACTCCTTCCGAGGTGTCGCTGACGAACCCGTCGAGGACACCAGACCAACACAGGGCGCTCTATGAAAATCTTGATGGTTCTGACTTCCCACGATCAACTTGGCAACACCGGCAAGAAAACCGGCTTCTGGCTCGAAGAGTTCGCAGCTCCCTACTACGCCTTCAAGGATGCCGGTGCGCAGATCACCCTGGTATCACCGGCCGGCGGCCAGCCACCGCTCGATCCGAAAAGTGATGAGCCCGATGCACAGACCGCTGAAACCGACCGCTTCCGCAAGGACCCTGCTGCCCAACAGGCACTGGCCAATACCGGGCGCCTGGCGGATGTCAGCGCTGACGATTTCGATGCCGTGTTTTATCCGGGTGGCCATGGCCCGCTGTGGGATCTGGCCGAAGACGAACACTCGATCGCCTTGATCGAAGCCTTCGACCGCAGCAACAAACCTCACGGTTTTGTCTGCCATGCACCGGGCGTTCTGCGTCACGTGGTGGCTGCCGATGGCAAACCGTTGATTCAAGGCCGGGACGTCACCGGTTTCACCAATGCTGAAGAAGCCGCTGTGGGCCTGACGGATGTCGTGCCGTTCCTGATCGAGGACGAATTTCAGCGTCTCGGTGGGCGTTACTCCAAGGTGGCTGACTGGCAGGTTCACGTGGTGACCGATGGTCAACTGGTGACGGGTCAAAACCCTGCCAGCTCGGCAGCCGTCGCTGAAAAACTGCTGAAACTGTTGGCCTGAGCCCTCCAGCGCCCCAAACACCGTGCGCGTGACGCACGGTGTTTTTTTTACTGCATTACTAGTCGACTGGTCTAATAAGGTCAAAACAGGAATTACATGAAAAACAGCCCTTACTTCACCCCCGTCACCCTGGGCCTGCACACCTTGAAAAACCGCATCGTCCTGCCTCCCCTCACCCGCCAGCGCAGCACACAACCGGGCAATGTCGCCAACGCCTTGATGGCCGAGTATTACCAGCAACGTGCCGGCGCCGGTCTGCTGGTCACCGAAGGTACGCAGATCGAGCCTCGTGGTCAGGGCTACGCCTGGACGCCTGGCATTCATACCCCTGAACAAATTGTCGGATGGCGCAAAGTCACCGAAGCGGTGCATGCAAAGTACGGCGTGATATTCGCGCAGCTTTGGCACGTCGGACGTGTGTCCCACACCGCGTTGCAGCCCGATGGCGCGGCACCCGTTTCAGCTTCTGCCATCGCCACCGAGCGTGTCAGCGTGTTCATCGAAACCGCGCCGGGTGCTGGCGAGCTGGTTACACCCTCCGCGCCGCGAGCGCTGAGCACCGATGAAGTCCAGGAACTGGTTCAGCTTTATATTCAGGCGGCGCGCAATGCGATGGACGCCGGCTTCGACGGGATCGAACTGCACTGTGCCAACGGCTATCTGGTGAACCAGTTCATTTCTGCCCACAGCAATGTGCGCACCGATCAGTACGGTGGCTCGCTGCACAATCGCCTGCGTTTTCTGCGCGAAGTGGTATCGGGTGTCGCCGAGTGCATCGGCAAGGAGAAAGTCGGCGTGCGGTTCGCGCCATTGTTCACCACCACCGATGAAGCGCGAACCTATCTGGGCATGGTGGAAGAAGACCCGCACACCACTTATATCGAAGCGATCAAGGTGCTTGAGGATGTGGGCATTGCCTACCTGTCAATCGCTGAAGCTGACTGGGACGACGCGCCCGTGATGCCGCAGACCTTCCGCCGTGCAGTGCGCGACACCTTCAGTGGCGCGATCATCTATGCCGGGCGCTACAACGCTGAGTCCGGCGCACAATTGCTTGAGTCGGGACTGGCCGATCTGGTGGCTTTCGGTCGTCCGTTCATGGCCAACCCGGACCTGCCGGCGCGCATCGCTAATGACTGGCCGCTCAATCCGTTGAATCCCGCCACGGTCTACGGCGGCAATACCGAAGGCTATGTGGATTACCCGACCTACAGCGAATAATTCACCGAATTCGCAACGCGCTCCCATTTTCCCCGGGAGCGCATCCTCTTCTCCCTGCTACACCCGCAACCTCACGCGCTGCGATGTGAGGTTCGCGCATCTGCACAAAAAAGATCTCCGATTCATTGTCAGGTGGATTTTTTCAGCCTATCTTGAATAAAACCTATACAAAGCACTTCATTGCGTACAACTCTTCCGCTATGGATTGGCCCTCACGCACAGCACCGCCGCGAGCACCCTGAATGAACCCACTACTTGCCAGCCATTACCGTGAAATCCTCATCGGCGTCGGCGAAGACCCCGAGCGTGAAGGCCTGCTGGATACGCCCAAACGTGCGGCCAAAGCGATGCAGTATCTGTGCAATGGCTACACGATGAGCCTTGAAGACGTCACCAACGGCGCCCTGTTCGAGTCGCAGAGCGATGAGATGGTCATCGTCAGTGACATCGAGCTCTATTCCTTGTGTGAGCACCACATGCTGCCCTTCATCGGCAAGGCGCACGTGGCGTACATCCCCACCGGCAGAGTGCTGGGGCTGTCGAAGGTAGCGCGCGTGGTGGACATGTTTGCCCGTCGCCTGCAGATCCAGGAAAACCTCACCCGGCAAATCGCCGAGGCGATCCAGCAGATCACCGATGCCGCCGGTGTGGCCGTGGTCATTGAAGCAAGACACATGTGCATGATGATGCGCGGCGTGGAAAAGCAGAACTCGATCATGACGTCCTCGGTGATGCTCGGCGCCTTCCGTGACAGCTCCACGACGCGTCAGGAGTTCCTGCAATTGATCGGGCGGCGAAGTTGATTTCCGACCTTCGACAGGTGCGATAAACCTGTACACGGCAAACCCACTGTACAAGCACGATATTCCCAACTTCACCCTCCATACCTGTGCACTCAGGGAGAACGGCAATGGCCCGACTTGTGCTCTTACTGGCTCTGGTACTCGGCGTTGCGAGCTGCGGTAGCGTGGATGTCGCCCGCTATGCGGATCAGCAACCGGCGCTGGATCTGCAGCGCTTTTTCAGCAAACCCGTAAAAGCCTGGGGGATGTTTCAGAAGCGCTCCGGGGAAGTGGTCAAGCGTTTCGAGGTCGACATCGTCAGCCATCGTGAAGGCGACAACCTGATTCTCGATGAGCACTTCCTGTACAGCGACGGCACGCGCCAACGTCGCGTCTGGACCCTGACGCCGGAGGGCCAGGGACGCTGGAGCGGTCGTGCGGGTGACGTGGTGGGTGTCGCCACAGGCCAGGTCGCCGGCAATGCGTTGCACTGGCGTTATCACCTGAATCTGCCGGTCGATGGCTCGACCTATGAAATGAGCATGGACGACTGGATGTACCAGATGGACGAGGACACGCTGATCAACCGCACCAGCATGTCCAAGCTCGGTGTTGAAGTCGGCCAGGTGACCTTGTTCTTCCGTCGCCAGGGCGCGGGGGAAAACCAATGAACAGTGCTGAATTGATAGGCAAGGAGTGAAGCATGAATCTGCAAACCCTGACCGAGCGTGCGGCCAACAGCGAAATACGTGAGCTGGAACTGCTGTCGCTTGAAGGTGGTTTTTACCTGGCCCGCATCCGCTTGGATCACGGCCAGTTCACCTTGCTCGACGACGCGGCGAAACCGATGCACCTGCGCTCGATCACCCATCTGCGTGACTTGTTGCAGACCGTACCGGCATTCCCCTGCGTGCTGGTGCAGCAATGCGTGCACGACGAAATGTGCGGGCGTGATGCAGACCCGGTCGAAGAACTGCGCATTCCGTTTTCGCTGACCACACCGTTATGAAACGAATGCTGCCGGATCGCACTGAATGAACCAGAATCGTCGGTTGTGCCTGGTGCTGGGCGATCAGTTGTCCTTCGACCTGGCTTCATTGCAGGCACTTGATAGCGAGCGCGACACCGTGCTGCTGGTCGAGGTCATGGAAGAAGCCAGCCATGTGCCGCACCACCCGCAAAAGATTGCCCTGATCTTCAGCGCCATGCGTCATTTCGCACAGGCACTGCGAGACCAGGGCGTTCGTGTCGAATATGTGACCCTGGATGATCCGCACAACAGGGGTTCAGTGCCGGGGGAATTACACCGTTGGCAACAGCGGCTGCAGGCCGAGGAAGTGCACATCACCGAGTGCGGGGACTGGCGACTGGAGCAGTCGATCAAGGACTGTGGGCTGCCCGTTTATTGGCACGCCGACACGCGTTTTCTGTGCAGTCGTGCCGAGTTTGCCGCTTGGGCTGCCGGCAAAAAGCAGTTGCGCATGGAGTTCTTTTATCGCGAGATGCGCCGCAAGAGTCGCTTGCTGCTCAACGGCGACGGCACGCCGGTGGGCGGCGCGTGGAATTTCGATGCGGAGAATCGCAAGGCCCTGCCCAAAGGCGTGAAGGCGCCCTACCCGGCCCGCTTCAGCAACGACGCCATCACCCGTGAAGTGCTTGCGTTGGTGAAGACGCGCTTCAGCCAGCACTACGGCGCACTCGACGACTTCAACTACCCGGTCACCCATGCCGACGCGCAGGCGCTGTGGGCATACTTTCTGGATTATGGTCTGGCAGGATTCGGCGACTATCAGGACGCCATGGCCAGTGATGAACCGTTCCTGTTTCATGCGCGGATCAGCGCCGCACTCAACATTGGCCTGTTGGATTTGCGACAGCTGTGCAGCGATGTCGAATCGGCCTATTGGTCAGGAAGGATTGCGCTGAATGCGGCCGAAGGCTTCATTCGCCAACTGATCGGCTGGCGAGAATATGTGCGCGGCGTGTACTGGCTGAAAATGCCGGACTACGCACTGGGCAATGCATTCGGCAACAGCCGGCCATTGCCCGAGTTCTACTGGACCGGTGCTACGCAGATGAACTGCATGCGCCAGGCCATCGGCCAGAGTCTGCAGCATGCCTATGCGCATCACATTCAGCGGCTGATGGTCACCGGCAATTTCGCCCTGCTCGCCGGGATCGCGCCGAGCCAGATCTGTGAGTGGTACCTGGCGATCTACATGGATGCCTTCGACTGGGTCGAGCTGCCCAACACGCTGGGCATGGTCATGCACGCCGATGGCGGTTATCTCGGTTCCAAACCTTATTGCGCCAGTGGCCAATACATCAATCGCATGTCCGACTACTGCCGCGGTTGCGCCTACAAGGTCAGCGAAAGTACGGCTGACAATGCCTGTCCGTTCAATGCGTTGTACTGGCATTTCCTGATGCGCCACGGTGATCTGCTGCGCGGCAATCAGCGCATGGCGATGATGTACAAGAACCTGGACCGTATGCCGCAAGCCAAGCAGGATGCGCTGTGGCAACGCGGGCAGAACCTGTTGGCCCGCCTGGATAATGGCGAGTCGATTTGAAATGAACGCTCGCTTGCGCGGGTGGTGAAACTTAAGCACAGCGCGCCCGGTCAACGGATGATCGGCGCTCGAGTCGCCTGCGAGCGCAACGTCCACTGCTCGTGTTGTGCCTACGCGCGCTATGAAGCCAGACCCTGAAAATTCAACAAAGCAGGTCACATGGATACCCTTGAACACCTTAGCCGCGAAGCGCTTGAGTCAGAGGTAAGGCGATTGCGCGCGGCGCTTCAGAGCACCCTGGTCGACACGCAGGTCGTTGACCTCGATCGCGACATGGCGGCGCAACTGCAAGCCAGTCGGGATGCGCTCGCCCGCAGTGAGGCACGCTTCATCACCATTCTGGAAACCATCGAATCGGCGTTCGCCATCGTCAAGGTCAAATTCGACGCTGACGATAAACCCGTCGATTACTACTTCGTCGAAGCCAACCCGGCGTTCGAACACCAGTGCGGGGTCAACCTGCGCGGCAAATGGGTGACCGAGTTCGCGCCCAATCTGGAAAGTTTCTGGTTCGAAACCTACGGCCACGTGGCCAAAACTGGTGAGCCCGCGAACTTCGAAAATTACGCCAACACCTTTGAACGCTGGTTCGACGTGCGCGCGGTGCGTGTCGGCGATCCGGCCGACCGGCAGATAGCGATCCTGTTCAACGACGTCACCGAGCGGCGCGACGCCGAGGAGCGTTTGCGTGCCAGTGAAGCGCTGGCGCGGGAGAACGTCGAGCGTGTGCAACTGGCGCTCGCCGCCGGCGCAATTATCGGAACCTGGCACTGGGACTTGCCCACCGACCGTTTCGCGGTGGACGAAGCGTTCGCCCGGGTGTTCGACCTCGACCCGGCACTGGGCCGCGAAGGGCTCAGCCTCGAACAAGTGATCACCACCGTGCATCCCGACGACAAGGATGGACTGACCAGCGCGATCAACGAGGCCATCGGCCGTGGTGGCGCCTATTCCCACCAGTACCGTGTGCGCCGTGCGGACGGCAAGTACCAGTGGATCGAGGCCAACGGCCGTGTTGAATGTGCCGATGATGGAACCCCGCTGCGCTTTCCCGGCGTGCTGATCGACGTCGAGGAACGGCGTAATGTCGAAGCGGAGCGCGACCGCGCCATCGCCGCGTTGCGTGCGCTCAACGATACGTTGGAGCAGCGCGTGTCATCGCGCACTGCAGAACTGATGCAAGCCGAAGAGAAGCTGCGGCAGTCGCAGAAAATGGAGGCCGTCGGCCAACTGACCGGGGGCCTGGCGCATGACTTCAACAATCTGCTGGCCGGCATTTCCGGCGCGCTGGAGTTGATGGGCGCGCGGATCAGCCAAGGCCGATTGGGTGAAGTCGACAAGTACATGGTGACCGCACAGGGCGCGGTCAAACGTGCAGCCGCCCTGACCCACCGTCTGCTGGCGTTCTCCAGACGCCAGACCCTTGATCCGCGGCCAACCGACGTCAACACGCTGATGACCGGCATGACCGAACTGATCCAGCGTACGGTCGGCCCCAGCATCGTCCTGGAAACCCGCGCCGCGCCCGGGCTCTGGCCAACGCTGGTCGATGCCAGCCAGTTGGAGAATGCCCTGCTGAACCTGTGCATCAACGCCCGCGATGCCATGCCGGACGGCGGGCGCATCACCATCGAAACGGCCAACCGTACGCTGGACTCCGAGACTGCCCGCGCGCTGGACATGCCCGAAGGCCAATACCTGTGCCTGTGTGTGACCGATACCGGCACCGGCATGACCGCGGATGTCATCGCCAAGGCCTTCGACCCGTTTTTCACCACCAAACCGCTGGGCCAGGGCACGGGGCTGGGGCTGTCGATGATTTACGGTTTCGCCAAGCAGTCCGGTGGCCAGGTGCGTGTGCATTCGCAGGTCGGCCATGGCACCGAGATGTGCATCTACCTGCCTCGTTACCATGGTGAACCGGTGCCGAACCACGATGACCGGGATACTGCTCCGTTGGCATTACCAAAGGCCGGCGAAACGATTCTGGTGGTGGACGACGAGCCTACGGTGCGCGCGTTGTTGACGGATGTACTCGGCGATCTGGGCTACACCTTGATAGAGGCCGCTGACAGTGTGGTCGGGCTGAAGATGTTGCGCTCGGACATTCACATCGACTTGCTGATCACTGACGTCGGCTTGCCGGGTGGCATGAACGGTCGACAACTGGCCGATGCCGGCCGGGAAATCCGCCAGAACCTCAAGACCCTGTTCATTACCGGGTACGCAGAAAACGCGGTGATTGGCGCCGGTCAATTGGGCCCGGACATGCAGGTGCTGACCAAGCCGTTTGCCGTCGACACGCTGGTGGCGCGGGTCAGTGACCTGATGGCGATGAAATCCGAATGAGCGACCGTTGCGGCGCTATAACCCCAGACAGAGTGGCTGCGGCCAAGGAGTGACAATGGTGACTTTTCTGATTTTTCTGATCGCGTGCGGCGCTGCAGCAAGTACCGGGGTGATTTTCAAACCCGGTCAATGGTACGAAGGGCTTAACAAACCCGGATTCACCCCACCCAACTGGGCGTTTCCGGTGGCCTGGACGATTATCTATCTACTGCTGGCCTGGGCCGGCTATCGCTTGAGCCTGATTCCTGGCAGTCAGACAGTACTGGCGCTGTGGGCGGCGCAGATTGCCTTGAACACGTTGTGGACGCCGGTGTTCTTCGGCGCGCATCAGGTGGCGGCTGCCATGGTGATTCTGCTGGTGCTGTGGCTGGTGGTCGCGGTGATGGTGTTTATGGCGTTGCGCCTGGATTTGATCACCGGGTTGATCCTGTTTCCGTATCTGGCCTGGCTGAGTGTGGCGGCGGCGTTGAATTTTTCGATTCTGCGTAATAATCGTGGTTGATGGCGACAGCTGTCATAACTCACATTTTTTCTGACAAAAAGGCTTATTTGCAGGCATTCAAAATATCTTTCCAGCCCCTTGAAAGCGCAGGTCCCCGCTCAGGACGGGGATTTCGCAATGAACAACAGTTCATTACTGAATTAGTGATTTAACTAGGTAGTTACCTATCTATATAATGCACGCCTCATTTCAACGGGACATTCAACGTGAAGCAGAGTCAACGCCTCTCGGGCATATCAAAATTCATTCTGGTCGGGCTGGGGGTGATCATCGCCCTGCTCGGCCTGGCACTTGCGGCTGGCGGAGTGAAGCTGGTCAGCCTGGGAGGGTCGTGGTACTTCCTCGTGGGTGGTCTGGTGATGGCCGTTTCCGGTCTGCTGATCGCTCGCTTCAAGACTGCCGGCGCCTGGCTTTTCGCGGCATTTCTGGTGGGGACAGCGATCTGGGCGGTGAGCGATGTCGGGCTGGTGTTCTGGCCGGTGTTCTCGCGTCTGTTCATGTTCAGTGCCGTGGGCCTGGCGGTGACGCTGGTCTACCCGCTGCTCAAACGTGCCAACGGTGGTGTTCCGGGTCGTGGCGCTTACGGCGTTGCCGCTGTGCTGGCCGTGGGACTGGCGGTGGCTGCCGGCAACATGTTCGTTGCGCACCCGACCGTCGCTGCCACCGGCACTGGCCCGGGCTTGACCCCGGTTGAGCCAGACAAGGCGCAAAAAGACTGGGCGCACTACGGCAATACCGAAGGCGGCAGCCGCTTTGCTGCGCTGGACCAGATCAACCGCAACAACGTCGACAAGCTCAAAGTGGCGTGGACCTACCACACCGGTGACGTCGCCGAGAGCGATGGCAACGGTGCCGAAGACCAGCTCACCCCGTTGCAGATCGGCAACAAGGTGTTCATCTGCACCCCGCACAACAACCTGATCGCGCTGGATGCCGACACCGGCAAAGAGCTGTGGAAGAACGCGATCAACGCCAAATCCAAAGTCTGGCAGCGTTGCCGTGGCATGGCTTATTTCGATGCGACCAAGAGCATCGCTCAGCCAAGCAACTCGAGCATCATCGAAGCCAAGCCTGCGCCGGCTGCCAATTGCCAGCGCCGTCTGCTGACCAACACCATAGATGCCCGCCTGATCGCGGTCGATGCCGACACTGGCGAGTTCTGCCAGGGTTTCGGCAACAACGGCCAGGTTGATCTGAAGGCCGGTCTCGGCGATGTGCCGGACAGCTACTACCAGCTCTCCTCCGCGCCGTTGATGGCCGGCACCACTGTGGTGGTCGGCGGTCGAGTCGCCGACAACGTACAGACCGACATGCCGGGCGGCGTGATCCGTGGTTTTGACGTGATCACCGGGGCCATGCGCTGGGCCTTCGACCCAGGCAACCCGCAGGATAAAAAGGCCCCGGCGGAAGGCAGCACCTATGTGCGCAGCACGCCGAACAGCTGGGCGCCGATGTCCTACGATCCGGCGACCAACACCGTGTTCCTGCCGATGGGCAGCTCGTCCACCGACATCTATGGTGTCGAGCGCAGCAAACTCGATCACACCTACGGCGCCTCGATCCTCGCGCTGGACGCCACCACCGGTGATGAACGCTGGGTGTTCCAGACCGTGCACAACGATCTCTGGGACTTTGACCTGCCGATGCAGCCGAGCCTGATCGACTTCACCAAGGACGGCAAAACCGTTCCGGCGCTGGTCATCGGCACCAAGGCCGGGCAGATCTACGTGCTCGACCGTGCCACCGGCAAGCCGTTGACCGACGTTAAAGAAGTACCGGTCAAAGCCGCCAACATCCCGAACGAACCATACTCGCCAACCCAGCCAAAATCGGTGGGCATGCCGCAGATCGGAGCCCAGCACCTGACTGAATCGGACATGTGGGGCGCCACCCCGTACGACCAGTTGCTATGCCGGATCGATTTCAAATCGATGCGTTATGACGGCTTGTACACCGCACCAGGCACTGACAAATCGCTGAGCTTCCCGGGTTCGCTGGGTGGCATGAACTGGGGCAGCATCTCCACTGACCCGGTGCACGGTTTCATCTTCGTCAACGACATGCGCCTGGGTCTGTGGATTCAGATGATCCCGTCGCAGAACAAGGCGCAGGCCTCCTCTGGTGGCGAGGCGTTGAACACCGGCATGGGCGCGGTACCGCTCAAAGGCACGCCTTACGCGGTCAACAAAAACCGCTTCCTGTCGGTGGCCGGCATTCCGTGCCAGGCACCGCCGTTCGGCACCCTGACGGCCATTGACATGAAGACTCAGAAAATCGCCTGGCAGGTTCCGGTCGGCACCGTTGAAGACACAGGTCCCTTGGGCATTCGCATGCACCTGCCGATCAAGATCGGTCTGCCGACCCTCGGCGGCACCCTGTCGACCCAAGGTGGCCTGATCTTCATCGCCGGCACCCAGGACTTCTACCTGCGCGCCTTCAACAGCGCCAATGGCGAAGAAATCTGGAAAGCGCGTCTGCCGGTCGGCAGTCAGGGAGGCCCGATGACCTACGTTTCGCCGAAAACCGGCAAGCAGTACATCGTCGTCACCGCCGGTGGTGCACGTCAGTCGACCGATCGCGGCGACTACGTGATGGCCTACGCCTTGCCGTAAGCCGCAGCGCCCGTGCTGAACACGGGCGCTTTCTTTTTGCGCGCGGCACCTGAGGGTGCCGCGCCGCTTTCCGATAGCGCTACAGATTTGAGCAGGAAGATCTCCATGTTTGGTTTTACTCGTAACGGCTGGGTCAACGGCGTGCTGTTGGGCCTGACCTGCACCACCCTGCCCGCCTTCGCCGATACCGATTCGAACCTGTTGACCCGCAACACCCTGACCGGCGATTGGGGCGGTCTGCGGCATCAGATGGACGAAGACGGGATCAAATTCACCGGCGATTACACCGGGGAAATGGCCTACAACGCCGATGGCGGCCTGCACCGCTCCGGCCGTTACTCGCAGAACATCAAGCTCGGCGCGCAGTTCGACCTGAGCAAGTTGTATGGCGTAGAGAACGCCGGCAAGGTCCAGCTGACGATCAACGACCGCCGCGGCAACAGCGCCTCGGAAGATCTGGTTGGCAACCGTCTGCCGATCCAGGAAAACTACGGCGGCCTCTACACCCGCCTGACCGAACTGAGCTATGAGCGCAGCCTGTTCACCCCGGCGCTCAACGTGAAGCTCGGTTACATGGCCATGGGCAACGACCTCGGCGGCCTCGACAGCGGCATTCTGTGCAACTTCATGAACGCTGGTTTCTGCGGCCATCCGCTGAACATGTCCGGCGGCAGCGGCTGGACCAACTACCCGAACGCGCACTTGGGTGTGCGGGTGAAATACGACTTGTCGTCCTCGTGGCAACTGCGCGTGGCCGCGTTCAACGTCGATCCCGAAAGCAACGGCAACTCCAGCCGCGCCTGGCATCTGGGCCCGAAACACACCACTGGTACCGTGGTGCCGATCGAGTTGGTGTACAAGCACGCGGGTGAATTGCCCGGCGAATACAAGGTTGGTTACTACTACGACAGCTCCGACGTGAAACGCATCGGCAGCGACAAAGAAGTGTCCGGTCGTGGCGGTCACTATCTGCTGATCGATCAGGCCGTATGGAGTTCGCCAACGTCCGAGGGCCGCAGCCTGCATGCCTTCGGCCAATACTCGGCGGCCAGCGAAGCGGCATCGCCATTCAGCAAGTGGTACGGCACGGGTCTGGTGTTGTACAAACCGTTCGAAGGTCGCCCGCGTGACACCGTCGCTCTTGGCTACGGCCGCGCTGTGCCTAATCCGCGCAGCCGCGACGTGCAACAGGACGCCGCCATGGCCAATGGCACGCAGTTCCCGAACCTGGACAGTGGCGAGCAACTGATCGAACTCGGCTACGGCTATCAGGCCACGCCGTGGCTGACGCTGCGCCCGAACATGCAATACATCATCGAACCGGGCGCGTTTTCCGGGCAGAACATCGACAATGCGTTGGTGTTTGGCTTGCAGGTTAAAGCTTCACTCTGAGCCTTCTGGCGAAACTTCAGGCAATAAAAAGCCCGGCGTGATTGCCGGGTTTTTTATTGCTCGCAAATTGTCGTAACCAAGATGCTCGGTCAACACCGAACCTTTACCCCCGAACCAGCGTCCGAGCTAAGGCGTTCACGCTTACCGCTCGCCACGAGGTTCCCGTTTGAAAGCTGCCATCGTCAAAAAATACCGTCTGATGATCAAGACCATGGGCTATGTGGGCTGGTCGCTGTTCTGGCTGTTGCTCTGGGACATCGCCGTCACCGTCGATTTCATGTTGTTCCTCAACGCCAAGATCAACCTGCCGCTGATGCCTCTGACTTTGCTCGGTTCAGCGCTGGTGGTGCTGATCAGTTTCCGCAACAGCAGCGCCTACAACCGTTGGTGGGAAGCGCGAACGCTGTGGGGCATGATGATCAACAACTCCCGCAGCTTCGCCCGCCAGGTGCTGACGCTGCTGGATGACCCCGATAACGAAGTGAATCCGCTGAAAGCGACGCTGTTGCGCCGCCATGTGGCGTATGTCAATTGCCTAGCAGCGCACTTGCGCGGTCAGCCATGTCCGGAGGAAGTCCGCGCGTTCATCCCGGCAGATGAATTCGCCCGCAGCGGCACCACCAACAACTTTGCCAACAACATCCTCACCGGTTCGGCATCCCTGCTAGCCCGGGAATACAAAGCCGGGCGCCTGGACAGCATTCGTCTGGCACGGCTGGAATCGACGATGGTCGAGCTGTCCAACAGCCAGGGCGGAATGGAGCGGATCGCCAATACCCCGCTGCCCTACCCTTACGTTTACTTCCCGCGCCTGTTTATCTCGCTGTTCTGCCTGATCGTGCCGGTGGGGTTGGTGGAATCGCTGGGCTGGTTCACCCCGCTCGCCTCGACCGTGGTGGGCTTCATGCTGCTGGCCATCGAACGCATCGGCACCGATCTGCAAAGCCCGTTTCGCCATAGCGAGCACCAGATCCAGATGGAGGCCCTGTGCGAAACCATCGAGAAAAACCTGCAGTCGATGCAGCGTGATTCCTTGGGGGATGCGCGCAGGGTTGAAGAAACGGTTTGAAGACGTGATCTGAGGGACGCCAGGGCGTGAAGCCCTGGCGAGTCGCAAGTGTTACTTTTTCTTTTTCGCCGGCTTGTCTGCCTTTTTGGAGTCCTTGGCCTTTTCCGGCTTGCTATCGGCTTTTTTTGCAGACTTCTTCGGTTCGGCGTCTTTCTTCTTGTCTTTCTTGTCGGAAGACTTTGAAAGCGCCGAGGCTGCAGCTGACTTCTTGTCCGGCGAGGACTTTTTGTCTTTCAAATCCTTGCTGGCTTTCGAAGCGTCATCTTTGCTTTTCTTCTCGTCTTTAGCCACGTTTGACCACCTCTCGGAATATGCCGGTATTGGCACAGCGCCTGTGCAATTGATCACAGGTTGATCATTAGGCGTACGCGTTCGGACGGGGTTCAGATTATTTGGAGGCCTCGACTGGTTGAATCCACATCCGAAAGCGGTCATAGGGTTTTGCTGGCAGACGGCACCAGGCCCACGACAAGTGCCTCTATTAATGCACTGACCTTGGGAAGAGCCTGACGGCTCCTTGGCCAAATCAGATTGATCGCCAGACCACCGGTAGGTGAGTGCCCGATTGCCGCCTGTGCGGCAGGTTGCAACTGACTAGAATGAAACGATGGACATGAGAGCTGCAGGCACGGTTTCAGCTCCAATTCAAGCAAAGACGCTAACTCGCAAGCCCTTGGAATGTGCTGTCCATCGTGTGTCGGTCGTAACCCAACAGATATATATGATGCTGACGATACAGCTGTGAAAGAAAATCTTTGTTGGGGCCGACTACATCCATACCTCTGTCGTCGTACGGAAAAACCATGACGTGCTTCTTCAAATTGAAAAGGTATACAGCGCATTCGGGGTTAGGCTGAATTGCGCCAAAGTCACTAGCCAAAGCACACCAAAGAAATGCTTGAAGCAGAGTCGCTGGCGCTTCAAATGCAACGTTGATCCAATACTCCGGCTCACTTTCGCAAAGCCATTCCTCGGGGTCTATTTTTTCACTCCAGACTGAGCGTTGCGTGGGTATGTTGATACCGGCAGAACGGAGAGCGAGAATCCGGGATCTATGAGCAAATTGATTGCTACCAGAATGAACGCGCAGACAAGCAACAAGCGTCGCATCATCAAGGAAGATATCGCTGCAGATCTTCGTTGATTTTAGAAGTGCCGTTTGAAATTGCTGAATCACTCCACCCGTTTCAGAGAGTTCAAAACGCAGACCTCCTGGATAGGAATAGAAAAGTGGTCTGGCAAATGCGCATCCCCCAAACATCCTGTCAATTTCAAGTTGTAGATTCACTTTATCCCTCATGGCTAACTAATAGCCCGATTCTCTAGCCATGGGCGCTGCCAAGATCTCAGCCAAGCCGCAGCGCCCGCGTCGCTTTTAGCCGTTAACGGCCAATCAGCTGTTTAATGCCATCGACTTATCGCCTCCCCGGCCGCACACCCTCTTACTCACGCCTGATCCAACGCCTCGATCACACCTTTGTCCTCACCCAGGAAGCCGCCGCTCTGATGCGCCCACAGCCGCGCATAAACACCATTCTTCTCCAGCAATTCGGAATGGGTGCCCTGCTCGATGATGCGCCCGTCATCCATGACAATCAGCCGATCCATCGCCGCAATCGTCGACAGTCGATGGGCAATCGCAATCACGGTTTTGCCCTGCATCATTTCATCGAGGCTTTCCTGAATCGCCACTTCGACTTCCGAGTCCAGCGCACTGGTGGCTTCGTCGAGTAGCAGGATCGGCGCGTTCTTCAGCATCACGCGGGCAATCGCCACACGTTGGCGCT
This sequence comes from Pseudomonas sp. 14P5.3.2, assembly GCF_057799175.1. Classification (NCBI taxonomy): domain Bacteria; kingdom Pseudomonadati; phylum Pseudomonadota; class Gammaproteobacteria; order Pseudomonadales; family Pseudomonadaceae; genus Pseudomonas; species Pseudomonas sp. 14P5.3.2. Next base: position 214,906 of record NZ_JBYOKU010000001.1, on the reverse strand, counting down.
GGCCGCCAGACAGCTTGATCCCGCGCTCGCCCACCAAGGTGTCGTAACCGGTGTGTCCTTGCCGATCGCTCAACTGGCTGATGAACTCATCAGCCTGAGCGTTGGCAGCGGCGCGGCGGATCTGTGCGTCGGTGGCATCGGGGCGGCCGTAGGCGATGTTGTCGCGAATCGAACGGTGCAGCAGCGAAGTGTCCTGGGTGACCATGCCGATCGCACTGCGCAGGCTGTCCTGAGTCACGTGCGCAATGTTCTGGCCGTCGATACGGATCTCGCCGCTGTCGACATCATAGAACCGCAGCAGCAGGTTGATCAGCGTCGACTTGCCGGCGCCGGAGCGCCCTACCAAACCGATTTTTTCGCCGGGGCGAATACTCAGGCTCAGGCCATCGAGCACCTGACGCTCGCCACCGTAGTTGAACTTCACCTTGTCGAACGTCACCGCGCCGCCAGAAGTGACCAGCACGCCGGCGTCCGGCGCGTCCTGCACCTTGGTGCCTTGGGTCAGCGTGGCCATGCCGTCCTGAACGGTGCCGATGCTTTCGAACAGCGAGGTCATCTGCCACATGATCCAGTTCGACATGCCATTGATCCGCAACGCCATGGCAGTGATCGCCGCCACCGCACCGGCGCCGACATCGCCCTGATGCCACAGCCACAGGGCGTAACCACCGGCGGACATGATCAACCCGACTACCAGCGCCTGGTTGACGATCTCGAACAGGCTGACCAGACGCATCTGGCGAAAACCGGTCTGCTTGAAATCCTCCATCGCCGCCCGCGCGAAGTGCGCTTCGCGATTGGAATGGGAGAACAGCTTGACCGTGGTGATGTTGGTGTAAGCGTCGGCGATACGCCCGGTCATCATCGACCGCGCATTGGCTTGCTCCTGTCCGACCTTGCCCAGACGCGGTACGAAGTACCACATCGCCAAGCCAAACAGCACGACCCAAGCAAGAAACGGCAGCATCAGTTTCAACGCAAAGCCGCCGGCCAGGGCGATGATCGCGATGAAGTACACACCGATCCCAGGCAAGATCTCGATCATGGTGAACAGCACGTCGCGTACAGCGAGCGCCGTCTGCATCACCTTGGTCGTGACCCGACCGGAAAACTCATCGGAGAAAAACGAAAGGCTTTGCCGCAGCATCAGCCGGTGGAAATCCCAGCGCAGGCGCAATGGCAGGTTAATCGCCAGGATCTGATGCTGGACCATGGTGCGCAACGCCACCAGCCCGACACTGAGCACCATGACGATGCCCATGCCCCACAGCACGCGGCTTTCTTGCACAGCCGCTTCGCCGCCAGCCTGCCACGTCGAAAGCAGGTCCACGACCTGACCGAGGAACGAAAACAGCCACGCTTCGTAAATCGACACGGCGGCACTGAGCAACGCCAGCGCCAGGATGTAGCCGCGTGCACCCCGGGTGCAGGCCCACAGGAATTTAGCCAGACCGTTGGGCGGCGGTGGCACCTCGTCAGGCGGGAAAGGGTCGAGTCTTCGTTCAAACACACGAAGCATGGTGTTCTCCAAAACAGTCAAGTCAGGGAGATTCTGCCATCGAATGGAGGCTGGGAGGTCTTTGTGAAAAAGTGTGTGCTCCTGACCTGGCGAGTACCTGCCGTATCTACCAAACCGCGATATGCGAATCCGCCCTCGGCTCAGTCCCCCCACACAACACCCCCGTCACCGGATCACGCAGAATGATCTGCCCTCGTCCGTAATCCGTCAGATCACTGGCGATCTGCACCTCATGCCCGCGACGCGCCAACGCATTGGCCAGATCCCTTGAAGCGCCCTGTTCGATGCCGACCTTCATCCCGCCAAGCCACTGCCAGCGCGGCGCGTCCAGTGCCGATTGCGGGTTCAGGCCGAAATCCACCAGGTTCATGACCATCTGCACATGGCCCTGCGGCTGCATGTAGCCGCCCATCACGCCGAACGGCCCAAGCGCCTGGCCATCCTTGGTGAGGAAGCCGGGAATGATCGTGTGGAAGGTCTTTTTGCCGGGAGCCAACGCGTTGGCATGTTGCGGATCAAGGCTGAATTCCTGCCCGCGGTTCTGCAGGGCGATGCCACTGTCAGGCAGCACCACACCTGAGCCGAAGCCGTGATAATTGCTCTGGATGAACGAGACCATATTGCCCTGCCCGTCCGCCGTGGCCAGGTACACCGTGCCGCTGGCGTGGGGATCGCCCGGCTTCGGCGGCTGGGCCTGTTCGCCGATCTGTGCACGGCGGCGGGCGCTGTACTCGTCGCTCAGCAGATCATCCACAGCCACGCGCATGTGCAGCGGATCCGTGATGTAGTGCAGGCCATCGCTGTAGGCCAGTTTCATTGCCTCCAGTTGCCGGTGCCAGGTCTGCTGGCTGTCACGGTGATCGAAGTCGAAACCCTCGAGAATCTTCAGCGCCATCAAGGCGACCAGACCCTGCCCGCTCGGCGGGATTTCCCAGACATCCACGCCACGGTAATTGACGTGAATCGGCTCCACCCATTGCGCACGGTAATGCTCCAGATCCGTGGCGCGCAGATAGCCGCCCGTTGCCCGCGAATGCGCATCCAGGCGTTGCGCCAACGCGCCGCGATACAAACTCTCGCAACGGGTAGCCGCCAATTCTTCAAGGGTTCGCGCCTGCGCCGGGTTACGGAAAATCTCCCCGGCCTTGGGCGCGTGACCGTCAATCAGAAACGTATCGAACCAGGCCTGCAGCACTTCATCGCGATGGGGACTGAACTCATCCAGCGCGATCTGCCACTGATGGGCAACCACCGGCGACAGCGGAAAACCGTCTCTGGCCAGACTGATCGCCGGTTGCAGCAGATCGGCGAACGGCAACACGCCAAAGCGTTGCGACAGCTCGGCCCAGGCCGATGGGCAACCGGGAACCGTCACCGGCGTCCAGCCATACAACGGCATTTGCTCATGGCCGGCCGCTTTGACCGCTTCGATACTTAACGATGCCGGGGCGTGGCCGTTGGCATTGAGGCCATGCAACTGATCCTTGAACCAGACCAGCGCAAACGCGTCACCGCCCAGGCCACAGCCCGTAGGCTCGACCACGGTCAGGGCCGCCGCCGTGGCGATGGCGGCGTCGATCGCATTGCCGCCCTTTTGCAGCATTTCGATGCCGGCCTGTGCGGCCAGCGGCTGGGATGCCGCGACCATGCCACGACGGGCAAACACGCTTTGGCGTTGCGACGGATAGGGATATTCGTGAGCAGAAAATTTCAACATGGCAGAGGCTCTTCAAATCAGCAATTCATTGGCCGGACTTGATCCGGTTCCATTCGCGGGTGATCAGGCGCTGGATGTTTTCCGGCAGATCGGCGGAGACGAAGGCATGGTTGATCACTTCGTCAGACGGGTAGATCCCCGGGTTGCCGCTGACCTTCGGGTCCATCAGCGCCGTGGCGTCCTTGTTCGGATTGGCGTAGCCGACGTAGTCGCTGACCGGCGCAATCACCTCAGGGCGCAGCAAGTAGTTGATGAACGCATGGGCGTTGGCAACGTTACCGGCGTCCTTGGGGATCGCCAGCATGTCGAACCAGAGGTTCACGCCTTCCTTGGGAATCAGGTAACGAATGTCGATATTTTTTCCGGCCTCGCGTGCCCGGGTCTGGGCCTGCATCACGTCCCCGGAATAGCCGATCGCCACGCAGATATCGCCATTGGCCAGGTCGGCGGTGTACTTCGATGAGTTGAAGTAGGTCACCGAGGGACGCAACGTCATCAACAGTTTAGAAGCCTGTTTGTAGTCGTCGGGCTTGACGCTGTTGGGGTCCAGCCCGAGGTAAAGCAGGGCCTGGGGGATGATCTTCACAGGGGCATCGAGGAAGGCCACGCCGCAGTTTTTCAGTTTGGCGAGGTTCTGCGGATCGAACACCATCGACCACGAATCGAGCGGCACATCCTTGCCGAGCACGGAGCGCACCTTCTCCTCGTTGTAGCCGATGCCCACCGTGCCCCACATGTACGGCACGGCGTATTGGTTGCCGGGGTCGGCAGCCTGCAGACGCTGCATCAGACGTGGATCGAGGTGTTTCCAGTTATTGAGCAATCCGCGTTGCAGCGGCTGGTAGGCGCCGGCGCGAATCTGTTTCGAAAGAAACTGGCTGGACGGCACCACCACGTCGTAGCCCGAATGCCCGGAGAGCAACTTGGCCTCGAGCATTTCATTGGTGTCGAAGATGTCGTACTGAACCTTGATCGTGCTGTCTTTTTCGAAATTCTTCAGCGTGTCGGGGCCGATGTAATCGGACCAGTTGTAAACCTTCACCACCGAATCGGCAGCCTGAAGCATGGGCACCACGGCGGCGCAGCACAGCGCCGCGAAGAAGCTCGATAAACGCATCGTCGAAATCCTTGTGAAGTTCACAGCACGCGGCTGAGAAAGGCCTGGGTACGGGGATGGGTGGGACGACTGAAAATCTGTTCCGGCGGGCCTTGTTCGATCAGTTCACCCTGATCGAGCACCACCACCCGGTCGGCCACCTCGCGGGCAAAACCCATTTCATGGGTGACCACGACCATGGTCATGCCCTCCTCGGCCAACTCCTTCATCACTTGCAGAACCTCGCCGACAGTTTCCGGGTCGAGGGCGCTGGTGGGCTCGTCGAACAGCATCGCCTGTGGCTTCATCGCCAGCGCTCGGGCAATGGCGACGCGTTGCTGCTGACCGCCGGAAAGCATCGACGGGTAATGACTGGCCTTGTCCGCCAGACCGACCCGTTTGAGCAGTGCCTGCGCCTGCTCCAGCGCAGCCTGGCGCGGCACACCCAACACCTGAATCGGTGCTTCGATGATGTTTTCCAGGGCGGTCATGTGCGGGAACAGATTGAAGCGCTGGAACACCATGCCGATGTCCCGGCGCTGGCGAGCGATGTTGCGTTCAGAGTCGCGCACCAGACTGCCGTCAGCCCGCGTGCGATAGCCCATGGGCCGGCCGCTGACGCGAATCTCGCCAGCCTGAATGTCTTCGAGCAGGTTAATGCAGCGGATAAACGTGGTCTTGCCCGAGCCTGAGGCGCCAATCAGCACCACCACTTCGCCACGACGCACTTGCAGCGAGATGCCCTTGAGAATCTGCAGATCGCCGAAGGACTTGTGAATGTTCAGCGCCTCGATGATCAGTTCGTCACTTTGATGCGCCATGATTAACGTCCCCTCAACAGTTTCAGAGTGCTCCGGCCGAACATCCGGCTGGAGGCCGGCGGCGGCGAAGATGGTCTGTCGGACTGGCCGAAACGGTTCTCCAGCCAGCGCTGAAAGAAGCCCCACAGCGTGGTGAGCAACAGGAAATAAATCGCCACCACCAGGTACAACTCGAACACCCGAAAAGTCGCCGAGGTGACCATTTGCGTGCTGAGCAACAGCTCCTGCACGCCGATCACGCTGACCAGCGTGGTGTTTTTCAGCATCACGTTGAATTCGTTGCCCAGCGGCGGCACGATCACCCGAAACGCCTGCGGCAGGACGATACGGCGCATCAATTTGGCGAAGGTCATGCCCAGCGAGCGCCCGGCCTCGTACTGGCCCTTGTCCACGGCGCCGATCCCGGCACGAATGATCTCGGCCATGTACGCGCCTTCGTTGAGGCCCAGAGCAATGATCGCCGCCTGGATATTGCCGGGGATCACCAGCCCGAACAGCTCAATGTCTTCGAAGCGAAAAATCCCGCCCGCCGCCAGCGCCGTGTAGAGAAAGACGATTTGCACCAGCAGCGGTGTGCCGCGCATCAGCCACACATAAAGGCGCACCGGCAGATGCAGCAGAGGGTTCTTCGACAAGCGCAACAATGCGGCGGCCAGCCCCAACACACAGCCCAGCAACATCGCCAACACACTGATCAGGCAGGTCAGCCAGAGCCCGGTGAGGTACACGCCGCTTGGCTGCAACAGGTACTGCCAGAACACATCCCAATTGAAGTTCATCAACGCTTACCTCAATCGAGTGTGTCGCTGGAGACGTGCCACTTGTTCAGAAGCTGGTTGTAGCTGCCATCGCTGCGCATGTCGGTGATGATCTGCTGCACCGCAGCGCTCAGTTGCGGATCGTCCTTGCGAATGCCCAGACCGGTGAGGATCCGGCTGAAGGCTGGTACCCCTTCCTCGAACAGGTCCGGAGCCATCGCGGCGTAATAACCGGCGGTTTCCACCGTGGTGCCGTAAGCGTCGACCTGACTGATGCGCAGCGCCTGAAAGGCATCGGTGTCGGTGTTGTAGACCACCAGTTTCATCGGCGGCTTGCCGGCCTTGGTCAGGCTTTCATTTTCGGTGTCGAGCAAGGTCTTGATGGTCGAACCGTTGAGCACCGCGATCTTGTGCCCGCTCAGATCCGCGAGGGTTTTCAGCGCCTTCGGATTGCCCTTGGGCACCACCACCGCCTGACTGGAATACATGTAGTTGACGATGTCGATCACCTCGCGGCGCTCGGGCTTGTCGAACAACTGATCGACGATCATGTCGCACTGTTTGGCGAGCAACGCCGGGAGCAATCCGGAAAACGGAATCACCCGCCAATCAACTTTCTTGTCGCCCAGACGTTTGGCGATTTCCAGGCCCAGGTCGACGGTCAGCCCTTTGGGCTTCTGCGCTTCATCGAAGGACACCAGTGGCGGCGAATCCATGCCCGAGCAATAGGTGAGTTTGTCGACCTTGACCAGACGCTCCGGCACCGTCGGTGCGGCAAGCGCCCACTGCGAACAGAGCCCGAGGGAAATTGCAGCCAGTAACAGGCGAGACGTATGCATGACCAGACACTCCAGTTCGGTTAGTAACGGGGCAGTACTCAAAGTCAAAACATCGGCGGATTCGGGTTCCGCTCTGTGGTTATTTTTCCGATTGCAGAAACTTGATCAGCTCGGGCACCGTGCCTTCGATGTGTTCACGCACCACGGCCTCGGCCTTGTGGGCGTCGCCGGCGCGAATCGCATCAAGGATCATCTGATGTTCCTGGCGCGCACTCAGGGGCTTTTCGATGTGCTGCAGCCACAAGCGCATGGGCGCTTCGATCAGCGCGTAGAGGGCGCTGATCTGCTTCAGCAGCCGTGGGCGATCGCTGAGGCTGCACAGGTACTCATGGAACTTGCGATGGCGACTGACCCACGCCGCACTCTCCTCGCGGTAGTCATCCATTTCATCGAGAAGCCGCTCCAGCGCCGTCAACTGACGCTCGCTGATCTTTGGTACGGCGATGCGAATCGCCAACCCTTCCAGGGCGCTGCGCATCTCGAAGACCTCATGCATTTGCTCGACATCCAGACCGCTGACCACCGCGCCGCGGTTGGGCCGCAGCGTCACCAGGCCCTGCGCATCGAGGCGGCGAAAGGCTTCGCGCACCGGCATGCGGCTCATGCCGATTTCACTGGCAATGTCCTCGGCAATCAACCGGTCACCCTTGCGATAACGACCGCCGCAGATGCCTTCCAACAGAAAGTTGTAGGCCTCCTCCTCGGCGGTCATCGGTTGACGCTGGTCATAGGCGGGAGCGAATTGCATGGCAGCACCTTTTGTCTTTTTGTATCCAATTATCCACGGATACAAAAAAGCACGATGCATGCCAGATTTCTCCGCACCGTGCCAAGCGCTTGATTTGAATGATTTAAGCGGAAAACGGCGATCAGCTCCTGCTACGCCGAACTTGGGACGTGCTACCCAATAGCTCATTGCGAGCCCCGGAAAGGTGCAGATTGGTAGCTGAGTAACACTCAGGTCAGCAGCACCCTTCCGGTACGTTTTTCAGCAAGTTTTTCAGCGATCGCATTCACTGCGTCACCACCACCTTGCCGATCATCTGCGGATGCAACACGCAAAAATACTCAAACTCCCCCGGTGTATCGAACACCCAGGAAAAGCTGTCATTGGTATCCAGCGCCCCTGAGCGAAACACCTTGTGGGTTTCCGCCACCGTATGCGGAATCTGATCGTCATTGACCCACGTCACCTTGGTACCGACGGCCACGGTCAGGTCCTTGGGGCCGAACATGAATTCCTTGATGTCGATCTTCACTTCCGTCGCCCACACCGGCATCGCCAGCAGCAGGCCCATCAGCGCCAACAGTTGCCTTTTCATTTGCGTGTCCTCGGTTAAACCAGTGTTGAGTCAATCAGTGCCAGCGGGTGATCGCCCTGGGTCGCACGCACGTCGGTGATCCCCAGGTAATTGCGCAGTTGATCGGCCGCTACCGTCATCGGCCCCGGCGACGGTGCGGCACCCGGAGCCGGCTGCGGATAGGCGGTGCCACGGGCGGTGTGGAAGGTGATATTGCCTTCGACTTTCTGGATCACCTGATGGATGTGCCCGTTCAGCACCGTCACCGAACCGTACTTGCGCAGCATCGCAATCGCCTGATCGCCGTCCTCGGTGCCCCAGCCCCACGGCTGATAAATGGTCCACAGCGGGATGTGGGTGAACACGACGATGGGGGTGCTGCTGCTGACAGCGCGCAAATCATCCGCCAGCCAGGCCAGTTGATCGGCGCCGAGGGTGGCTTCGTGACCGGCCTGGAAGTTGAAGACGTTGATCAGCCCGATGAAGTGCACGCCGTGATCATCGAAGCTGTACCAGCCGTTGCCTTTGGTGCCTTTGCCGTAGCGCTCCAGGTAAAGCTTGCCGCCGCCCTCGTCGAGGGTGTCGTGCTCACCGGGCACGTAATGCACGGTGGATGGCAGGCCCTTGAGCAACTGCGCGGCGGTGTCGAATTCCTCAGGCTTGGACAGGTGCGTGATGTCGCCGGTGTGCAGAATCAGTGCGGGACGTTTGGGGAGCGCGATGACCTTGTCGATCGCCACTTGCAAGGTCTTCACCGGTTCCGGATTGGCTTCCTTATTGAAGCCGATGTGCGAGTCGCTGATCTGTACGAAGTGAAAGGTGCTGGCCAGGGCCTTGGGATCGCTGACGTTGCCCGCCTCGTCCAGCGCGAAGGCTTTTGGAACCCCGCCGCTCAAGGCCCAGATGACCCCGGCCCCGGCCCACGCCGAGCATTTGAGCAGGGTGCGCCGGTCCGGGTTGAGCAAGCCGTCGGTGCGCAATGGGTGTTTTGCTTGAATGTCCATCGGTATGTCCTCGCGGGCGGACTACAGTGAGGTAGCTGACACGAGGTAAACCATGCGACGCGAGGGTTTATTCCACGTCGTAAAACAAATTGTTTTTCGGGAATAAAAACCGGTGCAGCACGGTTATAGGGGTGTGACAGTGCGGAACCCACCATGAAGCGATTTGAGGAACTGATTGCGCCGCATCTGGACGCGGCCTACAACCTTGCGCGCTGGCTGACCGGCAACGACAGCGCCGCGCGCGACGTCGTGCAGGAAAGCGCCCTGCGCGCTTTCCGGTTTTTGCAGCGCTTCGCCGATGGCAACGCCAAGGCGTGGTTTCTGACCATTGTGCGCAATGAAAGCTACACCTGGCTCAAGGCGTCGGCCGGGCGCCATTGGGTTGCCATCGATGACGAAAGCGCGGCTGGCGACGGCGCATTGAGCCACAGTCAGACCCCGGAGCTGCTGGCGATTCACACTGAAAACGCCGCGCTGTTGCAACAAGCGCTGTGCGCCCTGCCGCCGGTGTTTCGCGAGGTGATTGTGCTCAAGGAACTCGAAGACCTGCCCTATAAGGACATCGCCCTGGTGGTCGATATTCCCATCGGTACCGTCATGTCCAGGCTGGCCCGGGCGCGGGCCATGCTCAAGCTCGAATTACTGAAGTTGCACGACCATGAATGAACTCGACTGCACGGTTTGCCAGACACAGCTGCACGGCTATCTGGATCAGGAACTTGATCCGGCGACAGCTGCGCAGGTGGCAGCGCACTTGAGCGCCTGCGCCGAGTGCGCGCGGCTGCATGATCAAGCGAAGTTGCTCAAGCTCAGCGTGAAGCGCCATGCGCCCTACTACCCCGCCCCCGCCTCATTGGCGGCCAGCGTGTTCGCCGCAGACAAACCCGCGCCGGGGTTCATCCAGCGCTGGCAAAAATGGCTGACCCTGGCCTTTTCCGCCACAGCGCTGGCCCTGGCGATGGTGCTGTATATCGCCACTCCCGGCAGCGAGCAACCACTGATCGACGAGGCCGTTTCCAGTCACGTTCGTTCGTTGATGGGCGAGCATCTGAACGATGTGGTGTCGTCCGATCGCCATACGGTCAAACCGTGGTTCACCGGCAAACTCGACTTCTCGCCTCCGGTGTTCGACTACACGGCGCAAGGCTTCCCTCTGCTCGGCGGGCGTCTGGATTACCTGCAACACCAGACCACCGCCGCCCTGAGCTACGGGCATGCCAAGCACATCATCAACGTGTTTATCTTGCCTACGAGCGAGGCTGATAAAGCCGTGCAAAGCCAGAGCGTGCGCGGCTTCAATGTGGTGTCGTGGCAGGCCGGACACATGCACTTCGTATTGGTGTCGGATGTGGAGAAAGGTGAGCTGGAGGCGCTGGGGCAGTTGCTCAGGAAAGGTGCCTGATCCGGGCGGCGTGCCGAATCAACACTACGTTTCCGAGCGCTTCACGGGCCTGCCAATAGGAACAGGCAATCCTCGCAGATAAACCGGCATACCCCTCTCGCCCCAGGCTGCCTACCATGGCCTCTCACTTATCCGTCGGAGATTGCCATGCACAGCAGCAAAACCCTGTTTATCACCGGTGTCAGCAGCGGCTTCGGCAGCGCCCTCGCGCAAGAAGCGCTCAACGCCGGTCACCGAGTGATCGGTACCGTGCGCAATGACGCCGATCTGAAGTCGTTCGAGGCCCTGTCCGCGGATCGGGCACACGGGGTGTTGCTCGACGTCACCGATTTCGAACGCATCGACGGGGTGATCGCCGATGTCGAAGCCACACTGGGTCCGGTCGATGTGCTGGTGAACAACGCCGGTTACGGACATGAGGGCATTTTCGAGGAGTCACCGCTGGCGGAGATGCGGCGTCAGTTCGACGTCAACGTGTTCGGCGCGGCAGCGATGATCAAGGCGTTCGTGCCGTATTTCCGGCAGCGGCGAGCCGGGCACATTCTGAATATCACCTCGATGGGCGGCACCATCACCATGCCCGGCATTGCCTATTACTGTTCGAGCAAGTTTGCCCTTGAGGGGCTCTCCGATACGCTGAGCAAGGAATTGCAACCGTTCAACATTTTTGTCACGGCGGTGGCGCCCGGTTCGTTTCGCACCGATTGGGCCGGTCGTTCGATGCAGCGCACGGCGCGTAGCATTGCCGACTACGACGCCAGCTTCGACCCGGTGCGCAAGGCCCGCGAAGAGAAAAGCGGCAAGCAGTTGGGCGATCCGCGCAAGGCTGCGCAGGCCATGCTGCAACTGATCGCCAGCGCCGCACCACCCGCACACTTGCTATTGGGCAGCGATGCGCTGAATCTGGTGCGCGATAAACTGCAACGCAGCCTCAGCGACATCGAGCAATGGGAAACCCTGACCCGCTCGACCGATGGCTGAGTCCCGGCACAGAGATCAATGCCCATGAGTCCATCCGATCCGTACACCGCGCGCATGGTGCAGTTGCTCGAACAGCTCGCGCCGCTGGAGGGCTACAACCTCAGTGCGCTGGAGGACGTGCGTTTTCTGCGCTCGAATCGGCCGCTGAGCAACACTCCGGTGCTGTATGACCCGGGCATCGTGATTCTCTGTCAGGGGCGCAAGCGCGGCTATCTGGGCGATGACGTCTACGTCTATGACGCCCAGCATTATCTGGTGGTGTCGGTGCCGGTGCCGTTCACCATGGAAACCGAGGCCAGTGCGGCTGAACCGATGCTGGCGGTGTATATGCGCCTCGACCTGAAATTGGCCAGCGAGTTGATGCTGCAGGTCGACGAGGTGTTCGGGCCGAGCGACGCTCCGCCAAAGGGCATGTACGCCTCGCCGATGGATGATCCATTGCGCGCCTCGACCCTGCGCTTTCTCGAAGCGATGAGCGATCCGGGCGACGCGCAGATCCTCGGGCCGGCGCTGGTTCGGGAGATCTACTACCGGATTCTGACCGGTGCCCAGGGCGGTTCGATGCGTGCGGCACTCCAGCAGCAAGGGCATTTCGGCAAGGTCAGCCGGGCGATCCGGCGGATTCACAGCAGCTATGAGCAACGTCTGGATGTCGAGTCCCTCGCCGAGGAAGCGGGGATGAGCGTAACGAGCTTTCATGTGCATTTTCGCAACGTCACCGACTCATCGCCGATGCAATACCTCAAGGCCACGCGTCTGCATCAGGCGCGCTTGCTGATGTTGCGTGGCGCCATGCCGGCCGCGACGGCAGCGTTCAACGTCGGTTATGAAAGCGCCTCGCAGTTCAGCCGCGAGTTCAAGCGCTTCTTCGGCCGCACGCCGCTGGCCGAGGTCGCGTGGATGAAAGCCACGTATGCCCTGCCCCAGTCCACCACGCCCTCCCTGTACGTGTCTTCGCACTGAGCACCAATCGCTCCCGGCCATCGAATGCCCGCCGCAGTCTCAAGGCAAAATCCCCGCGCATTCACTACGCTTGGGAAATCCGCCTCGGTGCAAACCCGGCAAACACATTGAACATTGCACGCAGGCCGCTGTTCCAGCTGATTCAGCTACGGATTCAAGGACGAGCATATGGATGTTTTCGCTCCTGCAACGCCGGTTCCACCTCAGCAAAGTGCAATCACTCGCCGTCTGGCCTTCGCGGTCGGCGCGCTGTTTGTCGTTGGGGTGATTGCCACTATCGGCACCTTGCTCAGCATCGCTACTCGACTGGATCGCGAGGATGTCGAGGAGACGCGGTTCTATACCGCCCGTGCGTTGGAAAATCGCATCAGCGCGTCGAAAAGCTATATCACCAGCTACGCCGACTGGACCACGGCCTACGAACACCTTCACGCCCAAGTCGACACCGACTGGGCCTTTACCCAGCAGAACATCGGCAAGACGCTGTTCACCACTGACGGTTATGACGGCGTGTTCGTGCTGGATCGGCAACGCACCAAATACGCCGTGGTGCAAGGCGAGCAAGAAAACGGCGACCTCTCGCGTTGGCTCAAGGTCACCGCCGCCGCGCTGGTGGATCAGGTGCAGAGCCAGGCTGATCTGACCGTGCCCATCAGCACCTACTCGCTGTTCGACGGCTGGCCGGCACTGGTCACGGCGGCGGCTATCCTGCCTAACGATGAGCGTCCGGTGGGCGATCCCAAACAAACCTCGGTACTGGTGTTCGTCGACAAGCTCACGCCCAGCAAACTGCAGGCACTCGGCACGGCCTATGGCCTGAACAACCTGATGCTGACCCAGGATGATCAACTCGCCAAGACGCAACCGCGCGTGCCGCTGGACAGCACCGGTTACAGCCTGACGGCGGATCTGGAACGCCCCGGCCAGCAATTGTTGTGGTCATTGCTACCATCACTCGGCGCGGTGCTGGTGGTGCTGATGCTGTTGACTGCGTATTTCCTGCGCTACGCCTTGCGCTCGTCCACTTACGTCGACCATAGCTTCAGCACCTTGCAGGCCTCGAACCAGGCACTGGAAGCGGCCAACCATGCGCTGGAAGCCAGTGAAGAACGTTTTCGCGCGGTCGCCGAAGCGGCGTCGGACTGGATCTGGGAGGTCGACAATCAACTGCGCCTGACCTATCTCTCGGCGCGCTTCAGCGAAGTGACCGGTTACCCGCAAACCCAATGGATCGGCCAGAGCATCGGGCAATTGGTGACGTGCGATACCACCCCGCTGGAGCTGTGGCTGAAGAAACTTACCGAAGACAGCAATGCCAGCGACCTGCGTTGCACCTACCGCGATCAGGCCGGGCAGCAACGTCATTGCCGGTTGTCGGCACGCCCGATCCTCGACAAGCACACCGTGAGCGGCTATCGCGGCACCGCCAGTGACATCACCGACGAAGTCGCTGCCCATGCGCAGATCCAGCACCTGTCGATGCACGACGCCCTCACCGGCCTGCCCAATCGCAACCAGTTGGCGCGTTATCTGGATGATGCACTGCAACTCAAGGAGCATGCGCCAGCGCTGTCGCTGCTGGTGATCGATCTGGACAACTTCAAGCCGATCAACGACTCCCTCGGCCACCCGGCGGGCGATGCGGTGTTGCAGGAAGTCGCCAGTCGCCTGCGCGAATGCACCCGTGAGCTCGACATCGTCGCCCGCCTGGGCGGTGACGAATTCGTCGTGGTGCTCAATGGTATGGACAGCCGTCAGGAAGTCGAGCGGTTTTGCACGCGGCTGCTCGACAGCCTGCACCAGCCGCTGATCTTCGAACATCATCCGCTGCACGTGGGTGCAAGCATCGGCATTGCCCTGAGCCGGCGTCAGGGCTTCGTGCCAAGCGAGTTGATCCGTTGCGCCGACATCGCGCTGTATCAGGCCAAGTCCGAGGGCAAGAACACCTGGTGCTATTTCGAAGCGCACATGAGCGACCAGATCCAGACACGCCGGCAGATGGAAAGCGATTTGCGCGGTGCGCTGAATAATGACGAATTCGTCCTGCACTACCAGCCGCGCTATACGGTCGACGGCAAGCACATCGTTTCGGTCGAAGCCCTGGTGCGCTGGCAGCATCCGACCAAGGGCCTGCTCGGGCCGGACCTGTTCATCGGCCTGGCGGAGCAGACCGACCTGATCGTGCCGCTGGGGCGCTGGGTACTGCGCGAAGCCTGTGAAACCGCCCTCACCTGGCCGGCGGACATCCTGTTGTCAGTCAATCTGTCGCCGGCGCAGTTTGCCCTCAGCGATGTCGTCGAAGACGTGCGCGAAGTGCTGGTGCGGACGCGTTTGCCGGCCAGTCGCCTGGAATTGGAAATCACCGAAAACGTGATGCTGGTCGACACCGACGGCGCGCTGGCCACGATGAATGCGCTCAAGCAACTCGGCGTGCGCCTGAACATGGACGACTTCGGTACCGGTTATTCGTCCCTCGGTTACCTGCGCGCCTACCCGTTCGACGGGATCAAGATCGACAAGCGTTTCATCGCCTCGATCAGCCTCGGCGCCAATGATCGCGCGGTGGTGCAGGCGATCATTGGTCTGGGCAAAGCCATGGGCCTGACCGTGACCGCCGAGGGCGTGGAAACCGAAGAGCAATTGGAGATTCTCGGCAAGGATCAATGCAACGAGGTGCAGGGCTACTTCATGAGTCGGCCGATCGACAAGAGCGCGTTTGCACAGTTGTTGAAAAGCGTCAGGACCGAGCCGGCCGATCACTCGTCACCCAAGAAAGGGCGCGTCATTTAGCCGGCCTTACATCACTGTCAATATTCAATCATTGAAATGCACAAAGCCCGTTTCGACACGCTTCGTTAATGCGGCTTTCCTGTTGACTTTAATCGGTTCTGTTCAGGGTGTGTTTAGGGCCGTCATGCTTGAATAGTCCTCGTTGCGGGCTAGGCTCGAAGTTAATCTCGCGCCACACACAAGTTCAATGCAGGCGTCACCGGACTGTCAGGATGGCGGTCAAAAGAACAACTTCACTAAAGGGTTAACGATGGATCGATATGATGCCCCGCTGGTTGTAGAGCGCACTTCGCGGGCTGGAATGTTGACGGGACTGATTACGAGAAATCCCTGCCTGAGCATTTTTTTCATGACACTGGCCGTGTTCATGGCATTGCAGTACAAACCCGCTGTCCTCAACTACACAACACGCTTTGTCGACTTTGCCGAGTACATGTTGCTGCACGGTGTCACGCTGTTCCCGATTGCCGACGACCTCAAGCCTTATCCCGACTACACGGTCCTCAATACCTTGTTGGTCTATCTGGTTTCCTTGCCGTTCGGCCGGGTGTCCGTTCTTTCCATGGGTTTTCCGTCCTGCGTGGCCGCGTCGCTGATGCTGGTATTCATTTATCGGCTGGGCGCGTTGCGCAGCAAAAAATGGGGCGCGTATGGCGTTCTTTTCAGCCTGCTCACCTGGGCCTTTCTTGACGGCGTCAACTCGCTGGCACTGGATATCTATCCGGCGTTGTTAACGGTGATGTGCTTCTATTTTGCCTATTCGGCGGAAATGAAAAAGGACCCGCGGCGCCTGGTGTTTCTGTACCTCGGTCTGGCGCTGGGATTCGCGTTTCGTGGGCCTATTGGCTTGATCGGACCTGCGAGTGTCATTGGCGCTTATTACTTGCTGAGCCGGCAGTGGCGCCTGCTGCTGCTGTTTTCATTGCTCTCGGGCGTGATTCTGGCGGTGGGGGTTGTGTTGCTGGCATGGGCGGCCTACTTGCAAGGGGGGCAAGCGTTCCTCGAGGAAGTGCTGAACATGCAAGGCATCGGACGCTTCGGTTCCGACCACGCGCCACGCTATTACTTCTACTTCTCCGCAGGCCTGTTGACCTACGGCATCACGGTGTTTTACGCCATCAACGTGATTCTCAGGAAGTACAAACTGTTCTTTCGCCCAACCCGCGATAAAGACATCGACCTGCTGCTCTATCTGAGCGGGTGGCTGTTGGTGCTGCTGGTGCTGTTCACTGTTCCCAGTTCCAAGAAAGCGCGCTACATCCTGGCAATCACCCCGGCCATTTCGCTGCTGGCCGCCTACCTCTTCGTCAGCAAGGAAGCCGTCTTCGTACGCGCCAGAAACGGCCTGCTGAACTTCTGCCTGAAGTTGCCCATGCTGGGGTTGGGGATGCTGGTGGCGGTGCTGGTCTACAACAACTTCGCCAATGTCCCGTTACAGCCCAACTACCTCGGCGCAGGCCTGGGGCTGTCCGCGTTGTTGAGCTTCTATCATGTTAAACAGGAGTACTTCGTCGAACATCCCTATCGCGAGTTCTTGACGCTTTCGTTTGGGGTAGCGGCATTTCTGATACTGGATATGTTTTTCTTCAACCCAATCACCTACCACTTGGAACTCATGATCGAACCCACGCCGAAGTTTCTGCCGTATTGGTTTTGGTGAAGCCTCTTCCTGATTCATGAGTCAGCGACACGACTGTCCAGTATCCATATGTTGGTATCTGACAGGGTCATGACGCAATCTGGCTACGGAATCGTCGGAAATGTTCGTCGGTTCAGGGCACGCCATTGCCGCAGCAGGGCCGGCACAAAAGCAGTCGTTTGCAGCAGTAAAAAAATAAAGGTGGCGCCCGCTTTCGCTAGCGACACCTTCATCCACTGCCCGCTAATCAGGCCTTCTTCCTCGCCTCTTCCAGCGCTTTTTCAGCGTTGAACCCGTCGAAGTTCTCGAATACGCCCAGAAAGGCCGATTCGTGTGCTCACTGAACTGCTGATCGAGTTCTTCGGCGAAACACCACACCTGGCAGTGCAGCCGCTGTCACATCAGGCAGACTTCAGGTGATGCGGGCAAGCTATCCAGAAATGCGCCAATCTGACGCTTGCATCGCAAGTGCACCGTCGGGATCTGCGGGCCAATGGCCTGACGCACCGCCTCGATACCAGGGCGATAGCCACGATCGAAATTCCATACGAAGTTCAGGAATGTCAGGTACGCCCGATCAAGCTTCTCTGTACAACCTGCAGCAAGGTCTGCACGAGGTCGATTCAATACGCTGCGCAGGATCACCCGAGTGAAGCAGGTGAGCCGCGGCGTATCGAGCCAAATGATCAGATCGGCACGAGGCAGGCGCAGGTCGAATGTGCGACGGGCATAGTTGCCTTCACAGATCCAGGCATCCGCTGATATCGCTTCTCTGACGCGTGCGCGAAACTGCTCGGCGTCTGGCTCGATCCAGCCGGGTTCCCAAAACAGGGTATCCAGATGCACCACCGGCAGACCGAGACGCCTGCCCAAGGCACGGGCAAGGGTAGATTTGCCGCTACCGGCATTGCCAAGAATTACAATCCGTTGCATGGGAACTCCCTGTCGAGAAAAAGCCGGCAATTGTGCGGTTTTTGCAGGGTCAGTTAAAGACTGATGGACAACCGCGCTATCGACGTAAATTTTTGCAGGCTGTTTTGCTATTTGCAGGCCGGGGCAACGTGTCGCCGTCGTTAAGCGGTTGCTTTCGGCCAAAAGCGGTCATCCTGCACCGTTAGGTGTCGACCCATTGCGACCATTCGTAGGAGCCACCACAATCGGAGGACTGTTGGTGGTGAGGTGACACATAGTGAGGATTGAAGTATCAGAGGAAGCCGACTGGAAGCTTTTCGAGGACTTGGCCCGGGTTATTGAGCAAGGGCTGGGCGGTTGCTGGAAAGAGAGGCTTGATGGTCCGGACCAACGCTATTGGGATCTGTTGGTGGATGAACACACGCTTACCCTGCACCTTGAACACTATTTAGGCATTTCAGTGGACATTCCCGATAGCGCAGATGACATTGCTCGAAGAGTATGTGCGTTGCTCAAGCAGCCTCCTTTACGGGTAAGCCCGCTCTAACAAAGATCCCAACTGATCTAGAAGGCAGGTGTGGGTCGATTTCTGTCTGTAGCCACCGTCAGCTTGTGGCCGACAGCGGTCGCTTGCCGATGTCCGCTTCTGGCCGATTTTTGTCTGTCGCCACCGTCAGCTTTGGGTCGAAAGTCGTCGTTCGGTAACCACATCGGAACCTCGCTACTCCCCGCAGGATCGGGTAACAGCGTGGAGATGTGAATCGACTGAGTCGTTGCGTGTTTAACAGATCGCCATCCTGGAAGCGGCTACTTTAGTGGAGATTGAAGTGGACATTGACTGTCTATTAAAAAAAGGCAACTGAACGTGCAAGAGCAAAATGCTCTTGTGGCCCACACACTCATTGTAACCGCCAAAGCTTGGCTGGCCAGAGGGGTCCCTCTCGCCTTAAAAAACTATGGCGAGTCGAAAGGCGTTAGATGGTCAGAAACCGTCGTACTCGGCCTTGAAGTTGACTTTCCCGGAATGCCACGCCTTTATGGTCTTTTGCTCACTCACGCAGAGCGGTTCATAGAGTTTGAAATTGATACCGATAGCACTCATAGGTACGTGGAATCGGTGAGTCAATGGGAGGATGTTTCTGCTAATCAGGACTACGCGTCCCGAAAGCGCGGCACTGGAAAGGGCTTCGCAGCAATTGCTCTCCAGGTGAGGCGCGAACTTCTATACGGCGTTTAGGTGTGAATCACTGAAGCAGAGACTCCATTGTTGATCGTAAGCCGCATTTAATGAGTGGCAGCTTTCGGCCAAGAGTGTGTAAAAACTCCAAAACCAGCTTGGATGATTAAAACTGCCCCCAAATGCGCATTGCCGCACCTGTCCGGCGTCAGTAGGATTCGGTCATCACTGAAACAAATGGATGTGAATATGGAAAGCATGCCGAGAATGGAAATTGAGCGCGTTGCGTATCAAGAGTTTTTAACTCTTTGGGAACGCGGAGCGTTCGATAATCAGCGCTTAGGCCAAGCGTTCTATAACCATTTTCGGCTTCATCGTCTGAGCGACCAAACGCGCCTGTTCGGTCTCTATGAAACTGACGGAGACAAGGCCATGACCGCGATCTCCCGCCTGTTCCAAATCTGATAACTCCGGCCCCGCGTTTCGCGAGAGCAGGGTCAGCCTTGGGTCAATAGTCGCCTCTCATAAGAGACTGAGTTGGCTCAGAGTGTGTAAACGCTTTTGCGAACCCTTGCTATGATTTCTGAGGATTTCATCGCAGGGATCGCCCATGAAGCGCTTTATCCAAGGTGAACATCGAGGCCAAGGCACCTTACTTCCCGAGAGCCTCGACGACTACGTCAGCGATACCAACCCGGTGCGCGTAGTCGACGTCTTTGTCGAAGAACTCGACCTGGTCAAACTGGGTTTTGAAGGTGCCATTCCAGCCGATACTGGCCGGCCTGCTTACCATCCCGCGATCCTCTTGAAGATCTACATCTACGGCTATCTGAACCGCATTCAGTCGAGCCGGCGCCTGGAACGAGAAGCCCAGCGTAACGTCGAACTGATGTGGCTGACCGGCCGCTTGATGCCCGATTTCAAGACCATTGCTAACTTCCGAAAAGACAACAGCAAGGCCATCCGAGGCGTCTGCCGCCAATTCGTGGTGCTGTGCCAGCAGTTGGGATTATTTGGAGAAAATCTGGTCGCCATCGACGGAAGTAAATTCAAAGCCGTCAACAACCGCGACCGCAATTTCACCAGCGCCAAACTGAAGCGGCGAATGGAAGAAATTGAATCGAGTATTAATCGATATCTGACTGCGCTCGACAAAGCCGACCAGCAAGAACCCACAGCTTCCGAGCCCAGTGCCGTGCGGCTGGAAGAGAAAATCGCCAAGCTCAAAACTCAAATGAAGGAGCTTCAAGCGATCGAAATCAAACTCAATGAATCGCCGGATAAACAGGTCTCGCTGACCGATCCAGACGCCCGTTCCATGATGACTCGCGGCACGGGAATCGTCGGTTACAACGTGCAGACAGCGGTCGATACCCAGCACCATTTGATCGTTGCACATGAGGTGACCAACGTCGGTTCCGACCGCGATCAACTCAGTTCGATGGCCAAGCAGGCCGGCGAGGCGATGGCGTCAAAAACGCTGTCGGTAGTGGCTGACCGAGGTTACTTCAAAAGCGAAGAAATCCTCGCTTGTCACGATGCCGGCATCACCGCCTATGTGCCCAAGCCGATGACCTCTGGAGCCAAAGCGGACGGGCGTTTCAATAACGATGTTTTCATCTATGACGCGGCAAAAAACGAATACATTTGCCCGGCTGGCGAGGCGCTGGTCTGGCACTACTCCTACGTTGAAAAGGCCTGAATTTGCATCGTTACTGGAGTTCGAAATGCCAGAGCTGCGCGTTGAAGTCGCAATGCACCCCGAGCACGGAACGACGAGTTCGACGCTGGGAGCATGAAGCCGTATTGGAGAAAATGCAGAACAGGCAGTAACGCCCCGGAGATGATGCGCAAATGTAAAGCACATCATCTATTTTACTTGTCATTGTCAGTATGTCGTCATCGGTCTCCATGAATCGAGCATAGACGGTAATGCAATATATGTTTTACGGGGCACATCTTTACTACTGGAATCGGTCGCCGGGGGCCAGCGGCCCCTCTTGGCCCAGAGTGTGTAAAAACGCTTCGCCAAAATTGAAGTGTGCGCGTCTACGTTAAATCTGAAATTTATCGGCACGTCAGCAGATGTGGATTTCGCGTAGAAGCGCGATTTTCAGTCCGGTTTTCAGTACCTGTCGCGCTCAAAAACGTTTTTACACAGCCTCGGCCGAAAGCTGTCTGCCCACAAGGCCCGCTTTCGACTCAAATCTGGCAATGGCGATACTGAATCGCCCCGGATTTCTTAGATATTGAATGACCGCTTCTGGCCGATAGCTGCCAGCCAAAATCAACTATTTCCAACTCAGCGCAGACATTGCACGGGATGGCGTTGGTTATCTCCAGACGTCATTCGAAGCCGTTCTTTCGCCATCTTCACGCCCGATGTTCAAAATACCTAGTGGCACGCTCATCAATTTTGATGAGCGATGGAATTCACCTGCGCTGAATTCCACCCGGTCATCGCGGGCCCCTGCACCCGATTCGAGTGGTGTGTTGAAACAGCAATCACAAATACCAGCGATACTCCCGCGCACTGATCTCCTGCATGAATGCCAGGTGATCCTGACGCTTGTTCTCGCAATACACGTCGACAAACTCGGCGCCCAGTCCCGCCCGCAGTTGCGGCTGATGCTGCAACGCGCGCACGGCATCGAGGATTTCCGTCGGAAAGTCGATGCCGCTGTTGCGGTCGTCGTTGAGTGGCGGGATCGGTTCCTTGCCTGATTCCAGACCATGTTCCAGGCCCACCAGAATCGCCGCCAGCACCAGATACGGGTTGGCGTCGGCGCCGGCCAGTCGGTATTCGATGCGCAGGTTTTTCGTGTCCGATTCGGGAATGCGCAGGCAGGCGTCACGATCCTCGTAACCCCAGCTCGCCTTGGTCGCGGTGTTCACCGTGCCGCTCAAGCGGCGCATGGCGTTCTGGTTTGGGGCGAAGATCGGCATGCTGTGCGGTAGCAAGTCCAGGCAGCCGGCCACCGCATGATGCAGCGCTTGCTGGTGATTGGCCGCCAGCAGGTTGTTGCCGACCGCGTCATACAGGCTGACATGCACATGCATGCCGCTGCCCGGATGCTCCACGTACGGCTTGGCCATGAAGCTGGCGCGATAGCCGTGCTTGAGCGCAACCCCACGGGTACTGCGACAGAACAGCGCCGCCCAGTCGGCTGCGCGCAAACCGTCGTCCAGATGGCCGAAATTGATCTCGAACTGCCCCGGCCCCAGCTCGGCGGTAATCACCGTGGCGTCGATGCCTTGAGCCCTTGTGGCCTCAACCATTTCGTCGAGCACCGGGGCAAAGCGTGACAGGCGCTCGATGTGCATGTTCGGCTGATCATCGGCGTCGTCGGTCAGCTCATCGCGAGGGAATTGCGGCAGGCCGTCGCGCAGTTTTTTGTCGAACAGATAGAACTCCAGTTCGAAGGCCACCACCGGGTGAATGCCCTTGGACGCCAGTCGATCCAGCACTTTCGCCAGCACTTCGCGGGGTTCGAACTCGATGGGTTTGGCGGTGCCGTCGGAGGTAATCAGCATCTGCCCCAGCGGCTGCGCTTCCCAAGTCACGGGCTTGAGTGTGCCGGGCACCAAACGGCGCACGGCGTCCGGGTCGCCGTCGTTGAAACAGTAATCGCCAATCTTGAACAGACCGCCCTGCACGCCCAGCAGCACACAGTTCTGCGGCAGTTTCAGTGCACTGCCCGCCGCGACTTTTTCGAGCATGTCCACCGGATAGCGCTTGCCGTAGAAGTGCCCCGGAATGTCCAGGGAAATCAGGTCGACATAACGCACCTCGGGGTAGCGTTGGCGAAACGCGCGCACTTCGGCGAGCAGGTCAGAGCAAACAGCGTCCATCGTGTTCATCCTTTGTTGTTATCAGGTGTAGACCCAGAGCACACGGGTGAGCTGCCCCGTGAGGTTGCCGTAGCGGCAATGGGTGTGACTGTCGAATTGAAAGCTGTCGCCGGCCCTTAAGGTGACCGGCTCGTCGTCGTTGCCCAGCCACAAGGTCAGCTCGCCTTCGAGCACGTAGCCGCCCTGCTCCGAGCTGTCGCTCATGTGCCGGTCGCCACTGCTCGCGCCCGGTTCCAGGTGACTTTCGAGCATGGAGAACGACGCGCGCATCTGCGGCGACACCAGAATGTCGGTGATGCCGTTGGCGTAATACAGCGTGCGGCGCTCGTCCGGGCGGGTTACCCACGGCAACTCCTTGGGCTTGGGCAGGCTGTAGAAATAGGTGGTCGGCACGCCGAGGGTTTCGCTGATGGCGGTGAGGTCGGCCACGGTCGGGCGCGACAGGCCGCGTTCGACTTGCGAGAGAAACCCCACCGAACGGCCGATTTTGTCGGCCAGCTCTTTGAGGGTGTATTTCTTGTGCTTGCGCAGGTCGTGGATCAGGATCGCCAGCGCAGCGATTTCTTCTTGTTTGTTCATGGCTGATCTTCTGGGAAAAGCTTCATCAGATACTGTCGCGCAGTCGATACCAGGCTTTGCCGACGGCTTCCAGCGGTGCGGCGAGGTATTTGCCGCCGGGGAAACGGCCATTGCTCAGGCCCTGATACAACGCCAATTCATCCTGCTTGCCGAGAATCGCCTCGGACACGGCGCGGGCGGCGGCCAGCGTCGGTAGCACGCCGTGGCCCGAGTAGCCCTGCAGCCAATAGCGATCGCCTTCGCGGCCAACGTCAGGCGTGCGTTTGATTGTCAGGTCGATGTGCCCGCCCCAGGCGAATGGCAGTTCGACGCCTTTAAGCTGCGGAAACACCCGTTCAAGAAACGGCCGAGTCGCCGCCGCAATGTCCTTGGGCATACCGCCCAGATAAGTGCAGCCGCCACCAAACAGCAGGCGGTTGTCGGGTGTGCGACGGAAGTAATCGAGGACGAACTGGTTGTCGGTCACACAGACGTTGCTCGGCAGCAGCGCAGTGGCTTGCTCCGGCGTCAGCGGCGCGGTGGCGACTTGGTAGGTGCCGACCGGCAGGATGCAGCTTGAGAGTTGTGGATCGAGTTGATCGAGATAGGCGTTGCAGGCCAGCACCAGCACATCAGCCTTCACCGAGCCGCGCTCGGTGTTGACCCGAAAACCGTTGCCCTCCTGCTGATAACTCAACGCTTTGCTTTGTTCATGAATGCGCCCGCCGGCACGCTCGATGGCGGCGGCCAGGCCCAAGGCAAGTTTCAGCGGATTGAGATGCGCGCCTTCGGCGTCAAAGAGCCCGGCCTGATAGCGCTCACTGGCGACCCATTGCGGCAGGTCTTCACGGGGAATGAACTGCAGACCATCGTGGCCCCATTTGTGACTGGCCTCGTGTTGCCATTCAGTCAGCAGGCTGACCCGCCGCGGCATCACCGACGTCCACAAATGGCCCGGGCGGTAGTCGCAATCGAAACCATGACGATCGGGCAGTTCACGCAGTTCCTGCGCGGCCCAACGCATGCCGTCCCACAGACGCCGGGCGCGCTCATATCCAAGCGCTGCCTCCAGTGGCGGCATGTCGCACGACCAACCCAGAATCGCCTGCCCGCCATTACGCCCCGACGCGGCCCACGCCACACGGCTGGCTTCCAGCACCGTGACACGTTTGCCGGCCAAGGCCAGGCGCAACGCGGTGTGCAGCCCACTGAAACCGGCGCCGATGATCACCACCTCGGTGTCGTGCTCACCTTCCAGAGCGGGCCGTGTGCTGAGGATATCGGCGCAACTGTGGGCGTAATAGCTGGCGACATGCTGCTGGGACTGCTGAAACATTCGGCGCCTCATGAAATTATGTTTTTATAATTTCATGAAAATCTATACGAATAATTTCACGCCAACAACCCTGACATGAATCTGCGCAGGTTCTATGCCTTTACTTGTAGGTAATGGTGAAATTCGCCGTGGCCGTCGCACTGCCCGGCTGTGGGCCTGTGGAATTGCCGGCGGTCTGGATGTAGCGTGCGCCAAATTCCAGCACGGTGTTGCCATCCTGCACCGGCATCACCGGCACTTCGACGCCCAGCGGCATCGGCGTGCCGTCCTTCTTCAACACCTGCACGGCAACGCCGCTGGCGGTGGCTTCGGAGTTGAGCCCGAGTACGCCTTGGGTGCCATCGACGATCATCGAACCTTTGGCGCCGTCGAGGCGGATGTTGGCAGTGTTGCCGCTGAAATAGTTCCAGGTCGGGTTACCGGTGTAGGTTCCGGCAATGCAGCTTTCCAGGGTGATGTTGAAGCCCTGAGTCTCGGTCACACTGCCGGGCCCGTTGAATACGCGGCGCTCCCAGTTTTTCATCGGCACGTCGATGATGCTGCCCACGCCTTCGGGCATGCTGCATCCGGCCACGGTCACGCTGCCGGTCAGGCGGCCGTCGATCCAGTCGAACGGCGTGCCATTGTTGTCGATCGTGACGGTATACACCTGCAAATTGCCGAAATCGTGGTTGCCCGCTGGAATGGGACCCGTCTTGATCAGGATCAGGCTGTTATAGGTATTGGAGCCAAAACCACCGCTGTTGCAGCCGACAAACGTCAGCGGAAAGTACCAACTGCCGGAGGTCAGACAGAGGTAGTTGGGGCGACTCTCGTTGACCATCCCTACCCCGACGCCGGGAATGTTCGTGGCGTAGAGCTGGCTACCTTGTACTGAGCCGATGGCTGCGGTGACCGTGGGCAACTTCGCACCCAGCATGTTGGCCTGGATCGAAAACGGTACGGTCGTCGTGCAGTTGATGATCGGGAACCGGGTGTACTTGACCAGACCGATGGTCGATCCCACACGCGCATCCTGGGGAATGTACACATCCCCGATGGGGTGCACGCTCTGGGTCGCGCTGGTTGACCTACAGTCGGCCAACGCCATCTCTGACAGCACAAACGGTACCGCCGCCAACGCGCTCAGCAGCAGGCGCTTTTTCCACGTTTTCATGTGTTTCATGGACGAACTCCTCGACACACGGCATCCATCACCCGGTAACCATCGGTGGCCGGGGTGTTGCCGATATCCAGTTGAATTTCACAGGTTTGTGCGGCTTTCTCGCCCCACTTCATGGTGTAGGTCTTGCCGCTGCCGGCGGACAGCAGCACCTGACCGGCCTGCCCTACCACACCGACGCTGGCGCCCTGCTCGTCATGTACCGTGGTGCCGAACGGCAGCAACTTGCCGTCCTGCAAACGCACGTTGAGCAGGATTTTTTCCGAACGGCTCGCAGCGAACGTCGCCTTGACCACCGCGCCGCGACGCGGCACCACGTTGGTCACGCCCTCGGCGATATCGACGCTGGTATCCAGTTCGCTGGTGTCGACTGCCACGCGGTTTTTGCGGTACGGCGTGACGTACGGCACCAGCGCGTAGCCCTTGTCGTTGGTCAGGGTGCCCGGCGCGTTGAGCACGCCGACCTTAGGCGTGTCCTTGACTTCGACCAGCGCCACGGTTTCGCCAAGGGTCTGGCCAAATTCAAGGCCATCGCTGTGCGCCAGCACCGAACCGGCGGCGCTGACCGACGTCTGCTTGTAACCCTGACCGACGCTGACCCCCGCGCCCAACTGGGCAAACGGTGCGCGATAGCCGACCATTGCCGAGCCGTTGTTGCCGGTGTTCTCCACGCGGTTGGCGTTGACGCTGTAGTTGAGGTTGCCGTCGCGTCCGCTCAGACCGGCACGCTGATCGAGGCTGCCATCGTTGTTGCGGGTCACGCTGAACGTACCAGTGTTGCGCGACTGGCCCAGCGGCATCGAGACGGTGAACACCAACTGGTTGTTGTCACCGAACGAGTCGGTCAGGGTCTTGCTGGCATACACGCCATAGGTCACGCCCTTGTACTGGGTGTTGAAGCCCAGTTGCATCTGCTTGTCTTCGCGCGAGGTGCCCCAGTAGTTCTGCTTGCTCATGTTCAGGTAGAACGAGCCATAGTTGTCCAGCGCCTGGTTGATGCTGGCCTCGACCTTGCTGCGTTTGGAGAACTGGCTGTATTCGTTGGGTTGCTGCAGATCCACGGCCTCGGCGAAATCCCGATAGCCTTCGGTGGAGTAGCGATAACCGGCGAAACGCACCGACGTGCCGGTTTCGAATGCCTTGCCATAGCGCAAGCCGACGCTTTGGCCTTTCTTGCTTTCACCCTTGGCCGAGACCGACGTCGGCACATCGGTCTGCGCCTGAGTCACGTCCATCGAGACCGCACCGAGGCTGCCAAGGCTCTTGCCGATACCGGCGGTGCCGGCGCGATAAAAGTCGGCACCCAGCAAACCACCGTACAACGTCAGGTCGAACGGCAAACCGTACGCCGCCGTAGCCTGGCCGAACATCGGGCGCTCGCCGCCGTTGGCCGCGTTGTACTCACCGGCCGTGACGCTGTAGCGCCAGGTTTTCTCGCGCAACATGTTGGCCAGCGTCGCGTACGGCTGGGTAAAGCGCCGCTCGCGGCCGTCGGCTTCGGTGATGATCACTTCCAGATCACCGCTGCCCGAGGCGGCGTTGAGGTCGTCGATCTCGAAAGCACCCGGCGCCACGTAGGTGGTGTAGAGCGAGTAGCCATTCTGGCGCACTTCGACCTTGGCCTGGGTTTCGGCAATGCCGCGAATGATCGGCGCATAGCCCTGCATCGAGTCCGGCAACATGCCCATGTCCGAGGCCAGTTGCACGCCACGAAACGGCACGCTGTCGAACACATCGCCCGGGGTAAAACTTTCGCCGAGGGTCAAGGTGCCCTTGAGCGAGGTGATATCGCGCTGCGCATAGGTGTTGCTGCGCTGCCAGTCACTGCCACCCTCCTTGTCCTGACGGAACGAAGAGCTGGAGCGAAAGCGCCAGTCGCCGAGGTTGAAGCCACCGTTGGCATAGAGGTTGTACTGGTTGCCGCTACCGCGCGCATCGCTGTGGGTCTGCGCTGCCGAAAACTGGTAATTGAGCATCGCTGCATTGATCCCGCGATCCCACTCCGAAGGTGCGACATAGCCGGCCGCATCGCGGCGCAAGGCGATCTGCGGCACGCTGATGTCCAGCGCGAGGTGACCGGCATCGAAGCTCACCGACGCACCGTCGATCAGCGCCGCCAGATCCATGCAATCGGGGAGGATTTCACCGGGTACCTGGAAGGCTTCGATCTTCACCCCCAGCTCCTGCAGAAATGCGGGTGACAG
Organism: Pseudomonas sp. 14P5.3.2; assembly: GCF_057799175.1. Classification (NCBI taxonomy): domain Bacteria; kingdom Pseudomonadati; phylum Pseudomonadota; class Gammaproteobacteria; order Pseudomonadales; family Pseudomonadaceae; genus Pseudomonas; species Pseudomonas sp. 14P5.3.2. Next base: position 186,875 of record NZ_JBYOKU010000001.1, on the reverse strand, counting down.
GCACGCGCGCACTTCGCCGCTGGCCTCGTCTTTGGCAAACGTCATATCGCGACGATCGAAGAAGCTCTGGTTCAGGCGAATCACCACCGGGTAGGCGCCCGGGCCGATGCTGCCGCTGTTGCCGATGGCGTCCAGGTCCAGGTTCGGACCGGCACTGGCACCGCCAAACGACTGCATGAAACCTGCATCGAACTTCGCCGGTTCACCGGCGTGGGCGACGTTGCTCAGGCACGCGGCCACGACGGCCACCCACAACGGCAGCGGCGCAAACGGCACGGAAAAACGGGAGCTGGAGGAGGCTTCGATTCGCATGGCAATACTCACTACTCTGCCGCCGCGCCACAGGTGTGGCACGCCGATTCAATCGCAGGGAAAAGGGATGAAGCGTCAGCGGGCGCCGCTCAGCGCAACGCTCTTGGGATCGGTGTAGCCGCCGTAGTCGTTGATCGCGGAGTACACCACTTCGCCGCTGGTGCCCTTGAAGCCCGGCAGCGGATAACGCTGGCTGCTCATCGGTGCGACCATTTTCGGTTCGGCGACTTCAACGCTCTGTGCACCCGACTTGGCTGTCACACCAATGAACGACACGTGGTACGGCGAAGGGTTGTTGACCACCAGTACGGCCTGGCCCTGCTCCTGCGTCAGGCTCCATTGCAACTGCGACGCGGCATCCAGCGCGGTGCCCTTGAGGCCCGTCGGGCGATAGAACAACTTGACCCGGGTGCGCATGGCGATCTTCAACGTGTTGGCATTGCCCTCGCTGGCCACCGGAATTTCCTGGGCGTTGAAGTAAAAGACCGATTCGCGATCCGTCGGCAGATTGCCCGCGACTTTCTGGATCCGCACCATCTGTTCTTTGCGCGGATCAAGGCGAAACAACGGTGGCGTCGAGACAAACGGCGTCGCCGTGGTCATGTCATCCGCCTCGGTGTTGACCCAGGTCTGCACCATGTACGGTTGCGAGGTGGTGTTGCTGACAGTGATGGACGCATCACGCTTGCTGCCGTCGAACACGATCCGCGTGCCGCCGAGCATCACACCGGCCTGACTGACGCTGCTCAGCAATGTGCTGCCCAGCAGCAGCGCGATGGCCGATGCGGTTTTGAAGGGGGAAGTCAGTTTTTTCATTTCGATCATCCTCTGGCCGCCCGGCCACTGGCACGAGCGAGGGGATGGCCGCTGCCATCCAGGACAGCAGCGGCGCATCAACAGGGCTTACTCGTAGTCGACGGTGAACGCCGCTTTGGCGTTGGCCGGACCGGAAGTCGCAGCACCGGTGGCGATGTAGTTGGCGGTGAAACGCAACGGCTGGGTCAGGTCCAGGTACGGAGCCGACTCAAGGCCCAACTGCACGTCTTTGCCAGTGGCGTCCTTGATCTGTACGGCGACGTTGGTCGCGGCGCCGGCGTCCGGGGTGATGCCAATCCACTGACCGCTGGAACCGGCATTGCCGCTCAGGGACAGGAACTTCACCGTGGCGCTTTTACCGGTGACGCTGCAGCCTGGGGCGCCGGTATCGATGGTCAGGGTGAAGGCGCCGCCGCCAGCGACGTCGCCGACATTGGCCAGTGCGGTTTTCGGTACGTTGCCCAGGCCAACATCGCCGGCACCGGCCGAGCCGTTGAGGTCAGTCACGACCACCGGGCAGGTGTTGTCGGTCACGGTGCCGACGAAATTGATTTCGCCGTCAGCCGCCATGGCAGCTTGAGAACCCGCGGCGAGAACGACAGCAGCAACCAGACTTTTGAGCGCAAACTTGTTCATAACGTTATCCAGATAATGAGGAGGCTTGGGAAACCCGCTCGGGCTTCATCCACTGGTGAATGGCTCACCGGGTTGCGGTTTGCCTTTCAACGGGGTTCATTATCGAGATGCGACAGGACAAACCCTGTAGGAACACGCCCGTCGCGTTGTAGGAAATTTCCTTGCGTGAGCGCTGGCTTCACGCACAAAAAACCCGCTGACCGACAGGCGGAAAGCGGGCGTTTCAGCGGCTGAATCCAGCCTTAATTGCGAGTGCCGACCACTGCGGCGCTATTCGACACGATCACTTCAACCCGACGGTTCAACTGGCGGCCATGGCTGCTGCTGTTATCGGCAATCGGATACTGCTTGCCGTAGCCGGCGGTGATGATGCGGTGGCTGTCGACGCCCAATTGCGCCAGGGCCGAAGCCACCGAGGCAGCACGGCGCTCGGATAGACGCAGATTCAGCTCATCGCTGCCGACGGTGTCAGTGAAGCCTTCGACGCGCACCTTGCGCTCCGGGTTGGCCGCGAGAAAATCCGCCAACTGCTGGAAGTTGCGCTGGCTGCCGTACTTCAGATCAGCCTTGCCGGTATCGAACAGCACATCGCCGAAAGTGATGACCTGGCCACGTTCGGTGGGCTTCGCCTTCAGCGCCTGCAACGCCTTGAGTTGCTGGGTGCGCACGTCCAGCTGCACCTGAGTGCGCTCGGCGGCGATGTTCTTCAGGCTCGCTTCGGCTTCGCGACCGAGAATGGTCTGCTCGGCCAACTCGATTTTCTGACTGGCCAGATACGCCAACTGATCAATGGCCGGATCACGACGATCGTTGTTCGACGCGGCGTCCGCCTTGTTCAGGGCGATGAACGCGTCTTTGGTTTCCAGTGCGGCCAACGTGTTCGATTGCGGCTTCGCTTGCAGCGCGCTGAACTGCGCGTGCGCCTGTTGCAGATGACTGTTGAGCGGTGGTGCGGCGCAACCGGCCATCAAGACTGCGAAAAGCGAAACGGCAGGAATACGTACTGAATGTCGCATGTTTTTTTCCTTATTCGCCGGCATTGGCCGATGGGGTGAAACCCGTATCCGGGGCCTGCAGCATTTCTTGTTTGAGCACCTGGATGCCGGCGCGGGACTGCTGCAATTGTTGCTGCCACTTCACTGCACGTGCCTGGCGTTCAGCCAGGTTGGCGTCGACCTCAATCTGTTCGGCCAGAGTACGCGCCTGTGCGAAGTTACGTTCGCCCATGGCCCGTTCCATGAGGAACAGCTTGTCCTGAGCGGCTTTCATTTGCAGCGGCGCGTACTGCGTGGCGTCTGCCGAAACGGCACGATTGACAGCGTTTTTTGCCAGGACAATCTGGTCGTCCGGTGCCGGCGCGCTGGCGCAGGCACTCAGCGCAGCGACCAGTGCCAGCAACGCTGCCCACGTACCTACCCGTTGTGTATTCGTCATCTACTGCTCCAGCCTGAAAAAGTAATCCCGGGGCAACCTCTCCCCTGCGGATTGATGCTTGTGGAACTGCCTGTGCACAGTCAGTGCCGACAAACTATCCGAAGGCTGCAAGCCGCTCTGTAGGACGTTTCCCAAGCAACGGTTTGAAAAACAAAAAATTTGCGCGCAGGACAGCCCCAAACCGGCCTCAGGCATAAGGCCGGTGTTTTGGGGGGAAAGTGCTGGGGAGTACAGAGCGTGGGAGACAGGCAATGGCCCGCCGCCCTTGGCGTTAGGATCAGGCGAGATAGTCTTCGAGGTGCCCGGCCAGGCGATCCATGTGTTGATGCAAGGCATCCACGGCCTCGGTCACCTGCACGGAGTCCGCGCCGTTGCAGGCCGTTTCCAGCGCCTCGCAACTGTGGATCAGCGCGTTGGCCTTGATGATGCGTGCCCCGCCCTTGACCCGATGGGCCAGGTCGGCCAGCCCCGGCAAATCATGTTTGCTGAACAACTGCATCAGTCGCGCCATGTCTTCGCTGTTGCTGCTGGCCAGGTCGCCCAACAGACTCTTGATCGACGCCACGTCGCCACGGGTCAGTTGCTCCAGGCTGGCAAGATCCATCACCTCGGTGGATTCGGGCATCGGCTCGGCACCGACCTCGACTGTTGTTTCGTCGCCCATCACCTGGCTCAGCCGCGCAGTGAGGTTCTTCAGGCTGATGGGTTTGAACAGGCAATCATCCATCCCCGCCTCGCGGCAGCGATCCTTTTCCTCCGGCTGTGCGTTAGCCGTGAAACCGAGAATCAATTTTGGCTTTAACCCGCGCGCGGCTTCATCGTCACGGATGGCCCGGGCCAGGTCGTAGCCATTCATGATCGGCATGTTGCAGTCGGTGATGACCACATCGAAGTTGCCGTTGCGCCACGCCCGAAGACCATGAGCACCGTCTTCGGCGTCAACCACCCGATGCCCCAGATAACTCAATTGCTGTGACAGCAACAGACGGTTGGCCGGGTAATCGTCGATCACCAGAATATTCAGGCTTTGCCCGGATCCACGGTTCTCGGTTTCTGCCGGCGGCAGTTCCGCCAGCGGTTCGAGGGTGGTCAGATCCAGCGTGACTTCGATCTGCGTGCCCTTGTGCAACACACTGGTCAGGGTCAACTGGCCGCCCATCATTTCGCACAGCGTGCGGCTGATCATCAGCCCCAGGCCGGAACCGCTGCGTGCGGACTGGTTGTGGTTGGCGGCCTGGGTGAACGGACTGAACAGGCGTTTCTGATCCTCTTCACTGATCCCGTGCCCAGTATCTTCGACCCGGATGACCACACTCAGGTGCTGATCATCGGCTTGAGGCTCGACCCGCACGCTCAGGCGCACCTGCCCTTCGGCGGTGAACTTGATGGCGTTGCTCAACAGGTTGGAAATGATCTGCTTGAAGCGCAAGGGATCGACCAGCACGTCACGATTGGCCCGCGCATCCAGGTCCAGTTGCAGTTGCAGATGCTTCTGCCGCGCCAGCCCTTCGAAAATGCGCACCACCGATTCGAGCAACTCGCGCAAGTTGGCGCGCTCCGGCGCCAGCGACAGGCGCCCAGATTCGATGCGGGCAATGTCGAGGATATCGCCGATCAAATCGAGCAAGCCGCGAGCGGCGCCGGAGGCGACTTCGATGGCAAAGCGATCCATCACCCCTTGATCGGCTTTTTTCAGCGCCAGTTCCAGCATGCCGATCACCGCATTCATTGGTGTACGGATTTCATGGCTCATGGTCGCGAGGAACGTAGTCTTGGCGCGGTTGGCGTCATCGGCCCCCTCCTTGGCTTCGCGCAACTCGGCAAGCAAACGCTGGCGCTCGCTGACGTCGATCCAGCCGGCAATCATCCCGCTGACGTCGCCATTGCTGCTGCGATACGGCAGCATCCAGTGGTAAATGGTCAGCACCCGACCGTCGACCATGCTCAGGCTGCGATCCTGGATCTGTGGCAAGCCATCCTGCATGACCTGCTGGTAATCGCGGTGATAGGTCGCCGCTTCATCCGGATTGCCCAGCACGCCTTCAAGTACCGTCTTGCCGATCACCTGCTCGCGCTCGACACCGAACACCTGCAGATAACCGGTGTTGCAGATCAACAAGCGCCCGTCACGATCGCGCACATAAATCGGATGCGGCGTGCCGTCGATCAGTACCCGCATGAACTCGACCTGATCGTTCAACGCCTGCTCGGCCTGCTTGCGCTTGCGCATCAGCATGCGCAGGTAGGCGATCCAGCCCAGCGCAATCAACAACAATGCGGCAGCCGCGACAAAGCCCTGAATGATCGCCGTGCGATTACGCAGCCAATAGCTGTCGCCCACCACCACTTCACTGCGCCAGCGGTTGGTCAATTCGTCCATTTCTTCCGGGGCGATACTCAGCAAAGCCTTGTCCAGAATCGAATACAGCTCCAGCGAGCCACGGGCGGTGGCAAATGCGATCCGGGCATTCATCACCCCCACGGTGCTGGTAATGCGCAGGCGATCACGGTACTGACGGGAAATCATGTAACGCGCGGTAATCAGCGAATTGACGGCCGCGTCGGCCTCGCCGTTGACCACCATGGCCATCGCGTCCTGAGCGTTATCGGCATCGACCAGGTGGATGTTCGGGTATTGCTCGGTAAGCATGTCGCGCGTGGCATTGCCGGTGATCACCGCCAGGCGTTTGCCGGCCATGTCGTCCAGCGTGCTCGGGCTGCCGGCGGTTGTGCGGCTGACCAGGACAAAGGGCGTGGCGAGGTAAGGCCGGGTGAAGCGCAGGACATTTTCGCGCTCGGCGCTGGGCGTCAGAGTGATCAGCAGGTCAGCCTTGTTGCTGACGATCGATTCGATCATTTCCCCAACCGAGTTCACCCGCTGCACATCGAACTTCAACCCGGTGCGCAACGAAACCTTGGACAGCACGTCGGCGCTGATCCCGCGAAACTCGCCCTCATCGGTGTAAAAGGATAACGGCAGAAAACTGTCGTCGACGACCACGCGCAGCCGTGGATGCTTGTCCAGCCAGCGCTGTTCGCTGACGCTGAAATGCAACTGATGCTGGCCCGGCATGCTTGCGCCGCCGGCGCTCCAGCGGCGCAGGATGGTCATGCGTTCGGTGACCGGAATCTCCAGCAGCGCGGCGTTGATGATGCGCAGCAGACGCGAATTGTTGCGGCTCAGGGCGAACGAGAAGTTGCTCACTTCCATCCGCGAAAAGTCGGCCAGTTGCACGTTGTTCAGGTAGTTCTTGTTGATCAGGTAATTGGCACTGATCGCATCGCCGAGGTACACATCAGCCTGCCCGAATGCCACCGCACCAAGAGCGCTGAGCGTTGACGGATACAGCTGCAGCTTCGCTTTTGGATAAAAGGCTTCGACGGTCTCTGGCGGCAAGTAGTGATAGAGCATGGCGACACGCTTGTCGGCCAGTTCCGGATCAAGGTTCTGGCTGTCGCCCACCCGGCTGACCAGCGTCGGCTGATCTTCGGCGTAGGCCTCGGACAGCACCAGTTCGGGGTCGGCGGCTTCAAACTCGTTGGCATTGCCCAGCAGGTCGATGTCACCGGCCTTGAGCGCCGACAACACCTCGGCCCGCGATGAGTAGCGCTGCACTCTGACTTTGACGTGCAACAGCTCGCCGAGCAAATGGGCGTAGTCGGCCGTTACGCCTTCATAATCCCGACCATTGGTGGTGATACTGAACGGCAAGTAATCCGGTGCCGCAGACCCGAGCACCAACGTGCCTTTGCTGCGCAGCCAGCTCCAGTCGGCCTCATCCAGGCCGACGCTGTAATCGCCCACGCTGGAGCGCCCGAGCAGGTGCAGGCTCTGTGGCGGAGCCGCCCACGCCAGGCCACCGGCCAGCGAACAGAACAGCACCGCGCCTGCCAGGCAACGTTTCAGAAGTCTGTTCATTCAGATGAGGTTGTTACGCTTGGCGAAGTCAGCCAGGTACACCACCGACTTGACGTTAAGCTTTTCGATCAGGCGGGTTTTGTAAGTGCTCACGGTCTTGTTGCTGATCAGCATCGCGTCACCGATTTCCTTGTTGGTCAGCCCCATGGAGAGTTGCTGCAGAATCACCAGCTCGCGGTCCGACAGACTTTGGATCAACTCCAGATCGGTCGCTTCGACATCGCTGCGGCGCACCGAGCTGTTGGCCAGATTGGGGAAGAAGGTGTAGCCGTCCATCACAGTCTTGATCGCCTTGACCAACTCATCCAGCTCATTGGTCTTGGAAATGAAACCGGCGGCGCCGGCCTTCATGCAGCGCATCGAATAGAACAGCGCTGACTGCGAGGTCAGCACCAGAATCTTGCTGGGCAGGCGCAATGCGGCGATACGGCTGAGCACTTCAAGCCCATCGAGCCTTGGGATGGCGATGTCGAGAATGATCAGATCCGGCAAGTGTTCGCGGGCCAGTTGCACGGCGTCGGCACCGTTGTCAGCCTCGGCGACCACTTCGAACTGCTCGTGCTGCAACAGCATCTTGACCGAAGAGCGAATGAACGGATGGTCATCCACAATCAAAGCTTTATACATGTAAACCCCTGTAAGACACGCCGGATGACTCCGGTGACAAGACGTCCATGGTGCAACGATGAACCCGTCGGCCAGTCGATAGCTCAACAAAAGTACACGAACCCGACTGAATTGTAGGAAATTTCTGGAAAGCGTCCGCCTAATCTGAGGGCACGTTCTGCGCCTCGAATGCTGCCTGGTGCAACCATTGCAGCAGGTCGTGCCCGGACATCGGCCTGGCCAGGTAAAAACCCTGGCCAATCTGGCAGCCCATGGCGACCAGTGCATCACGAATTTGCCGGCTGCTGACACCTTCGATCACCAGGGTCATGTCCAGCGACCGGGCCAGTGCCAGTGTGCTGGCCACCATGGCGCGATTTCGCGGTTCACTCAAGTTATGCACGAACTGGCCATCGAGCTTGATCTGGTTGAATGGCAGTTGGCACAACAGCTTCAGTGACGAGAAACCCGAGCCGAAATCATCGATCGACAGACCACACCCCAGCATGCGCATGTGCAGCAGGTTCTCCTGAACCTGGGCATGCAGATCCAGCAGACCGTTCTCCGCCAGCTCGAACATCAGGGCCGACCCGCAAATGCCATGACGCTGCAAGGTGCGCTGAATGTGCTCGATCAGACTCGGGCTGGACAATTGCGAAGCGTGCAGGTTGAACGCCATTTCCAGGGCAATTCCCTGTCGGCGCAAAATGCCGAGAATGTTCAGCCCCTGCTCGAACAACTGCTTGAACATCTCGTCAATCAAGTCGTAGGCCAGCACCGCAGCGAGAAAGTCCTTGGGTAACAACAGTCCTTTTTCAGGATGTTCCCAGCGCACCAATGCCTCGGCACCGGCCAGCCGGCCGTCCCTCATCACACGCTTGGGCTGGAACCAGCCACGGAACTCGCCCATGGCCAGGCCCCGGCGCACCTCTTCCTCGCTGGGCAACTCGGTGACGGCCAACGCCTGCAATAGAGGTGGCGGCGGACAACGGTAACGCTTGAGCAGCCGGCTCAACGCACCCAATTGCAACGGCACATCGAGAACACCGAGCAATTGCAGGCCCGACAGACTCGCCATCTGCCCCACCGCACGACGCAATTCCGGCTGGTGTTCGCTGAACAGGGCCACGGCTTTGACCAGTCCGATCGGACTGGCATAACGCAACAGCTCCAGGCAGTCGAGCCCCTTGCCCCCGAGGTCACACAGAACGATATCGACGCCGCCGCTACGTTGCATGGCGATCATCGCCTGCTCGGCATCTTCGGCTTGCAGCACGTCATGTATGCCGAGTTGGCGCAACATCCTGCCCAGAATATTGCGCTCGAACCCATGTTTTTCCATCACCAGAACACGTGGGGTGGTCATCGTCACCTCCATTATTTTGCAAACCTGAAGGCACAATGATGGCGGTTAGGCGGGCCTTTCGAGGAAGGATTTATCTCTGCGTCATGTAGGAAATTTCCCAAGACTTGTTCCGGCGTCCTCTGTGCCCGAGCCGTCGAGATCAGTGATACACGACCTGCACCACCACGATGGCATTGAACGGCCCGACCTGCGGGTCACCCAGCGACACCATGGACGCGCTCAATGGCACGTCGATATGGCTCACGTCCGCGGCAAAACTGGCCAGGTCGAACGGCTCGTTGATCGGCAGCAAGTTGTTTTTCGCATCGCGGATCTGGATCGCGAACTGGCTGTCCGCCGCCGGCAGAATGTTGTATTCGCCCTGCTGGTTGGCCGTCACGAACGTCGCACCGATATTGACCGGCGTGCTGCAATGCTTGTCCAGCGCCAGGCTGAACGGCTTGGTCGGGTTGGGCGGCGAGAAACCGGTGCTGGTTTTCTGCACCACGCCGAAGTCGACGATGCCCGGCTCCGGCGTCACGGTGACATCAACCGTGCAGGCAGTGCCGACGATGTTCTGCAAACCGCTGAGCTGATAACGGAAGTTGCCGGACGGGTTGGACGGCCCGCCGTTCAGACCGTATAGACCGTCGAACTGGAACACGTCGTAGGTATCCTGCGTCGGACGCTGCAACGGTAGCAGTCCGCGTTTGCGGATCACCACCTGAAACGCGATGTTGGGGTAGACCATCGAACAGGCTTTAACCTCATCGGCGGTGCCCGCCGTCGGACATCCCGGAGAAACGAACCCGGTGTTGACGCCCATCGCCGGGTTGGAACTCCAGTCGCCATCCCACGCCGTGACGCCTCGGTACACCAGACCGAACTCGATGCCCCATGGCGTGGCGTCCAGGCGTGCCGGGTTGCCGTAGAAATAGATCGGATCATTTTCGGCAAAGTGTATATCGTACGGCTTCCAGCACTGGGCCGGCACCACCTGGGTTCTTGAACGCCAGATGATCGTACCGTCGGGCACACTGTCCGGCACCGATACTGGGCCGATGTATTCGCTCAGATAGTCGCCATTGGTCATCGACTTGCAGAACAGCGCCATCGACGCCTGGGAAAACCCCAGCAGCAACGACGCGACGCACACTTGCAGCGCCTTGCGTCGATGCCGGCGCAACCAGCCCGTCATTTCTGCACGCCCTTGCACACGTTGGCGGCGCACTGGAACAGCGAATCAGTCTGACCACCGAAGTCGTTCATGTTCAGCACCCGCAAGGTGTTGAACCCGGTTTGGCTCAACGCAAAACGGGTATTGCTCATCGGTTTGAGCATCACCGTGTCGATCGGCATCGCGGTCTTCTCGGGGCCTGCCTGCAATCCGACGATGGTGATGTGAAACGGCGTCGGATTATCCACCAGCAACGCCTTGGCAGCCGGGTCGATCCTGATGTTCAGCCCCAACGCCAGATCGGCGCCCCGCTCTCTCTTCACCCCGCTGGGACGGTAGAACAGTTTGATTTTCGATTGCAGCGCAATCTGCATCGCGTTGACCGCCTGAGTCTTGGGCGGAATCTCGCGGATGTTCAGGTAGAACACCGATTCGCGATCCGTGGGCAACACGGTATCGGGCAGTTTGACGATGCGCAGAATCGTGCTTTCCTTGGCCTCGATCCGTTGCAGCGGCGGCAGCACCATGAATGGCGAGCTGATTTTCTTGCCGCTTTCATCCTCGATCCATGACTGAATGACGAAGGGCAGTTCCGGGCTGCGATTGCCGACGGTGACACTCACCGACGGCGCGCCTTCTTCGAAAATCACCCGGGTCCGATCCGGCACCACCGCGGCGTTGGCCAGTAGCGGCAGACTCATGGACAGCGTCAGGAGCAGCGATTTACAGCGCTGCAAGTTGGGTTGGCAATTCATAGGAAATCTCCAGAAAGTCAGGGCGCCGCCCTACAGGCAGCGCAAGGGATGCGAGACATTGGTCACGATGTCTTCGACGGGCAGTTCGGCCAGGGCGCAGCTTTTGCTGTCGTCCCAACGCGCCACAAGGCGAGCGTCGGTTTTCACGCCCAAGAGGTACGTCACTCCGTCCTCGCCGACGATGCCCACTTCCTTGTTGGTATTGCTGTCCTGAATCGAGGCCCCGAACGGCACTGCACTGCCATCTGCCAACAGCAGCGTGACGAACGCGTTGTGCCCCTGCCCCGCGGGGAAATTCACGTAGCCGATCGCGCCTTCGGTCAGCGCCAGCCGTTGAATCGGGTTGCTGACTTCAGTGTTGAGCGGCAGCTTTTCCATGTTGACCCGGGCCTCGTAGGCCTGAAACGACGGCAGGCCATCCATGACGGCGTAACCGTCCTGGTTGGTTCGGGCACGACCGGCAAACGCCACGTCCGGCACGCCGTCGGTGGACACCAGCAATCGGGTATCGCCGTTCGAGCCGTTGCCGTGGGCCGCCACGCCATAGCGGGTCACCACCAGCGAGCTATCAATTTCACCGGTGGCCGAGCTGTAGGTACTGCCATCGGTGGTGACCGAGGCATTGGCGCGATACGTCGAGGTGCGTTTGCCGACGTAGGCATTGACGTAGCGGTTGTCGCCGACGCCGCCGTAAACCTGATAGTTCACGCCCTCGCCAGTGTCGTGGCTGTAACCGACATTGCCGGCATAGCCACCGGAACCGCTGTGCTGGATGTTGCTCGACATCGTCGAATTGCCGCCCAGCGGAATGGTCACTCCGAGGTAGATCTGCGAGTCGTTCTGCAAGGCATTGCGCGTCTGGTACGCCGACAGGTTGACGTTGATGTTCTTGACGTTGCCCAGGGAAAAACTGCGCGCCAGCGACACGCCAACCCGATCGGCATCCGGCGCATCCCAATAGGTGGAATGGTCGAAGGACAGGCTGGTGGACAACCACGGGAAACTCTTGGCGAGGATCACCGAATAGCGCTGCTTGCCGGCGTTCATCGAGTAGGAGTCGGGGTCACCGATAAACTGCGAAAAGTTGGTGAAGGTCTTGTCGGAAAAGCGATAACCGAGGAAGCGCAGATCGGTGCCAATGCCATCGAAGTGCTTGGAATAGTTGATGCGGTACGAGTTACCGGTGACTTGCTCACCGTTCCAGCGCAACTTGGCGCGGGAGGTGGTGACGTCGGCCGACAAGGCGCCGAACGCGCCCAGATCCTTGCCCAGCCCGACGGCATGAGCCAGATAACCCGAGGAAGCGAGGACGCCGCCATACGCGGTCCAGTCATGGGGCAAGCCGTACGCCAGTTCCGAGGCGACAAAACCCGGTTCGATCCCGCGCGCGCCGTCCAGCCGTGGCTGGCCGCCGGACAGCTTGTAGCGCAACTCGCCTTCACGGGCGAGGAACGGCACCGCTGCGGTGGATACGGTAAATTTCTGCTCGGTACCGTCCTCTTCGCGCACAGTGACGTCCAGCGTGCCCTGGGCGCTGCTGTTCAAGTCCTGAATGCTGAACGCGCCCGGGGTCACGGTGGTGGAATACAGCACGCGCCCCTGCTGGGAAACCGTGACGGTGGCATTGGTGCGTGCCAGACCACTGATCAACGGTGCATAGCCGCGCAGATTGGGCGGCAACATACGGTCGTCACTGCTCAGGGTCGCGCCACGCAGGGCGAAGGTATCGAACACGTCCGAGTTCAGGTAATCCTCGCCCACCGACAGCTTCGAGCGGATCGAGGGCAGCGCGCGATAGGCGTACAAGCGGTTCAGCTGAAACGGCTTGTCGCCGATGTCATCACCCTGGCTGTCGTTGCGTACTTGAGCCTGATAGTCCGCACGCACGCGCCAGGTATCGAAGTTCAGACCGGCCGTGCCGTAGCTCTGCACCGAATTCGAACGAGTGGAATTGCCAGACGCCGATGACTGACGCGAGTTGGCGATCACCCGGTAATCGAGCAGCGCGCCATTCAAGCCATTGCTCCAGGCTGCCGGCGGAATGTAGTTGGGGTCGTCGTACTCGAACGATGCCTGGGGAATGCTGATTGCCAGGCGTGCCAGGTTCTTCAGGTATTTGATGCTCACGCCGGGCACGCTGGCCAGATCCACGCACTGCCCGTTCGCCGTACGCGGCAAGCTTTCCAGCAGTGGCGGCTTGAGGCCGAAGGTCTGCACCAGATCCAGCGTCAGACAGGCATAACTCTGCTGTGGGTCAGCGCCGGGTTTGAATTCAATCGAGCGCGTGCCGAAGTACCGTTGGTTGACAGCAATGTCGAGCAAGTAAGTGCCGGGCACGGTGTAGTCGGCATGCACAAACTGCCCGAGGCTGACATTCTTGTCGTTATCAATATTCAGAAAGTCCGAATTGAACTCGACAGCCTGTGCCTGGCTGATTGCCAACCAAAGAGAGGACAGAATGAAAGTGCGACGATACAAGGGAGAAACCCTATCGAATGATTCAAGCGCAATAAAAAAAGGGGTTTGCACCCCTTTCTCTTACAACTGATAAAGGCTTATCAGTTGTAAGCCACTGTGAAGTTGGCAACGCTGTCAGCTTCACCGGTAGTGACGGTGGCCGCCGTCGCTTCGTACATGGCAGCAAACGAAACGGTGTTGTTGCCGTTCTGCAGAACTACCGGAGCCACTTGTTCTTTACCGTTGTCGAGCATTTCGCCAGCACTGGCCTGCAGGCGGATGCCGACGTTCTGTGCCAGACCGGTAGTAGCGAACAGCTCTGGAACGGTTGGATCCTGCACACCGGTGAAGGTGAAACGGGCGTTTTTCTGAGTCGAGGTATCGCACTCGGTCAGAACGATGTCGAACTTCTCAGGACTCGAACGATCGCCGATTGCCTTGAAGGTGTTGGCAGGTACCTGACCCAGTGGAACGGTCTGGTCCAGGGAGTTGGCATCGATACCGCACGCGCCGGAAACGATCTCACCGGTGAAGCGAATAGTGCCCGGGTTGCCAGTAGGCGGAGTGGCGGCGTTCGCCAAGGAAGCCAGACCCATTACAACGGTAGCGGCAGTAACAACGACAATCTTTTTCATGACTGAATCTCGATGGGATAGTTATTTTTGAAACAACTACTCGCCCTTCTGAGTTCGCACCTGAAATACATTGAAAACACACCGTCGATTGTTTGACTTGTAACGGTCGATGCTGACAGCGAATCTTTCAGGGCGACGAAATGACGAGTACTTCGTTCCGCTGAAAATGATCGCTGACAGCCACTGGCGAACATGTAGGATTCGTCACTGCAAACTGTAGGAAATTTCCCGCTTAACCTGCCCGGGCCGGTGCACGTCCGGGTATGCGTCTATAGTCAAACCCGTGGCAACACCTCTTCAGGCGTTTCTGAATCCTGTTGAAAAAAACATCATTCAAAACAGGTGCGGCAGTCCTTCTCCCTGAGAAAAAAATGAACAATAAAACGCCCATCGAGAAGCCTGCGGTTGTCAGCCACGGTTCATGGGTAAAAAAACTCGGACCCGGGCTTATCACGGGGGCGGCGGATGATGATCCCAGCGGGATCGCCACCTACTCGCAAGCCGGCGCACAATTCGGCTTGAATACCCTCTGGACCCTGTTTTTGACGTTTCCGTTGATGGTTGGCATTCAGATCATCAGTGCCAGGATCGGTCGCGTCAGCGGGCATGGGCTGGCGACCAATATTCGAAGGCATTACCCTCGCCCGTTGTTGTTCGGGATCGTCGCGCTGTTGATGTTTGCCAATACCATCAATATCGCAGCGGACATCGCCGCCATGGGGGCGGCACTGAAGCTGTTGATCGGTGGATCGCCGCACTTCTATGCCGTTGGCTTCGGCATCGTGTCCCTGCTGCTACAGGTGTTCATTCCCTATAAGCGTTATGTGCGCGTACTCAAGTGGCTGACCCTGGTGCTGCTGGCCTATGTGGGGATCGTGTTTGCCGTGCACATTCCCTGGGGCCAGGTCGTTGAGCACACCGCCTGGCCTCAGCTGTCGTGGAAACCGGCGTACATCACCATCGTGGTGGCCATTTTTGGCACGACCATCAGCCCTTATCTGTTTTTCTGGCAGGCATCCCAGGAAGTCGAAGAACTGGAGGCCGATCCGCAGGCGCAGTCACTGATCGATGCGCCAAACCAGGCAAAAGCCAATTTCACCCGCATCAACACCGACACGCTGATCGGCATGGGGATCTCGAATATCGTCGCGTTTTTCATCATGCTGACCACCGCTGTCACCCTGCACCTGCATGGCCTCACGGACATCCAGACGTCCGAGCAGGCCGCGAGTGCCTTGCGACCGATTGCCGGCGAGTTCGCCTTCTGGTTGTTCAGCGCCGGCATCATTGGCACAGGACTACTGGCGGTTCCCGTCCTGGCAGGTTCTGCGGCGTACGCCGTCGCCGGAACATTTCACTGGCGCAACAGCCTGTCGGCCAAACCCCTGGCCGACAAAGCGTTTTACAGCATCATCGCGGCGTCGACCTTATTGGGTGTGTTGATCTGCTTTGCGCCGATTGACCCGATCAAGGCGTTGCTGTGGAGCGCTGTCGTCAACGGGGTGATTGCAGTGCCGATCATGTTCATCATGATGTTGATGGCATCGCACCCGAAGATCATGGGCTCCTTCGTCATTGCGCCCGGGCTTAAAGTTCTGGGCTGGAGTTGCACGGCGGCGATGGCGGTCGTGGTCATCGGCATGTTCTGGGGCCTGTTTGCAGCGTAGCGCCTGGGTATCCGCGTTATTCGCAGTGGGGATGGCGAAGCTGATCGGCATTGATGCGCATCCATTGCGCCAGCGAGTCCAGCGTCCCTTGCAGAGTGCTCCCCAGAGCCGTGATCCGGTATTCCACCCGGGGCGGTACCTGCGCGAAAACCGTGCGCGTCACCAGCCCGCGTTGTTCAAACAGGCGCAACTGGCGCGTCAGTTCCTTCTGGGTGATGGGCGCCACCGCACGCTGCAGATCACTGAAGCGCACAGGGCAGTCCAGCACGATCAGCCGGTACAGGATCGGAATGGCCCACTTGCCGGAAATCAGATTGACGAAATCAACCATCGGGCAGCCCGAGGGCGGTTTCAGCGGCAAATCGTTGGCGCCTGGCAGCGGTTGTTCAGTGTTCATGAGGATCAACTCCGTCCCTTGGTATGCAAAAGGTGCCTACTGGTCAAAGGATACTAATGCTCTGAGAATGGCTATCCAACCCGTTGCAGAGGCGCAAGATATGTCGAGGCTGAAGAACAAATTCGCGTTGATCACTGGCGGCACCTCCGGCATCGGCCTGGAAACCGCACGCCAGTTTGTGCTGGAAGGCGCGACAGTCGCAGTCACTGGACGCAGCGCAAGTGCCTTGCAGGCTGTCACGCACGAACTGGGCGATACCGTTCTCGCGATCCAGAGCGATGCGGGTGACAGCATTGGCCAACAGACGCTGGCGCGCAAACTCGCCGGGGTCTGGCCGCGGCTGGACGTGCTGTTCGTCAACGCCGGCGACGTCACTCACCGCTCTATCGAGGATTGGGACGAAGCGGCATGGGATCAGCTCATGCAGATCAACCTCAAGGGCCCGTTCTTTCTGATCCAGGCGCTGATGCCATTACTGGCCAATCCATCCTCGGTGATCCTCTGCGGTTCCGTCAGTGCCAGGATCGGTCTTGCACAAAGCAGCGCGTACGCCGCCAGCAAGGCCGGGCTGCTGTCACTGGCGCGCACGCTTTCCGGCGAACTGATCCAGCGAGGCATTCGCGTCAATGGCCTCAGCCCCGGCCCTACTGAAACGGCGGCGCTGGACAAACTCGGCTTGCCTGCCGCCGAGCAGCAGGCGTTGCGCGAGCGGATTCGCCAACTGGTGCCGATCGGACGCATGGGAACCCCGTGGGAACTGGCAAAAGCTGCCGTTTACCTGGCCTCTGATGAATCGGCTTACGTGGTCGGGACCGAATTGCTGGTGGACGGCGGCGTCGGCAATTTGTGATTGAAACCAGCGCCCGCAGACGTCATTCAGAAATCATAACGCGCGGTCATTCCCAGGGTTCGCGGCGTACCCAGCACGCCGGTATACGCACCGTTGGGTGAGTTCCACAGCGTTGTGTAGTACGTCTTGTCGAAGACGTTTTTCAGCCACAGCGAAACGTCCCACTGCCCCCTGCCCCAGTCGCCACGCACACCGGTGGCGACGTTCACCAGGCCGTATCCCGGCAACTGACCTTGCGCTGAGTCATCCACTGTGCCGACTGCATGGGAACGCCACGCGTAGCTACCGCTGACGTAGGGCTGCAAGCCGTCGTCCAGATTCCACTGGTACGCGGCGTTGCTGTTGAAGATCCATTTCGACGCGCCCACCACGGCATGCCCGCTCAGATCGCAGGCCGCCGGCGCCCCCGGACGCAAGGCGATCTCGGCCGGGCATGGGGCATCCTCGTAAGACAGATAACGCACATCGTTCCATGATCCATTGAGGTTGATCGTCAGGCCCCGCAGCGGGCGCCAACTGCTGTCGAGTTCCAGCCCGCGACTGCGTACCGAGCCGGCATTGGTCAGATAGCTGGTCAGATTGACGTCGTCGTAGGCATTGGTCTGATAGCCATGCACCACCGTCCAGAACAGGTTGGCGTTGAGCAACAGGCGTTGATCGAGCAACGTGGTTTTGATGCCCAGCTCGGCGTCGTTGGCCCTTTCGCTGCCGATCAACAATGAGTCGGCACCGGCGACCGGGGCACTGGCGACGCTGAGGTTCACACCACCCGACTTTTCGCCGTGGGACAGCGACGCATAGCCCAGCACCTGATCGTTCACATGCCACGCGAGGCTTGCCAGTGCCGATGGGCTGAAACTGTACAGGCTCAAGTCACCGGAATCGTAAGCGCCGACCCTTCCGGCCCGGGCACCCGCTGCGGCGCCGCTGACCGGACTGCCGCCCAAAGGCGCGTTGCGGGTGACCTCTGCCAGCTTGCGCTCATACGTGCCGCGCAGGCCCAAAGTGAAATCCAGGCGAGGGGTCAAATGCCAGGTGCCCTGAGCAAATGTGGCGAAGCTGTCGGTATCGACATTGCCATGCCCTACGCTGGTGACGTTGTTCAATGCACCTTGCGGGGTGCCGTTCCAGGTATCTGCCAGAGGGCCGTAGTCGGTGAAAACGCTGTTGTTCATTTCCTGACGGAAGTAGTAAGCACCGAGCACATAGTCGAAATGTTCCCCCACCGGGGAGGCCAGTCGCAGCTCCTGCGAGTACTGTTTATCGCGAGCGGACTGCCCGACGTTGTGCATCACATCAACGTTGAGTTCGTCATCATTGCGCGGGGTGAAATCCCACCACCGATAAGCGCTGATCGACGTCAGCGTGTAGCCATCAGGCAGATTCCAGTTCGCCTCCAGCGAAGTCCCGCCCTGAAACACCTTGACGCTCTGATCGGCGTTCAGATTGACCCGGCGACCGCTGACCAGCGTTGCCCCGACCGCCGCTGCACGCTGTTCGTAGCGGTTGACGCCATTGATGGTCGGCCCGGTGCTGAACAACGAACGTGTGCCGGCGCTGGAATCCTCTTCGTGATAATCAGCCAGCCAGCGCAGATTGAAGTCCTCGTTGGGTTGGAACAGCAACTGCCCACGCGCGCCCTGACGAACGCCGCCGCCCAGCGTGTGCCCGTCGTACTCGTTGTTCACGTAGCCGTTGTCATGAGTGCGATAAACCGCAAGGCGCCCCGCCAACGTGTCATTGAGCGGTCCGGAAAAACTCGCCTGATTTTGCGTGTAGCCATCCTCGCCCACCGAGGTGGAGAGGCTGCCTTGCGGCGTAAACGATGGGCGGCGCGTGGTGATGTTTAGCACCCCGGCCGTGGTGTTCTTGCCAAACAAGGTGCCCTGCGGGCCGCGCAGTAACTCGATCTGCTCGACATCCAGCAAATCGAACACTGCCATGCCGGGACGGCCGAGATAGACGTTGTCCAGGTAGATGCCGGCGCTGCCCTCCAGGCCGTCGCTGGCCGGGTTGTTGCCCAAGCCGCGAATCGACAGGCTCGATTGCCGCGCGTGCATGAACGCGACGTTGACGCTGGGCATCGCCTGCTGCAAATCCTGCAAGCGATACAAGCGCTGTTCCTCGAGGGTTTGTGCGCCGAGCACGCTCATCGCCGTGGGCACTTGCTGGGCATCTTCGCTGCGGCGTCGGGCCTCAACCGTGACCGTCTGCAGCACATCGGAATTGGCCGGCAGGTCATTGGCCGTTGCCGGCGAAAACGGCATCAGGGAGAACAGGCTCAGTGCGCCAGCGTTAAAGGTGCGCGAATAAAGAAGATTCATCGGTGGTTCCTGGAGCGGCCTCAAGCCGCTCTTCGAGAGGAGTCGATACTTCGCTGCGCGTGGCTTGCGTGAGCGTGATCGTTGCGGTGGGTTGAGTGGGTGTTCAGTCACGCAGCCAGGGAAGGTCCTGGCGCTGATAACGGTGCGCACGGAATATCGCGTTGTTCTCGCCCGGCAAGTAGCGGCGCGATGGCGCATCGGGATAGCTGGCGAAGTGCGGATTGACGTATTCCCACACCACTTCGCCGGCCCGGGTGACTTCGAACAACCGACCGAAGTTGGCCTCGGTCACCAGCGTGTTGCCGTTGTGCAGACGTTGCGCGCCGCCCATGAACGGCGTGAAGAACGCGTAGCCCGGCGTGTCGGCGTATTGCCATTCGATGCGTTGGGTGGCCGGGTTGATTTCCACAATGCGCGAGTGCGGCATGCTGACGTGGGGGCGGAAGATGCCGTTGTCGAACACCAGAACATTGCCGTTTTCCAGTTCGCTCGGGCAATGCTGTTGCGCGACCAGATCGTGCCCCAGACGCCACAGCACTTCACCGCTGCCACGTTGCACGGCAATCACTGAGGAAACGCTGCGCAGGCTGAGAATCACCTTGCCGTCGCGCCCCGGCGTCACGGCGTTGGTCATCGGCCAGTGATGACGCTCAAAGCATTCGTGCAACGGGTAATCCTCGGGGCGCAGGTGCTCCCAACTGCGCCACTCCCAGACCACGTTGCCCTGGCGGTCGACCTCCTTGACCACATCGGCATAGATCACCCCGCCCGGCGCCTCGCTGCCGGGAATACCACCGAGCACACGCCGGGCCAGCTCCGCACTCAAGGGCTCGGCGGTGGTGTACAGCAGGTGGCCGTTGTCCAGCCATTGCGCGTCGTGGTGATGCAGCAGATCGGTGTGCTCCCAGACCACCTCGCCTTCGGGGGTGACTTCGCTGAACGCACCGCCATGCCACACCGACCAGCCCGGAAACAGGTCCGGCGAATCCGGATGGTTACCGTTGTAGCCAAGGTTGCCGTTGCGCAGGATCACTGCGTCGCGCCCCGGGCGCTGAGGCAGTTTCCAGCGATGGACGATCTCGCCGTCAAGGTCGATCAAAAACACCTGGCCGTCCGCCGTTTGCGGGGCGAACAAGGTGTAGCCGCCGGCACTGCGGGCATGATCGACAGCGATCAGACCGGTCTTCTGGCGTTTGAGCGTGGTGGTTTGCACAGCAGGCATAGCTTTTCTCCAGACGTGTAAGCCCCGGCCGCCAGCGCAGCAGCACGGTGAACGGGGCATGAAAAAAGGGATTCAGGGCGTGGGCAGCACGCGGTTGAAGCGGTCGTCGAACATTTGCTCGACCTGCAGCGGATGCGGGATCAGGCGTTCGGTGGCAAACATGTCCGCCAGACGCTGCTGCGAGGCAATGACTGAAGGCTCAATTCGCACGTACCGCAAGTTCTGATGAGCGAGCATTTCACGCACCAGCTCGACGGGAAGCCGCGTGGTTTGCGCGAACACCCGGGCCCAGTCTTCGGGATGGGCCGTGGCCCAGTTCTGAGCACGGGCCAGCCTGGCCAGCAGATCACTCACCTGCCCTGCGCGCTCGGGATCATCCAGTGCAGGCTGGCTGGCAACGGTGAAGTTCAGACCGGTTTCCGGCCAGGCGCTGCCATCAAGCAGAATTCGCGCTCCCCGCGAAGTCGCCTGACCGACGAAGGGATACCACACCGACCAGGCATCGAGTTTGCCGCCGGCAAAAGCGTTCTGCGCGTCCACCGGGCTGACATAGGCAATGCTCACCTCACGCGGTGTGAGGCCGGCCTGATGCAGCGCGGCCAACAACAGATAATGGCCGCTGGTGCCTTTGGCAACTGCGATTCGCTTGCCTCTGAGGTCAGCCACGCTGCGCACCTCGGAGCCTTCGGGCACCAACAGCGCATTGTTGTTTTGCGCACCGCTGGCCACGCCGATGATCCGTACCGCGTAGCCGCCGGCCTGGGCAAACACTGGCGGCGCGTTACCCACCACACCGACGTCGATCGCAGCGGCGCTCAGCGCTTCGAGCAGCGTGGTTCCGGCCAGAAACGGATGCCACGACAACCCGTAGGCCAGATCCTGATCCTCGCCCGCCGCGTGCAGCAATGCCTGAATCAAACCGCTCTGATCGCCCATCTTCAACGGCCCGGCGATGGCAGAAACTGCCGGGGTCAGCAACAACGCGGCGCAGCACAGCAGCGCTTTCAGGCGCGCGGTAAGCGGATGCTTGGCAGCAGCAGTTTTTATCGGCATTGTCGCGCTCTCAC
The DNA here is from genome assembly GCF_057799175.1 of Pseudomonas sp. 14P5.3.2. Lineage (NCBI taxonomy): Bacteria > Pseudomonadati > Pseudomonadota > Gammaproteobacteria > Pseudomonadales > Pseudomonadaceae > Pseudomonas > Pseudomonas sp. 14P5.3.2. The sequence continues at coordinate 165,256 of NZ_JBYOKU010000001.1, read as the reverse complement.
TTGTGCATTGATTTCAGTATGTCGAGGCCCGCCGTGCCGCTCCATGCCAAACACCCCTCCTTTGCTGCCATGTCGGACATCCCGCGCACCGTCGTGGTATTGGCGTTCGATGATCTGCTGTTGCTCAATGCGGCGGGGCCGCTTGAGGTGTTTGCCGCTATACCGCGAGTGCTGGCCGGAGACTTCACGGCAAATCCGCCCTATCGGTTGCTGGTCGCTTCACCGCAGGGTGGCCAGGTCATGTCGATCTCGGGCATTACCGTGACGACCTGTTCACTTGAGCAGATCGACCAGATGGCTGCCTTGATCGACACGTTGATCGTCGCGGGCGGCCCCGGCATGGCCGCGCTGGAAGCCGACCAGCAAGCCTGCGACTGGTTGCGCCGTCGCGCTCCAGACATCCGCCGCCTCTGTTCGATCGGTACCGGCAGCTTTGCCCTCGCCGCCGCGGGACTGCTGGACGGCCGCAAGGTCGTGACCCACTGGAAGTTCGCCGATGAGTTGCAGGCGCGTTATCCGTCGGTGCAATGCCAAACCGATGCGCTTTACCTGCATGACGGCAACCTCTGGACCTGCGGTGGTGCCACGGCGGGTATCGACCTGGCGCTCGGCCTGGTCGAACAGGATCTGGGCGCCCACGCGGCGTTGGCGCTGGCGCGCTACTTCACGGTGTTTTTGTGGCGCAGCGCCGAGCAACCGCAACTCAGTGCTTCACTCAACGCCCAGTCCAAGGCGCTGCGCACCGATCCGGATGTGCGGCTGGCACGTTTGCATGGCTGGATTGCGGCGAATCTGAACGGCGATTTGCGCGTGGAGCGGCTGGCCGAACAGTTCGGCATGAGCCCGCGGCACTTTGCTCGCGCCTATGTCGCCGCGACCGGTGAGACACCGGCGCAAGCCGTGGAGAACCTGCGCCTGGAGGCGGCGACCTGGTTGCTCAAGACCACCCGCGAGCCGATCAAGCGAATCGCCGAAACCGTTGGCTTTGGCCGGGAAGAACGCATGCGCCGAGCCTTTCAGAAGCATTTGGGCTGCAGCCCTAACGCTTATCGCAGTCAGACCAATGCCCCGCTGGCCGGGCCTCGGCAAACGAACACCGTGACAATCGCCCTGGAAGGGCTGGCCCGTTAGGTTTTCAGTGGGTCTTGTCAGTGCTGCAGCGCATAACGCCGGCAATGCTCCAGATAGCCTTTTTCATGATTGCCGACCAACTGCACGACACTGGTCCACAACCACGACGGCGCATCCAGGGTCTTCGAGCGACACGCTTGCAGCTCGCGCATCCACGAAGCCCGTGTGCTCATGTCCATCTGCCGGGCATGGGCCAGCCCCACAACTCGGGCCAGATACCCGGCGGCGAGCATCGCGTCGGTCTGGCTCAACTGATCCAGTTCCAGTTTCATGTCCTGAGGCAGCAGTTCGCGGATGAAGAAGCCATGGTCGAGCACGCGGGTGGCGATCATCCGGTTGCCCAGGCCTGGCGAGAGAAAGCGCGCACCTTCGACTACGCGTTTGCCGTTGTCGCGAGGCATCGCGGCGCGGGCTACACGAGGTGCGGCGGCGGCAACTGCCTCCTTGATATCCAGCAGGCAATATTCCTGATCGTCGCCCTCGCCCACACCCAGCAACACCGCATAACGCTTGAGCCCCAGCGAGCTGCAGCCTTTGACCCAGTAGGCCGAATCGAGCATTTTCACGCTGTCATCCTTGGAGCGGCCCTTCAATGACGTCACCAGCGTGTGCAGATCCGGGGTGGCGCTAAGGGTCTTCAGCGCGCTGCGCTCTTCGCGTGACAGCGACCAGAAATGCTTGCCCAGCGGAATGGTCGGCTTGGTGTTCTCGATGCGTTCCTGCGCCAGATGCTTCCACGTGCGCTGCACGGCGCTGCGCATACCGGCCTTCACTTGCGCGGGTCTTGGCGGCTCTTTATCGACGTCGTCTTCAAACGCCTGCTCGTAGCCGCGCATCATCTCTTCCAACATGCGCGCGGTGGCGACGCCGGGCAGATCCGAGCCACGGGCGGCGGTGGCCAGGGACAGCGCCAGGCGTACCAGATCATGCGCCGGGTTGCCGATCACCGTTTGATCAAGGTCGCGGATGTGGATGTCGATGCGTCCCTTCAAATCCCCCGTCGGCCCCAGATTTCCGGCGTGACAATCGCCGCAGATCCACACCGCCGGGCCCTGCGGCAGGCTGCGCCCGGGCTGGCTGTGCAACCACTGGTAAAACTGCACCGTGCTGCCGCGAACGTAAGCGTGGGCGGAGCGAGCCATTTTCAAATTACGCAGTTGCGACAGCGGTTCAAGACGAGCGGAGGGCCGTGGGGTTTTCATGGACGCTTCTTGCAGAGAATGTGTCCTGTTGACCGCTCGTCATGGTCAAATGTTTCAATATATTACAAAGGCAATTCAACTCGAGCCCGCAAGCCACCGCTGCTGCGATTGCTCAACGTCAGTTCGCCGCCCTGCTCGCGCACAATCGCCCGCGCCGCCGACAACCCGAGCCCGACACCACCGGTTTCACGGTTGCGCGAAGTTTCCAGGCGGAAAAACGGATCGAACACCCGCTGCAACGACGCTTCGGGAATCCCCGGCCCATCGTCGCTGACGTCGATGCAGACGCTGTAGCCGTCACTGCTCAGAGCGATAGCCGGCTGCTGCGCGTACTTCTCGGCGTTTTCCAGCAGGTTGACGATCACCCGCTTGATCCCCAGCGGCCGGCCCTGGTAGACCAGATGCGCCGGGCCGCTGAAGTCAATGTCGATGTTCTGGTCGCGGTAGTCGTCGATGATGGTCTGCAGCAACTCCGAGAGGTCGAACGCGGTGCTTTGCTCCGGCTGAGTGTCTTCACGAAAGAACGCCAGTGCCGCGTTGATCATCGACTGCATTTCTTCGATGTCGCGGATCAGTTTGCTCTGGTGATCGAGATCCTCCATGAACTCGCTGCGCAGGCGCATGCGGGTCAACGGTGCACGCAAATCGTGGGAAATCGACGCCAACATGTGCGTGCGCTCGCTGATGTAGTGCTGAATCTGCGCCTGCATGGTGTTGAACGCGATGATTGCCTGGCGGATCTCGTCCGGGCCTTCGATTTTGATCGGCGGCGCGCGCAGATCACCGCCAAAGCGGCGGGCGGCGCTGGCGAAACGCTGCAGCGGCTTGGCCAGTTGCTGCGTGGCAAGCCAGGCCACCAGCACGGTGGCGATCAGGCCCAAAGCGATGATGATTGCGATGCGCGTGCCGATGTCCAGGCCCCAGGAGCGCTCGGGCGAGGAGAACAGCAGCCAGCTGGCATCCGGCAGTTGAATCAGCGCCGCGTACCGAGCCAGAGGGCTGCCGCTCGGCCAGTCAGCGGGATTGAACACCCGAATGTCTCGCTCATCGCCCAACAACTGATGCAACCCGGACGTTTTGTTGGCGATGAGCTGCGTGCCACCCGAGGGCAATCCGAGTTCGTCGCGGTGCGCACTCCAGGTCACCTCCTGCGTCGGGCCGTTTGCCGCGTGCGCCAGTTTCGGGCGTAAAGGCGCCGGTGCAGCCTCGATCACTTTGACGGTCGCGGCAATCTGCTCCAGCAACCCGGTGCGTTCAATCGGTGGCCGCGCCCAGGTCCCGGCAACCTCCACGAACAGGAAATTGAGTGCCAGCGAAGCGAGCATGGCGGCAACGATGGTCAGCGCGATCCGCCGACTCAGCGGATCACGGCGCAGGAATCGACGGATCATGAACGAGTGACCTTGGCGGTAAACATGTAACCACCGTTGCGCACGGTGCGGATCAGGTCCGGGCGTTTGCTGTCCGGCTCGATCTTGCGGCGCAGGCGGCTGACCTGCACGTCGATGCTGCGATCAAAGGCGTCGTGGCCCTGACCGCGAGACAAGTCGATCAGTTGCTCGCGGGTGAGGATGCGCTGCGGGTGTTCGAGAAACACCACCAGCAGATCGAACTCGCCACCGGACAGCGGAATCATCACGTTTTCCGGGGAGCGCAGCTCGCGACAGGTGATATCCAGATGCCAACCGGCGAAGGCGATCACCGGCCGTGACGGCTCGCTCGCGGGGCTGACCTGCTCACCGGCGCGACGCTGCACGGCGCGCAGGCGAGCCAGCAATTCACGCGGGGCGAACGGTTTGGTGACGTAGTCATCGGCGCCCAGTTCGAGGCCGACAATCCGGTCGCTCAACTCGCCCATGGCGGTCAGCATGATGATCGGAATGCCCATCTGCGCGCGCACTTTCTGGCACAGGCTCAGGCCACCTTCGCCGGGCAGCATCAGGTCGAGAATGATCGTGTCCGGTCGCTGCTGGGCAATTGCCGCCCACATCGCTGCGCCGTCGGCGGCGACATCGACCTCGTAGGCGTGCTGGACGAAGAACTTCTTCAGCAGGGCGAGAATTTCCACGTCATCGTCGACGATCAGCAGTCTGCTCACGGGCACAGGATCCTCAGGCCAAAAAAGAACGCATCTAAAACTATTCTGGCGGGCGGGTCATATATTTCAATCGAGCAACATTCCGTCGCCCCGGACATCAAGCGGACATGCAGCGGCAAAACCCCTTTGGCACCCTGCACGCCATCGACAACCGGGGGCATTCAATGAGCGCATTGCACAACCGTTATACCGCCGAGGGCCACGACGCCCGCTATCCGTTGATTCTCAGCCAGCGCACCACCGCGCCTGAGCAGGATACGCCGCTGTTGTTCCAGGAGTTTTGCCTGGGGCTGGCGAACGACCAGAGCCGGGTTGTCCTGCGCCGCTATTTCGAGCAGTACGGCCCCAGCGATTCGCAATGGGTGGAGTACGTGCATTCGATTCCGACCGCCGACCTGATCCACTGGATCATGACCCACGGCAAACTGCACATCGAGTGTTCGGACAATACCCCGTCGGCCGGGCAAGGATTGGCCCGATGAGAAGTCATTGCCTGATGACCTTGCTCTGCACCGCGTCCTTGAGCATGTCGGCCTGCAGCAATAAAAAGGTCGAACCCGAGAAGCCTCGCGGTTTTCTGCGTGACTACAGCGTGCTGAGCGAACGCCAGTCGCCTTCAGGGCAGCCTGTTCTGAGCTGGGTCAGCCCGGCATTGGCCCGGGGGCGTTACACTCAGGTGTACCTGGCGCCCAGCCAGATTTACCCCAAGACCGAGCCGACTCAACGGATTCCGCTCAGCACGCTTTCCGGTGTGACCGATTACTACGACGCGGCCCTGCGGCTCGAACTGGGCAAGGTGGCACAACTGGTATCCAGGCCAGGCCCGAATACGCTGACCGTCAGACCGGCGATCACCCGGGTGGCCGCCAGCACCCAGGGCCTGCGCTTTTATGAATGGCTACCGGTGACGCTGGTCGCTGCGGGTGTGAGCACCGCCACCGGCATTCGCGATCAGGACAGCGAAATCACCACCGAAGTCTCCTTCGAAGACGGCTCGACCGGCGAAGTGGTCGCCGAAGTCGTGGGCAAAGGCACCGGAATGCCACTGGAAAACGACAAGCAGGTGCTGACTGCCGATGACGTCAAGGCTGTTCTCGATGGTTGGGCCGGCGACCTGGGCCAGGCATACCTGGCGATCCGCCGCTAGACATTTTGTGGCGAGGGAGCTTGCTCCCGCTGGACTGCATAGCAGTCCTCCTCAACAGCGGGGCCGCTTCGCGCCCCAGCGGGAGCAAGCTCCCTCGCCACAGTTCATTCGTTGGGTCGGGAGTATCTTTCAGTCGTTTGCAATCGTTGAATCCACTCATGTTCGGGATGCAACCGAGCCAGATGTTGCACCAGCCATTGCCGGTCTTCGCGAGATAAATTCGGCAATGCCTGACTGAAATCGGTTTGATCCTTGGGACGCGTGTATTTGGCCTTGAACAGCAGAATCGCCGCAGGCCTGAGATAGGGAGTCCCCGTATCACTCAGTGCCACCATCGCCGCGCGTGGATAGACAATCGACGGATCTCTTTTATAGACCCACGTATCGGTCGTGCCAGATTCAAGCATCAGATCTACTCGCCAGACATGGGCAACGGCATCATATCCCCACACCTGAAAAATCTCCGCGCCTGGCGTCTGCCCCACTGGTAAAAACGCCAGTTCACCGGCCCGGACGGTATAGAAGTCCAGCTCGGCCAGCGCTTGCCGGAAGCGCTGAAAGTCGTCCCGCAGGAGGGTGAACTCCAGATCGCTGTGCGCACGGGTTGGCCGGCCCAGCCATAAATCCAGCGCCCATCCGCCCACCACGCACCACGGGCGCGAGACGTGTTTCAGGCGTTGCGCCAATTGCTCGGGCGTCCACGGCTGCCATGCTTGTTGATCCGGTACGCTCATGCGCCCTGCTCCTTGTTCGCCACCAGTCGGCCTCGGCATTTTAATCAGCTAGCCTTGGTTTCTGTGACTGAAGAAATTCAGCAAGGAGCTGCCATGTTCAAGTTCATCAAAACCACCGTGATTGGCGGGTTGCTGTTCATTCTGCCCCTGGTGCTGATTTTCGTCCTGCTGGAAAAAGCCATTCACCTGTTGCGTGGTCCCGTGGAAAAACTGCTGCCGATGTTTGCCGGGCACGACATTGCCGGCGTGACCCTGATCACGCTGGCTACGTTATTCGGCTTGATTGTGCTGTGTTTTCTCGCCGGGCTGCTGGCCCGGACTTCGACGGCGGCACGAGCGATTGAAGCCACCGGCGACAAGGTGTTGAGCAACCTGCCCGGCTACCAGTTGCTCAAGGACACCACTGCGCGGTTTGCGGGGATGGAGACTCCCGACGGTGCGAAGGTCGGCATGATTGCCGAAGAACAAGGCTGGCGTCTGTGTCTGGTGGTGGAGAGCGTCGGCGACTGGATGACGGTGTACATGCCGGATGGCGGAACGGCCGGTGGCACGGCTGGCGAAGTGCGCTTGCTGCACGCCTCTGAGGTGATCATGACCGAACTGTCGTGGCTGACCCTCGCGGCCGGACTGCGTCGTGGCGGACGTGGGTTGCTGCAACAGATGCAACAGTGGTTGCCGAAAGGCTCGTAGAACCCTCCGTCCATTGCGCAACGGAGGGTTCAGGTCAGACCGCTGCGCTTATTGCGGCAGCTTGTCTACCGGACCGCAGCCACCAATGATTTTCGAGACCGAAACCGAAGGGTGGAACAGGTAATCGTAAGTGCAATTCTTCGGTTGGTTGTAGACCTGGCCGGTGCAGCCCGACAGCAGTGCGACGCCGGTGACAACAGTGATGGCGATCGTTGCCTTGAAAATGCTTTTCATACTGGATTCCTATAATTGTCGATGCGCCGCCTTCATGGCGGCTCAATTACTGACGCCCATCTGCAAGCTGCATATGGGAGTCACTGCTGCCCCACCCGGTCTGGCCAGGTGAGTTGCAGCAGAGGAATGTTGAGGGGCGCGCGGGTTTAGCGTCTGTAGGCCTTTTCCCAAGATGCATTCAATGCGCGAGCATGCCGTGACACAGCAGACTCAGAACACCACGCATGTGTTCGGCGTGTGCAGCCCGATCCGGCTCAGGCTCGGTCGCCAGACGAATGAACGCCAGGTTCGCGTACTGATTGAACAGCGTTGCCGCCACGTCGATATCGACCGACTCGCGCACTTTGCCGAGAGTCTGGAAGTGCACCAGCAACGCCTTGGTTTCCTCGATCACCGCCGCATTCCACGGCTCCAGGGCCTGCGCCAGTTCGCCGGAAAACAGAAACGGCGCCAGTTCCCGCCAGAGTGATGCCGGCATGGCCTGCAACTGGTAACGGGTCATCAGCCCTTCGAACTCGCACAACGCCTCCAGTGGATCGCTGTCGTCATCCAGATTGGCCCGGGCGTCGCGCATCGCCTGCTCGTCCGGTTGCTTGAGCAACGCCAGCAAAATCTCCTGTTTGCCGCCGAAATAGTTGACCACCGTCGGCGCGGAAACCCCGGCCTGATTGGCGATCTGCTCCAGCGTGGTAGCGCCGAAGCCGTTGCTGATGAACAGCTCCAGCGCTGCTTGCGCAATGACTTCCCTGCGCTGTTCCTTTTGCCGTTCTCTGAGCCCGCTCATGGTGCTGGTGTCCTGTGTTGCTGATGGGCGTCAGCCTACGGATTTCTTTTTTCACCGACAAATATTTTCTTTACAAAAATATTTTTAAGTGACAAATATTGGCCGTGCACCGCTGGAATGAACGCGCACCCACTTGCCCCGTTTCTCTGGAGAACCGCCATGTCCGCCGAATTCGACCCGACCCGCAGCACCCGCGATTACCAGGCCGCTGACGCCGCCCACCACATTCACGCGTTCGTCGACCAGAAGGCCCTCAACGAGGAAGGCCCGCGGGTGATGGTCAGCGGTGATCGCCTGGCGCTGTGGGACAACGACGGCAATCGCTATCTGGACGGCATGTCCGGCCTGTGGTGCACCAACCTCGGTTACGGGCGCAAGGATCTGGCCGCCGCTGCCACCGCGCAGCTGCAACAACTGCCCTACTACAACATGTTCTTCCACACCACTCACCCGCAGGTGATCGAGCTCTCCGAGCTGCTGTTCAGCCTGTTGCCCAAGCACTACAGCCACGCGATCTATACCAACTCCGGTTCCGAAGCCAACGAAGTGCTGATCCGCACCGTGCGCAAGTTCTGGCAGGTGATGGGCCAGCCCGAGAAGAAAATCATGATCGGCCGCTGGAACGGCTACCACGGCTCGACCCTGGCCGCGACAGCGCTGGGCGGCATGAAATTCATGCACGAGATGGGCGGCACCATCCCCGACGTCGCGCACATCGACGAACCGTACTGGTTCGCCCACGAAGGCAACCTCAGTCCGGAGGAGTTCGGCCTGCAAGCGGCGCGGCAACTGGAAGACAAGATCCTCGAACTGGGCGCCGACAAAGTCGCTGCGTTTGTTGCCGAACCGTTCCAGGGCGCTGGCGGCATGATTATTCCGCCCGCCACCTATTGGCCGGAAATTCAGCGCATCTGCCGTAAGTACGACGTGCTGCTGTGCGCCGACGAAGTCATCGGCGGTTTCGGCCGCACTGGCGAATGGTTCGCGCACCAGGCCTTCGGTTTTGAACCGGACACCCTGTCCATCGCCAAAGGCCTGACTTCCGGCTACATCCCTATGGGTGGGCTGATTCTGTCGCGGCGCATGGCCGAGGCGCTGGTGGAAAAAGGCGGCGTGTTCGCCCACGGCCTGACCTACTCCGGCCACCCGGTGGCGGCTGCGGTGGCCATCGCCAACCTCAAGGCCTTGCGCGATGAAGGCGTGGTCACTCAGGTGAAAAACGACACCGGCCCGTACCTGCAGAACTGCCTGCGTGAGGTGTTCGGCAACCATCCGCTGGTGGGTGAGGTTCAGGGTGTCGGGCTGGTGGCGGCATTGCAGTTCGCCGAAGACAAAGCCACCCGCAAGCGCTTTGCCAACGAGAACGACATCGCCTGGCGCTGCCGCACCATTGGTTTTGAGGAAGGCTTGATCATTCGTTCGACGCTGGGGCGGATGATCATGGCCCCGGCGCTGATCGCCACGCGGGCGGAACTGGATGAACTGGTCGACAAGACGCGGATCGCGGTGGATCGCACAGCGCGCGAGTATGGCGTGTTGTAACCCGAAACCCATTACCCATTGCCCATTGCCCATTGTGGGAGTCGTCGCACCGCCGCTCCCACAGGGGATTTGTGCTGCGCTAAACAGCCTTGTTTAAGCAACACTTGCAGACACTCTCGCAGCCTACACATCCTTGCGTCGTTGCCTACGGCTACGCCAGAATCCGCCGGCTTGTGCGCTTTGGAGCGGGTCTCTATCGTTTCCGGGTCGCTGACTCATTCAGCGATCGGGTTTAGCGACTCGGGTTCAAATAGGCGCACTCAGCATTTCAAGCTTCATTACAGATTCCGTGTCTGTGATTTCGCTATGGTGGCTGTATGCGGGAGACCTCCGGGTCTACCGGGTGCCTATTTCCGGTTCGCTAACCCGCGTACAGCCGCCACCCTTACCTGTTTAGCGACGGGTTATGGCGGCTCCATTGCTAATAGGAGCTTCACCATGTTCAAGGTAACGCCCAACCCGCCGATGTCAGACCCGATCTCGCCGTACGAATCCCTCGACTCGAAAAAACTCCACGAAGCCGCCGACCGCGCCCTCGACCATTACCTCAAACCGCCCACACCAGACATCACCCGCCAATCCAGCAACCTGTTCCACGTCAATCCCGCCGCCGACAACGAAACCCTGCTGGTACACGCCAGTGAATCGCTGGCCTCGGCCAGCGTCATGCTCAGTGATTTCGCCGGTTTGCTGGATGCCCCCTACCGCAACACCCTGCTGGGCATTCAGCAAGTCGTGATGCTCGGCGAACTGACCGTCAACCGCGCCCTCGACAACCTCGACCCGCCCGCCTAAAACCCCGATCCCCTGTGGGAGCGAGCCTGCTCGCGAAAGCGGCCGATCAGCCGACTTTGAGGTTAATGACACACCGGCCATCACCAGCAGGCTGGCTCCAACCAGGGGATCGAGTGACATTTTGAACATTGCGTGATTCGCGGACGGAAGCCGACCTGCGTTATTGGCTAGCCAAATGCCACTACATCACTTAGTCTGCGCGCCCCGTAAAAAACGTTTGGCCAGGAAGGCTTTGATTGGCCTTCGCAACTGAGCGTCATCAATCACGCAGATTCAGGGATGTTCATGTTTCATGTCTTCAAAATAGTGGCCGCCGGCCTGCTGGCCTCGCTGCTCAGTGGTTGTATCACCCAAAGCGCGTCGTGGGTCAGCGAACCATTGCAGGCCAAGGCCAACGAGCCTGTGGCTTATTTGATCGGGTCCATCGGGCCGCGCTCGCTCAAACTGTCTCCGGCGGATAACCAACGCCTGTTTATTCGCAAACGTGGTTCCCAGTACGGCGCTGCCGGTATCTGGAAAATGGCCGGTGCCTATTCAACGCCGCAGGATATTCAGGACGGCAGCGGTGCCGCGAGTGTCTTCGTCCTTGCTTTGAAACCGGGCGACTACGAGTTCTACGATTTCCAGTTCTTCTCTGCGCGATACACACCGGGGCTTGGCACCGTTTACAGTTCGATGGAAGCGCGCGAGAAATTCAACCTCCCGCTGCGTCTTGAAGCCGGAAAAGCCTATTACATGGGTGAATACCGCTCGCTCTGCCTTAACGGCATCGGCTGCACCTTCCTCTGGCGCGATCAGCGCACCCGCGACGCCGTGATCGCCCAGCGCCAGGTTCCCGGACTACCACCTCTGCAATCACTGAAGCTCGATCTGAAAAGCGCCGAACCCTATATTTTTGCCGATACCCCGCCGGGTGTTGCCGCGGACATCAAACCATGAAAAAAATCACCACGCTTGCCACCGTCGCTCTGCTGGCCGGTTGTACCGCCACCAACACCTTGCCAGAGCGCACACTGGCCGACGGACAGGATTATCTGGCACCGATCCACGTCATGATCGACGACCCTCTGCAGTCTTCGTCGTTGCGCAATCATCTGCGCGAAACTGGCGTATTTCGTAACGTCGAAACTGGGTCCGGCCAAAACGATGCGTACAACGTCCAAGTCAAATTGAACATGCAACGCGAGTTCCCGCCGTTCCCGGTGGTGTTGTTGAGTTGTGCCACATTGTTCATGCTGCCGCTTTCGAAGGAATACGACACGCAGGCCGAGTTCTCGGTGTATCAAGGCGACAAGCGCCTCAAGCAGTACACCTATCGCAATAACACCCGGAAATACACCTGGTTGCTCGATCAGGGTGGCGAGTTGGAAGGACAGAACCTCAGCCGTATTGCCCGGGCCTTCGCCCAGGACGTTCAACATGACCGGTTGATCCCTGTCGTTGGGAGTGCCCAATGAAGCTGCCCTGGATCAAGACCGGTGCCCTGCTCAGTGCGCTAATGGCACTCGGCGGTTGCGCCAACACCCTGCCGCCCCTCGATTATCACGCCACGCAAGCCTATGTGCCGGTGACGTTGAGCCTGGGTCAGGCCAATACCCGGCACGAAGAATATCGCCAGGGCGAAACCATTTCTGCACTGAAAAACTCCGGCGCGTTTTCCATGCTCGACGGCGGTTACACCCGCAACGGCTACAGCCTGCTGATTACCCAGCCGTGGTCGGGCGAAACCCATTATCTGGCCATGTTCAATGTCCTGACCCTGTTCACCCTCCCTGTGCCTTATCACTACCAGAACAACTTGCGCGGCTCGGTCTTCAAGGACGGAAAACTGCTCAAGACCTATAACTATTCCCGCGAAGGCTGGAGCGTGTTGGCTTGGTACGTGCCGATCCCGGACAACAAGAACAAGCAGCAGATGCTGGATCAGTTTCTGGAAGAGTTGGAGAAGGACAAGCTGATTCCCTATCAGCCTTGACCGTTGGCTTTGCGCCGCCACAGCGAGCATTACTGCGGCGAGCACGAGAATAATTGGCGGAAGGCAGCCGGAGTCGAACCTGCCCGGGAACGGATGCCGTCCCCAACCGGGTTTGAAGCCCGGCCGCGCCACCGGGCGCGATTGCCTTCCTTTGAACTCAGGGTGCGTCGGCACTGGCCAGCGCGTTGTCGTGGCGGATCAAGCGAGATTCGCCGATGCGCCGGGTCAGGCCGAGGCGGTCGAAGTATTCCAGGTACTGAATACAACGTTTGCGTCCCAAGCCTAGCGCATCGCGGAACGTTGTCACCTGGATCGACGGATTTTCCTGCTCCAGTTGCAACAGAATGTCGGCCATGCGCTGCCGTTGCCCGTCAGACAGAAACAGGTCGCGCACCACCTGATGCATCAACCCCAACCGCGCCAGTTTGCGCAGCAGCAGACGCACCACGGCATCCTCCGTACCGAGCGTTTTGGCAACGTCGCGCACCCACGGCGGATCAAATCCGGCCTGCTCGAACAGTGGTTGCATCTGCTGCCACAGGGTCTCGTCTTCAGCATTCAACCGCACCTGATGATCGGGCAGATGCAGCCACGGCCCGCTGGCGTTGATCGACCCGGCAGCGCGCAGTTCGTCCAGCAGGCTGGCAAAGGTCGAACGCTCCAGCGCCAGACCACTGAAGCGCCGCAAGCGGTCGCGGTCCGGGCCCATCTGGTCGGGCTCCAGCTCATGAAACTTCGCCAGTTGCTCCAGCACGTTGAATTTCAGTTGTCCCCAGCGCTGCAGATTGAACAGCACCGGGCCTTGGCGGGTGTCGATCAGGCGCACGTTGGCCGGTAGCGACCAGCCCTCACGCGGGCGATTGAACTGACGCTCCAGCCGTTGCGGATCGAGGCCGCCAGCACTGTGGTTGAGCAACACCGGCAGCGCCTGTTCAAGACTGTCGCTGCGGGCCAGGGCTTGCAGTTGCGCCAGCCGCTCCGGGCTGCGGCGCTGGCGGGCCGGGGCGAACGGGTCGAGTACCTGACCTCCGCCGAGGGTGCGTTGCGCGCTCTGGTCACGCAGGATCACGCGATCCCCCTTCACCGCGTGCACCGGCGTGTTGATCAGCAGTTGCGCGAACATGCGCTCGCCAGGTAGCAGGCGCGTGCCTTCGAGCAACGCGACGCGGGCGATGACGTCCTGGGTGCCGAGATGCACGTGGACCGGGTGGAAATGTTCGAAGGTACGCTCGCCGGGCAACAGTTGAAATTCGATGTCCACGCGTTGCGTCGGTGCGAACAGCCAGTCCGCCAAAAGCCATTGGCCGCGATGGATCTGTTCCAATGTCAGTCGCTCGCCGCTGATATTCAACGCCACTCGTTGCCCGGCGAAGGCCTGTTCAGCGACTGTGTTTTGCGCATGCAAGCCACGCACTCGCAGCGCTTTACCGGATGGCCCGAGCGTCAGTTTGTCCCCGACGGAAACCGTCCCCGACAACGCCGTGCCAGTCACCACAATCCCGGCGCCCGCCACGCTGAAGGCGCGATCGATGGCCAGGCGAAAACCACCTTCGCGGCTGCGCTGATGCACATCACCCTGGGTTTGCAGCAAGCTCTGGCGCAGTTCATCGACGCCCTGCCCGGATACGCTCGACACCGCCAGTATCGGCGCGTCGGAAAACGGCCCGGTTTCGAGCAGATCGAGAATCTGCCGCTGAACCTGCTTCACCCTGCCCGTCTCGACCCGATCGCATTTGGTAATCGCCACCAGCGCCCGGGGAATGCCCAGCAACTGAACAATTGCCAGATGCTCACGGGTCTGCGGCATCACCCCATCGTCCGCCGCCACCACCAGCAACACCAGATCGATGCCCTGCGCCCCGGCGAGCATGTTGTGGGTGAATTTCTCGTGGCCCGGCACGTCGATGAACCCGGTCAGCCCGGCACCGGGTTCCAGCTCCGCGTAGAGATAACCGAGGTCGATGGTCATTCCGCGCTCGCGCTCCTGCGGCCGACGGTCGCCGGTTTGCCCTGTCAGGGCTTGCAGCAGCGAGGTCTTGCCGTGGTCGATGTGCCCTGCGGTGCCGACGATCACGACTCGACCTGCAACTGCGGCAACTGCGCCAGCCACGCCGCTTCGTCGTCGAGTTGCCGCAGATCGAGCCACAGCGCATCGTCGTCAATGCGCCCGAGCACCGGGATCGGCAACGCACGCAATGCCGCTTCCAGATTCAGCAGACAGCGCCCGCGCAAGCGTTTCGACACTTGCGGGCGCAGGCACAACGCCGCACTTGGCAACCGCGCCACCGGTTGGCTGCCGCTGCCGATCATGCCCAGCGCTTTCACTGCACTGACATTCCACGGTTCGCCGATGACCTGTAAGAGTGCCGGTAGCAGGCGCTCCGCTTGTGCGAGGATTTCGGCTTGCGGGCGAGTCAACAGCCGCAGGCTCGGCAGACGTTCAGCGAGGCGATCCGGGTCGCGATACAGACCCAGCACCGCTTCCAGCGCGGCCAGGGTTAACTTGTCGACCCGCAAAGCACGCTTCAACGGATTTTTCTTGATCTTCGCGATCAAGTCTTTGCGACCGACAATCAAGCCAGCCTGTGGTCCGCCGAGCAATTTGTCGCCGCTGAAAGTGACGATGTCCGCACCCTCCAGCAACGCCTGACGCACCGTGGGTTCCGCTGGCAGGCCCCAACGAGTCAGGTCCAGCAGACTGCCGCTGCCGAGATCCTCCAGCAGCGGCAAGCCATGCCGATGAGCCAGCTCGGCCAGCTCGGCGGTGGGTACGCGAGCGGTAAAGCCTTCGATGCTGTAGTTGCTCGCATGCACGCGCATGATCAAGCCGCTGCGCGGGCTGATCGCTGCTTCGTAGTCGCGGGCGTGGGTGCGGTTGGTGGTGCCGACTTCATGCAGGCGCACGCCGGCGCGGGCCATGATGTCGGGGATGCGGAACGCGCCGCCGATTTCGATCAGTTCGCCGCGCGAGATGATGCCTTCCTTGCGCGCGCCGAGGCTGTTCAGCGTCAGGAGCACCGCAGCGGCATTGTTGTTGACCACGGTGACGGCTTCGGCACCGGTCAGTTCGCGGATCAGGCCTTCGATCAGATCATCGCGATCACCGCGCTTGCCGCTGGCCAGATCGAATTCCAGATTGAGCGGGTAACGTGCGGCCATCTGCACCGCTTCGATGGCCTCTTCGGGCAGCAAGGCGCGGCCGAGGTTGGTGTGCAGCACCGTGCCGGTCAGGTTGAACACTCGCCGAACGTTACTGCGCTGTTGCTGGGTCAGGCGCTCGCCGACGCGGCCGGCGAGCACTTCGGGGCTGATTTCAATGGCAGACAGTTGACCTTGCAACACGCTGAGCCGCAGCTCATCAAGCAACTGCCGCAAGCCGCTCAGCAACGCCTCACGACCATAACGCTCGGCCAGCGGCAGACAGGCCGGGTGACGCAACAAACCATCAATGGAAGGCAACCGCAGGGCAACACTCGAAGACATCAGCCACTCCCGAAAACAAGACTCTCCGGCATGACCTGACGCAACGCGTCTAAATACTGCACACCGGCCCTCAATTGTGGGAGCGGGCTTGCTCGCGAATGCGGTGAGTCAGCCACAAATGATCTGACTGACACGGACCCTTCGGGAGCAAGCCCCTCTCACAAGTTTTTCAGGAGTGTAGACGCTCTGGTCATTCGTCTCCCGGCGCCAGCAACAGATTCGGTGCCAGACGCTGAAAACCGTCCTGCGCCAGACGCATGTCGAGCAGCAGGCTGCTGAGATCCGCCGACAACGCTTCGCCTTCGGCATCGTTCTCCAGGTACACCAGTTTCAGGTAGCTGTTGCAGCCCGGGCAGACCTCCGCGCGAATCGGCGCCTGATTGGCGGCGTGGCGATCGTCCTCCAGGCTCAGGTAATCGAGGCCTTTGCTCGATTCGCAATACACGCACTTGACACGCACCACATGCCATTCGCAGGCGCACAGCGAACACACCAGATAGCGCAGGCCGTTGTGTTTGCCGCGATGGCGGATCACCCCGGCCATCGCTGGCGAACCGCAGCCCGGGCACTGGCTGAGGCTGTCGCCGGGTTTCAGTTGCAAGTTCGCTGCGCTGAGCAGCCAGTGGCTCCACGCCGCTTGCAGGCCGGCGCCGAGAAACGGCACCAGCGCCGCCGGCACCATTGAATACTGGCCGCTGACCAGCGCCACCGCCCACGCACGCAACTGGCCGGCACTGGCGCCACGCAGCGTGGCCAACGCGTCGAGCACCGCCGGCTGTTCCGATGGCACATAGCGTTGCAGCAAAGCATCCAGATACGCCTGCCAGCCGTCCTCGCGCACCAGCGTATCGGCGGCAAATGGCGGCAAGCCGTGGCGCTGACAGACTTCAAGGCGTTGCGCGTCGATTGGCACCGTCAAGGGCGGCTCGTCCATCACCTGCTGCTGAGCCCGGCACAATCCGGCGATCAGACGCAGGTAATCAGCCAGCGGATGCCCTTCGGCCAATTGCTCCAGCCGCTGGGCGCGCAAAGTAAACAGGTTGTGCGGTGGCAGGTACAGAAACGGCGGCGAGCTGGCCGCCGCTTCGATTTCCCCGGGTTCAAGAATGGTTGCCAAAAGTCAGCCCTTTTTGGTGATCGGTCGCTCCGGCACGTCCGGATTGCGTTCATCGCGGGTGATGTCGCGATACCAGAGTTCGTGGTGCTTCTTCGCCCAGGCGCGGCTGACCCAGCCATGCAGCATTGCGTCCACCGAACCCTTGATCCACAGTCCGGCGTAGATATGCACGATGATGCTGAGGATCAGCACAAACCCGGCCAGTGCATGCAGGAGCATGGCCCAGCGGATCACGGTGATGCCGAAGTACGCACTGAAATACGCACGCCAGATCAGCAGCCCGGTGAACAGCAAACCGAGCATGCACAGCAGTAAAGTCCAGAACAGCATCTTCTGCCCGGCGTTGTACTTGCCCACCGGCGGGACGCTTTCTTCGTCGTTGACCAGCACCCGATCGATGCGGCGCATCCACTTCCAGTCGTTGTCGATGAAGAAGTTCGCGCGCCAGAAACGGAACACCAGGCCGAGGAATAACACGAACATCAGCACGCCCATGAACGGGTGCAGAATCCGCGTCCACGGCCCGCCGCCGAACAGGTTGGTCAGCCAGAACATCGATGGATGAAACAGCGCCAGCCCGGACAGCCCGGCCATGAAGAACAGAATCGCCACCAGCCAGTGATTGGTGCGCTGGTTGGCGGTGTAGCGCAGGATCGTCTTGTTGCTCATGGCCGGTCCTCCCCGCGTGGATCGAAGGTGTGCACCGCCGGATCGACAACATGCACCGAGGTATCGGGCGGCGTCGGATGGTCATCCTCTTCGGTACGGTTCGGCCCGATGCGCACGTAGTGGAAGAACCCGGCTAGCACCGCCGCGCCCATCGCCAGCAGGCCGAGCGGTTTGCTGATGCCTTTCCACAAGCCCACCAGCGGACTGATGGCCGGCGCATCCGGCAACCCGGCGTAGATCTTCGGCGTGTCGGCGTGGTGCAACACGTACATCACATGAGTGCCGCCGACGCCTTCCGGGTCGTACAGACCGGCGTTGTCGAAGCCTCGGCTTTTCAGGTCGACGATGCGTTCGGCGGCGTGTTCCTTCATGTCTTCCTTGCTGCCGAAGACGATGGCCCCGGTCGGACAGGTTTTCACGCACGCCGGTTCCAGCCCTACCGCGACGCGGTCAGAACACAAGGTGCATTTGTAGGCCTTGTGATCCTTCTGCGAAATCCGCGGAATATTGAACGGGCAACCGGTGATGCAGTAGCCGCAACCGATGCAGTGGTCCTGATCGAAATCGACGATGCCGTTGGCGTGCTTGATGATCGCCCCGGGACTTGGGCATGCCGCGAGACACCCCGGTTCGGCGCAATGCATGCAGCCGTCCTTGCGGATCAGCCACTCCAGGTTGCCGGCGTCGGTTTCGTGTTCGGTGAAGCGCATCAGGGTCCAGGTTTCTGCGCTCAGGTCTTGCGGGTTGTCGTAGGTGCCGTGGTTGTGGCCGACCTCGTCGCGCAGCTCGTTCCATTCCGAGCAGGCGACCTGGCAGGCCTTGCAGCCGATGCATTTGGTGGTGTCGATCAGCTTGGCGACTTCCTGCTGATTTCTCACCGAGGGCGGCACCGTGGTGGTGGCCGAGCGGGCAATGATGTCTTGGCTGGCCATTTACAGTTTCTCCACGTTGACCAGGAATGACTTGGATTCCGGGGTCTGGGTGTTGCCATCGCCGAGGAACGGCACCAGGGTGTTGGTCAGGTAGCCGTGACGCGTCTGACCGGTGAATCCCCAGTGCAGCGGGATGCCGATCTGATGCACCACCTGGCCGTTGACCTGCAGCGGCCGGATGCGTTTGGTCACCACCGCCACCGCCTCGATGAACCCGCGCTTGCAGCTGACCCGCACCCGATCTCCGGCGGCGATGCCCTTCTCCTTCGCCAGCACTTCGCCGATTTCGACGAACTGCTCGGGCTGGGCAATCGCATTCAACTTGCAATGCTTGCTCCAGAAGTGGAAGTGCTCGGTCAGCCGGTAGCTGGTGCCGGCGTACGGGAAGTCCTTGGCTTCGCCGAGGCTTTCCCAGACCGAATCGAAGATCCGCGCCGCCGGGTTGCTGGTGGCTTTCTTGTTTTGCGGGTGCAGCGGGTTGATGCCGATCGGCGTTTCGAACGGCTCGTAGTGCTCGGGGAATGGCCCCTCGTTCATCTTGTCGACGGCGAAGAACCGCGCGACGCCCTCGGGGTTCATGATGAACGGGTTCATCCCGGCTTCCGGCGGCACATCGGCCTTGTAGTCCGGCACATCGGTGCCACCCCAAGCCTTGCCGTTCCACCATACGAGGCGCTTTTTCGGATCCCACGGTTTGCCCGAGACATCCGCCGAAGCGCGGTTGTAGAGAATCCTCCGGTTGGCCGGCCACGCCCAGGCCCAGCCCAGATGCTGGTGCATGCCATACGGGTCGGCGTTGTCGCGCCGGGCCATCTGGTTACCGGCCTCGGTCCAGCTGCCGGCGAAGATCCAGCAGCCGGAGGCGGTGCTGCCGTCATCCTTGAGCTGAGCGAACGCGGCCAGTTGCGAGCCGGCCTTGACCGTCGCACCGCTGGCGTCGGTGAAGTCGGCCATGGCGCTGCCGTTGATCTCCTTGGCCAGTTCCTCCGGCGAGGGTTCGTCCGGGATCTTGTATGGCCACGACAGTTTCAGCAGCGGATCGGCGAACTTGCCACCCTCGGCCTGATAACGCTTGCGCAGGCGCAGGAACAATTCGCTCATGATGCGGATGTCGGTCTGCGCTTCGCCGGGGCCGTCGGCGCCTTTCCAGTGCCATTGCAGCCAGCGGCTGCTGTTGACCAGCGAGCCGTCCTCCTCGGCAAAACAAGTGGTCGGCAGGCGAATCACTTCGGTCTGGATCTCGGCACTTTTCACGTCGTTGTAGGGCCCGACGTTGTGCCAGAACTCCGAGGTCTCGGTGGCCAGCGGATCCATCACCACCAGCCACTTGAGCTTGGCCAGCGCGCCCATCACCCGGTTCTTGTCGGGCAACGCAGCGATCGGGTTGAAGCCCTGGCACATGTAGCCGTTGACCTTGCCCTGACTCATCAGGTCGAACATCTTCAGAACGTCGTAGTTGGGGATGTCGAGTTTCGGCAGATAGTCGTAATTCCAGTTGTTCTCCAGCGTGGCGTTGGCGCCGTACCACGACTTCATCAGGCTGACGTGGAATTTGCTGTAGTTCTGCCAATAGGACAGCTGCCCCGGACGCAGCGGCATTTGCGTGCGTTTTTTGATGAAAGCGTTGTAGTCCTGCTCGCCATCGCTGCCCAGGGTCAGATAACCCGGCAACGAGTTGGACAGCAACCCTAGGTCGGTAAGGCCCTGAATGTTCGAGTGCCCGCGCAACGCGTTAACGCCACCGCCGGGCATGCCGACGTTGCCCAGCAGCAGTTGCACCATCGCCGCGCTGCGGATGATCTGTGCGCCAATCGAGTGCTGCGTCCAGCCGAGCGCATACAGGATGGTCATGGTCTTGCCGGGCGTGGAGCACGTGGCAATCTCATCCCAGATTTTCTGCATCGCATCGACCGGCATCCCGCAGATCTGGCTCGCCAGATCAATGTTGTAGCGGCTGTAATGCTGCTTCATCAATTGATAGACGCACTGCGGATCCTGCAGGGTCGGGTCGACCTTGACGAAGCCGTCTTCACCCAGCTCGTAACCCCAGCCGGATTTGTCGGTGTAGCTGCGCTTGGCTGCGTCATAGCCGCTGAAGATGCCGTCTTCAAAGCCATAGCCGGCTTTGACGATGAACGACACGTCGGTGTAGTTGCGCACGTATTCGTGCTGGATCTTGTCCTGAGTCAGCAGGTAATTGATCAACCCGCCCATGAAGGCGATGTCGGTACCGGTGCGGATCGGCGCGTAATAGTCGGCCACCGAAGCGGTCCGGGTAAAACGCGGGTCGACCACGATCAGCCGGGCAGCGTTGTGCGCCTTGGCCTCGGTCACCCATTTGAAGCCGCACGGATGCGCTTCTGCTGCGTTGCCGCCCATCACCAGGATCAGATTCGCGTTGGCGATATCGGTCCAGGTATTGGTCATGGCACCACGGCCGTACGTCGGGGCAAGACTTGCCACCGTCGGGCCGTGTCAGACACGCGCCTGGTTATCGAACCCCAGCATGCCGAGACTGCGAATCACCTTCTGGGTGATGTAGCCCGCTTCGTTGGACGCTGCGGACGCTGCGAGGAATCCGGTGGTCAGCCAGCGATTGACCGTTTGCCCGCTGTCGTTCTTCTCGATGAAGTTGGCGTCGCGGTCGGCCTTCATCAGGTCGGCGATGCGATCCAGCGCTTCATCCCAGCTGATCCGGGTCCATTCGCTGCTGCCGGGCTTGCGCGTTTGCGGATACAGCAAGCGGCCCGGGCTGTGAATGAAGTCCAGCAGGCCTGCGCCTTTTGGACACAGGGTGCCGCGGTTGACCGGGTGGTCGGCGTCGCCCTCGATGTGGATGATGTTTTGCGCGACGTTCTTCGCGGCATCGCCCTGGCTGTACATGATCAACCCGCAACCGACCGAGCAATACGGGCAGGTGTTGCGGGTTTCATGGGTGTGGGCAAGCTTGAAGTGACGCACCTGCTCGGCGAAGGCCAGCGTCGGGGCCATGCCCAACGCGCCCAGGCTAGAGCCTGCAAGGCCGATACCGGCGACCTTGAAGAATTGACGACGGCTGAGATCCATCGTGCACTCCTGATCAGGTGGAACCCGGTACTTGAGCCGGGCTTTTTCTGGACAAACACGGTTACGGCAGAATGCCTGCCGGTTTTTTCACTGTAGACAATGACCACACGTTCTGTGTGAAAACCGACCGTCGGCGACAATCGGTCATGCCCTGAAAAACCTGTGGGAGCGAGCCTGCTCGCGAAGAGGCCCTGTCAGTTGAGACAAATATTGACTGACACACCGCCTTCGCGAGCAGGCTCGCTCCCACAGGTTTTGTGTATCCCCCCAGTGCCATGGGTTTATCATGGCGCCCAGGACCAATCCCGCCTTCACGAGACCGCGCATGACTTTCGATTTTGATCAGGTATTCGACCGCCACAACACCGGCAGCACCAAGTGGAGCCGCTACCCGGCCGATGTGTTGCCGATGTGGGTCGCTGATATGGATTTCGCCGCGCCTCCGGTGATCATCGAGGCATTGCAGCAGCGCCTGTTGCACCCGCTGGTGGGTTACAGCGTGGCGCAGGACAATCTGCGTGAAGCCATCGTCGCCGACCTGTGGAACAAGTTCGCCTGGCGGGTCAAACCGCAGGAGCTGATCTTCCTGCCGGGCGTTGAATCCGGTTTCAACATGGCTTTGAAAGCGCTGGTGCAACCGCAGCAGAACGTCGTGGTGCAGGTGCCGAACTACCCGCCGCTGCGGCATGCACCGGGGCATTGGGGGCTGAACAAGGTCGAGCTGGAATTCGTCGCCCAGGCCGATGGCACTTACGCCACGCCGCTGGAGACCCTGCGCGAATCGCTGAACGGTGGCGGTGCCCTGCTCCTGAGCAACCCGCACAATCCGATCGGCAAAGTGTTTGCTCGTGAAGAGCTGCAAGCGGTGGCGGATATCTGCGCCGCGCAGGACGCCTGGATCATCTCCGACGAGATCCACGCCGAGCTGTGCTTCGACGGCCGCGTACATGTTCCGACCGCCTCACTGAGCCCGGAAATCGCCAAGCGCACCATCACCCTGATGTCCGCCAGCAAGGCCTACAACATCGCCGGCCTCAAAACCTCGTTCATGATCATCCAGGACGCCGCCCTGCGCGAGCGCGTCAACCATGCACGTTGTGGCATGGTCGATAGCGTCAATCCGTTGGGCATGGAAGCCACCCGCGTCGCCTACAGCGAAGGCGCGCCGTGGCTGGCCGAACTGAAAACCTATCTGCAGGCCAACCGCGACTGGCTGGTGGACGCGGTGCGCAGCCGCTTGCCGGGCGTGACCATCAATGTGCCGCAAGGGACGTATCTGGCGTGGCTCGATTGCTCGGCGCTGGAGTTGGGCAATCCGCAGCAGTTCTTCCTCGAACAGGCCAAGGTCGGTCTGAGCGCCGGGTTGGATTTCGGTGATCAACACCAACAGTTCGTGCGCCTGAACTTCGGCTGCCCACGGTCGTTGCTTGAAGAAGGCATCAGCCGCATGGAGCGTGCCCTGACAAACCGCAATACCTGAATCCACAGTAAAGCCCCCTGTGGGAGCGAGCTTGCTCGCGAAAGCGTTGGTTCAGTCAACCTTGATGTCGGCTGAAACTCCGTATTCGCGAGCAAGCTCGCTCCCACAGGGTTTTGCATTGTCATCGCCAAACAATCCAGCGCAAATCCGATCGAACTCACGGCAAACCGTCCGGGTCAACCGCCCATACCTGCCCTGAGACCTCGGAGATTTGTGATGACCGATTACCCAAAACCACCCTTCCCCACACAAGCTCAAGCCGTGCCGGGTTTGCAAAGCAAAATGCAGCCCTCCCCCGATTGCGGCGAACAAAGCTACGTCGGTTCCGGGCGGCTGGCCGGCAAGATTGCGCTGATTACCGGTGCCGACAGCGGCATTGGCCGCGCGGTGGCGATTGCCTTCGCCCGTGAAGGCGCCGATGTGGTCGTGGCCTATCTGAATGAACATGACGACGCCAAAGAGACCGCACGCTGGGTCGAACAGGCGGGTCGCCAATGCCTGCTGCTGTCCGGCGATCTGGCGCAAAAGGCTCATTGTCAGGAACTGGTGGACAAGACTGTCGAACGCTTCGGGCGCATCGATATTCTGGTCAACAACGCTGCGTTCCAGATGACCCATGAAACCTTCGAGGAAATCCCCGACGAAGAATGGGTGATGACCTTCGACGTCAACATCACGGCGATTTTCCGCCTGTGTCAGGCGGCGATCAAACACATGCGCCCCGGTGCGTCGATCATTAACACCAGCTCGATCAACTCGGACATGCCCAAACCGACCCTGCTCGCCTATGCCACCACCAAAGGCGCAATTGCCAACTTCACCGGCGGGCTGGCGCAGATACTCGGGCCGAAAGAAATCCGCGTGAACTGCGTGGCCCCGGGACCGATCTGGACGCCGCTGATCGTCTCGACCATGCCCGATGAAGAAGTACAGAATTTCGGCAGCGAAACTCCGCTCGGTCGCCCCGGACAACCGGTGGAAGTGGCGCCGATCTATGTGCTGCTGGCCTCTGATGAAGCCAGTTACATCACCGGTCAGCGCTACGGCGTCACCGGCGGCAAGCCGATGTTGTAAGCCTCATGAGCTTTGTCATTTGGGTCGCGGTGCTGGGCGCCGTCTTGCTGACCCTTGCGCTGACCTCGTCCTACCTGCGCTGGATGCCGGTCACCACCTCGGCGGTGTGCCTGTTGCTGGGGATTGTCATCGGCCCGAGCGGGCTGGATCTGCTGAAACTGTCACTGGAAAACGCTTCCGTATGGATGGAACACCTTACGGAAGTGGCGGTGCTGTTTTCCCTGTTTGTCTGCGGCCTCAAGCTGCGTTTGCCATTGCGCGACAAGCGCTGGCGGATTGCTTTCGGGCTGGCCGGCCCGGTGATGGTGTTGACCATCGCCGGGGTCAGCGTATTGCTGCATTGGGGCCTGCAACTGCCTTGGGGGCCGTCACTGCTGATCGGCGCGATTCTCGCACCGACCGACCCGGTGCTGGCCGCGCTGGTGCAGGTCAACGACGCACGGGATGTCGACAGCGTGCGCTTTGGTCTTTCCGGTGAAGCCGGACTGAACGACGGGATCGCGTTCCCGTTCGTGATTCTCGGCCTGCTGCTGGTACAGGCCGATGCTCATCCCGGCGCGCTGACCGATTGGGTGCTGCACGGTTTGCTCTGGGCGGTGCCGGTCGGCTTGCTCACCGGTTACTGGATGGGCCGCGGCATTGGTCGGATCACCTTGTCACTGCGCATCCGTAACGACGACAGCACCCTGAGCCCGAATGATTATCTGGCGCTGTCGCTGATTGCCTTGGCTTACGTCGGCGCGGATGCCATCGGCGGTTACGGCTTTCTGTCGGTGTTCGCTGCCGGCCTTGGCCTGCGTCAGGAAGAAGTCAAATCCACCGGCGCCAGCCAACCGCCCGCCGAACATCTGGTGCAACCGGTGGTGGGCCATCAGAACATCGAACCGCAGCACGCGGTACACGGTGATACCGAACGCCTGGAAAGCAGTCAGGTCGCTGCCGGGATCATGATGGGCGACATGCTCTCCTTCGGCAGTCTGGTGGAACGGGCCATGGAAGTGTTTCTGGTGACCCTGCTCGGCGTGGTGCTGGTGCCGCATTGGGATTGGCGGGCATTGGTCATTGGCGCGGTGCTGTTCTGCGTGGTGCGTCCGCTCTGCGTGGTGTTGATGCCATGGGGCACCTTGCTCGACGGCGGTCAGCGTCTGTTGATCGGCTGGTTCGGCATCCGCGGGATCGGCAGCCTGTTCTATCTGTTTTATGCCTTGAACCACGGCCTGAGTCCTTCGGTCGCGACGTTGTGTACCAACATCACCCTGTCCGTGGTGGCACTGAGCATTTTGCTTCATGGCATCAGCACTCAGCCGCTGCTGGCGCGCTATGAGCAACGGCAAAAACGAAAAAACTGATTTTTCAGGCGGCAATATCTTGGGCAATCCATCGAAGTTTTTTCTGTAAATAAATGGATCCCTCTGCAGATTCCGGCAGTCACAACCATAACCCCTCGCTGTAAGCACTCGGCGGGGTCCGGCAGGTTCGGTTCCCCTGCGGCTTGCAGCCCATGAATAGGAATCTTTGGATAACAAGGTCACGGTCATGAAGGAATGCTCGACTCCGGCACAAATCAAGGCTTGCAGGGCTTTGGCCCTGGAACGCAATCGTCAACTGTTCGAAGACGCCCACGCCCTCAACCGCGCCGCTTACGAGCTGCTAGAAGCGGACAATCTGGACCTCGAACAGTTTGAGCACTATCGAGCCATGCGCCGCAAAGCCGATGCGAAGTTCGCCGAAGCCATCGATCACTTGTGCGTCCTCAACGAGGACTTCCCGCCGATTCCGATGTCGCCGCATCACTCGCAGGCGTTGCGCCGGCAGCTTGAAACCGTCGAATAAAGCGCACAAGAAAAAGCCCGGCTGCGAAGTCCGGGCTTTTTCTTTGGGCGGCGTTCAGCCCCCGGGGTTGGTCACCTGAATGAACACCGCGTAAGCCCCCAGCAGGATCCAGAACGTGGCGAAGATCCATGGCGTGCGCACCGAAAACAACAGCGACTTGCGATAGCCCTTATGGCTGGATTCCATTTCACTGAACAGCGGCGACTCGTCGTAAGCCATGCCCATGATCGGCTCGCTGCGCAACAACTCGCTCTGCTTGTAGTGCCAGTGATCGATGATGTCGTACGCGGCACGAATCCCCGGCCAGGCATTGAGCGAACTGAGCAGCCCGAGCAGTGCGAGGAACGGCGGCACCACCAGCGTAAACAGCTTGCCCCACTCAGGGTTGAGGTTGGCCATGCACGAGGCAAAGGCAATCACCAGAAACGACTGCGCCGCCAGATAGGCATCGGTACGGTTGGCCAGGATGCTGGTTTCGTACTGGATTTCCTTGCGATAGAAATCCAGCCGTTCCTTGGGTGAGCCGAACATCTTGGCGTCGTGTTCGGTCAGGTGCTCTTCTGCGGTGGGCTGGGTCAGTATGCGAGGCAAGGGACGCGCACTCCATGGCGGGGAAACCTTTTAGAAGGCCCTCGCCACGGACAAGTTCAGGCGGATTCATTTCATCGACTGGGCGATGATTTCCACCAGATTGAGTTGGGTGAACGGCTTGGGCAGACGCGGCAACTTCGCGGCAAACCCCTCCAGTCGTTCGGCGTAACCGGTAGCGAGGATGATCGGCAGATCCGGTTTGAGCAGACGTACTGCATGGGCCAGTTGCGCGCCGCTCATCTGTGGCATGGCCATGTCGGTGATCATCAGGTCGATGACTTCACCCTGCTCGAACAGCATCAGCGCCTTGGCCCCGGATGTCGCGCTGACCACACGATGGCCGAGGTCTTCGAGCAGCAGCGTGGTGCTGGTCAATACCAGCGAGTCGTCGTCGACCACCAGCACGCTGAGGCGTGGCACCAACACCGGTTTGACCGCCGGGTAAAGGTTTTTTGCCGTCTCCCCGGCCAGCGCCACCGGTATCCACATTTCTGCGCGGGTGCCATGGCCTTTTTCGCTCTTGAGAATGAAACGACCACCCAGTTGCTCGATAAAGCCATGCACCATCGACAAGCCCAGCCCAGTGCCCTTGCCCACGCCCTTAGTGGTGAAAAACGGATCTCTGGCCGAACCCAGCGTGGCTTCGTCCATGCCCTCACCCGTGTCGATCACGCTCAGGCACACATAGCGCCCCGCCGCCATTGACGAAAGGCTTTGCTCAAGCACGACTTCCGGCTGCGCGGTAATGGTCAGGCTGCCCCCGTCCACCATCGCGTCGCGAGCGTTGGTCGCCAGATTGAGCAGCGCCAGTTCCAGTTGGTTGCTGTCCGCCAGCACCGGTTGCAGATCCTCGGGAAACCGCGTTTCGATACGAATCCCCGGTCCAATCGAACTGCGTAGCAGCCCGGTGATGCCTTGCACCAATTTCGGAATATCGACCGGTTCGGTCTTGAGTTCCTGCCGTCGGGCAAAGGCCAGCATGCGCTGGGTCAGCGATACGCCACGCAGTGCACCCTGCGTGGCGTTTTCCAGCAGCCGACTGTTTTTCGGATCGTCACCGATGCGCTTTTGCAGAATCTCCAGATTCCCCAGAATCACCGTCAGCAGATTGTTGAAGTCATGGGCGATGCCGCCGCTGAGCTGACCGATGGCCTGCATCTTCTGCGCCTGGAACAGCGCTTCACGGGTTTTCTCCAGAGCCAGTTGCGACTCATGGGCTTCGGTGACATCGCGGGTGATCTTGGCAAACCCGAGCAGCGTGCCGGTTTCGCCGCGAATGGCATCGACCACCACGTGTGCCAGAAACCGCGTGCCATCCTTGCGCATGCGCCAGCTCTTGTTTTCGAAACGACCCTCGCGGGTGGCAATCTCCAGCGCCCGTTGCGGTTCGCCGGCGATGCGGTCTTCAGGGGTGTAGAAAATCGAAAAATGCTGGCCGATGATTTCTTCCGGCTTGTACCCCTTGATCCGCTGGGCGCCCTGATTCCAGTTGCTCACGCGACCTTCGGGGCTGAGCATGTAGATCGCATAATCGGTGACACCCTGCACCAACAGGCGGAACTGCTGCTCGCTTTGCCTGAGGGTTTCCTCGGCCATCTTGCGATCAGTCAGGTCGCGGGTGATCTTGGCGTAGCCGAGCAGTTTGCCGTTGGGATCGATGATCGGATCGATGACCACGTGACACCAGAAGTTGGTGCCATCCTTGCGCACCCGCCAGCCCTCGCCTTCGAATCGTCCTTCGTGCAGCGCGGTGTCGAGCGCGCGTTGCGGCAGGCCCGCCGCACGATCAACGGCGGTATAGAAGCGCGAGAAATGCTCGCCGAGAATTTCCGCCTCTTCGTAGCCCTTGAAGCGTTTCGCGCCGGAGTTCCAACTGGTGATGATGCCGTCCGGGTCGATCATGTAAATCGCATAATCGACCACCGCATCGATCAGCAGACGGAAACGCATCTCCTCGATCGCGGCAGTTTTGCTCGGGTTGTCACTCATCAGGTTCACCGCTGGTTTTCATTAGCGCAAGTATGCGGCAATCCAGCGCCATGGGAAGGTGCAAACGCGCTTCAATTCACGCTTTGATCTGAGGCCGGGTCTGTACCGAGCGCCCACCAGCGCGGCAACAGTTGCTGAATGCGCGGTTCGGCGAAGCGGTCATCGATCAGCATCACCACGCCGCGATCCTGCCGCGTGCGGATCACTCGCCCGGCAGCCTGCACCACTTTCTGCACACCCGGATACAGATAGGTGTAATCGTAACCGGCACCGAAAATCGCCGCCATGCGCCGTTTCAACTGCTCGTTGACCGGGTTGAGCTGGGCCAGTCCCAGGGTCGCAATGAACGCGCCGATCAGCCGTGCTCCTGGCAGGTCGATGCCCTCGCCGAACGCACCGCCCAACACGGCGAAGCCGATGCCCTGACTGTCGGCGGTGAACTGATCAAGAAAGGCCTGACGCTGCCCTTCGGCCATGCCCCGGGACTGCTGCCACAGATTGATCTGCGGATGACGTTTGGCGAGCAGGGTCAGCACCTGTTGCAGGTAATCGAAGCTGCTGAAGAACGCCAGGTAATTGCCCGGACGCTCGCTGAACTGGCGGGCGATCAGCTCGACGATCGGTTCCAGCGACGCCTGCCGATGATTGAAGCGCGTGGAAATGCGGCTGACGATCTGCACCTGCAGTTGATCGGCGCTGAACGGCGATTCGACGTCGATGCATACCGTGTCGGCGGGCGTACCGAGCAGGTCGGCGTAATAGCGCCGCGGGCTCAGCGTTGCGGAAAACAGCACGCTGCTGCGCGCCGCTTTCAGGCGCGGGCCGATGAACGCTGCCGGCACCACATTGCGCAGGCACAGCTGCGACAGCGGCCGTTTGCGCTCGAGGTCACGTTTGCTGATGTCAAACAGGTAATGCTCGTCGAACAGCTCCGCTACCCGGCCGAACTGCAGCATGTCGAAGTAGAAGGTTTGCAGCGCGCTGTCGAGTCCCTGCGGATGGTCGTTGAGGTAATCGCCAATGGCCGCGCTGCACAGGGACACCGCTTGCAGCAGTTTTTCCGGAGCCTTGTCGTAGGCCTGATACGGCGCCAGTTGCGGCTGATGCAGCGCGTTCCATTCGCGGTTGACCCGTTGCAGGGATTTTTTCAGCACCTCGGGGGCCGTCTTGCGCACACTGGCCAGCGCAGCCTGATCGAGACTGGCGCTGTACATCGAACGTCCGCGCTCGACCAGGTTGTGCGCTTCATCCACCAGCACCGCGACTTTCCACTGATTGAGCTGGGCCAGACCGAACAGCAACGCACTGAAATCGAAGTAATAGTTGTAGTCCGCCACCACCACGTCGGCCCAACGGGCCATTTCCTGGCTCAGGTAGTACGGGCAAACCGTGTGCTGGCGAGCCACTTCGCGCATCGCTGCCTGATCCAGCAGATTGATCCGGCTGGCCGCTTCACGGACGGCGGGCAGGCGATCATAGAAGCCTTGGGCCAACGGGCAGGACTCGCCGTGACAGGCTTTGTCCGGGTGTTCGCAGGCCTTGTCGCGGGCGACCATCTCCAGCACCCGCAACGGCAAGCGTTCAGACTGATCGAACAACACCTGACTGGCATCCAGCGCCAGTTTGCGCCCCGGGGTCTTGGCGGTCAGGAACAACACCTTGTCCAGTTGCTGCGGCGCCAAAGCCTTGAGCATGGGGAACAGCGTGCCGAGGGTTTTACCGATCCCGGTCGGTGCCTGCGCCATCAGGCAACGGCCGGTGCTGACCGCTTTGAACACCGATTCGGCCAGATGCCGCTGGCCGGGGCGAAAGTCGGCGTGGGGAAAGCTCAATTGCTGCGCGGCCCGATTGCGCGCCTCGCGATGGGCCATTTCCTGCTCGGCCCAATTCAGGAACAACCGGCATTGTTGTTCGAAAAAGTCTTGCAAGACTGGCGCAGTGAAGGCCTCGACCAGACAGGTTTCCTTCTCGCTGACGATGTCGAAATACACCAGCGCCAGATTGATCTGCTCAAGCTCGAGCTTGCGGCACATCAGCCAGCCGTAGACTTTTGCCTGCGCCCAATGCAGCTGGCGATGGTTGGCCGGCTGCTTGCTCAGGTCACCGCGATAGGTTTTGACTTCTTCCAGACAGTTCTGCGCCGGGTCGTAGCCGTCCGCCCTGCCCCTGACTTTCAATTGCAGAAACTCGCCTTCCAGCGCCACCTCGCTCTGGTACTTGTCGCTGCGCCGCGAGGCCACGGTGCGGTGCCCGAGCATGCCTTCGAGCGCAGTCGGCGAAGGGGTAAACCGCAGGTCGAGGTCGCCGGTCTTGGCGGTGAACTCGCACAACGCGCGGACGGCAATGCTGTAGCTCAAGCGCTCTGCTCCGCCCATTGCACGTAGCACACGGCGACCGGCATCTGGTGTTGGTGGCAGAACTCCAGCCAGCGCAGTTGGTTGTCCTGCAGGCGGTCACCGGGGCCTTTGACTTCGATCATCCGGTAGGTCTTGTGCTGCGGCCAGAACTGGATCAGATCGGGCATACCGGCGCGGTTGGCCTTGATGTCGAGCAGCAGGCGATTGAACCAGTGCTTGAGATGTTCGGCCGGCAAGCACGCCAGCGCCTGCTCCAGCAGTTGCTCATTCAAGGCGCCCCAGAACACGAACGGCGACTGCACGCCCCATTTGGCGACGAAGCGCTCACGAATGGTCGCCGTATAACGGCCATCGTCGAGTTGCTCGAGGCACGCCTGGAACAGTTCGGCGCGGCGTTGCTGGAAGTCTTCGTTGAGCAGATCCACCGGCCCGCGCTGAAACGGATGAAAAAACGCCCCCGGCAGCGGCGCAAAAATCGCCGGCCAGCACAGCAGGCCGAACAGCGAGTTGATCAGGCTGTTCTCGACGTAATGCACCGGGCCGCTGTCTTCGTGCAGATGCGCCTGCACATAAAACTCCACCGACAGCGACGGATCGGTGCGCGGCAATTGCAGATCGAGGCGCTCGACCGGGCGCGGCGTTGCGCGCTTGAGCGGTGGCCCGCCGAGTTTGCGCCGCAGCCGGGGCAGCATTCGCTGCAGACTCTGCTGTTCGGCGGCGCTTTCCGGCGCCTGTTCGGCGCGAGTGGCAAGCTCCAGCGCCAGTGCGTATTCGCCGCAGCGCTCCAGCACCCGAATCATTCGCTGGCGGGCGCCGGGGTAGGCGCAATCGCGGTAAATGCTCAGCGCCAGGGCGAACTCCGTGATGCGCTCGCAATACTGGCCGATCTGGAACAGCACCTTGCCGCGCCGCCGTTGCAGCCACGGGTTGGCGAACTGCAATGCGCTGACCTGCTCGACAATGGTTTCCAACGGTTCACCGGCCTCGAAGCGTTGCTGGCACTGATGCAGGAACAGGCAGGCGTCAACGTCTTCACGGCTGCGCAGGCCACGGGAGTCGGCGCAGAACTCGACTTTTTCGTAGGTAAAGATGCCGAGGTCGGCGAGGACGAATTCCGACCAGTCCTGGTACAGGTTGCCGAAGAACATCAGGCGCAGGCGGTCACACAGGTCCATGATGGTCAGGCTGAGCAAGCGCTCGCCGAGCGTCGGCGCCCAGTCGGACAGGCTGCGCGATGCGCTGAACTGCTCGGCCAGCGCCGGCAGCCAGTCGTCCTTGCGCCCCTTGGGTTGTTCGATAAAAGCACCGAACGCTTGCAGGAGTTCGGCCTTGAGCAACACGTCGAACACTTCGGCCACGCTCAACAGAGCCTGATCGTCGAGCCAGCCGTGACTCAGCAACGGCTGCGCGGCGTCGCTGATGTCCCCGATTTCCGGGTAGTTGAGTTTGCCGAGGCGGAAATGCACGCCCTTGCGCATTACCATGCGCACCAGCAGACCCTGTGAGGCGCGTGGCAAAGCCTTGAAGTGGCGGATAAAGCCGTGCTCGGATTCGCTCATCACATCGGCATAGCGCAGCTCAAGCCAATCAAGCACTTGCCGGAAGTTGTTGAGGTAATAGAACGGATCGTCGAGCGGGTTGGCAGTCACGGGAATTCAGGGCCATGGCGAGCGAATACTGGTTATGCGTACAGATACCAGCTCTGCCCTGTCGCGTGCAAACGGAAAAAGATCAGTGGCAGCGGCAATCGGAATTTTTTCAGGGTGCCATCGAACTTTTCCCGGCTGGATGGCACCAACCGCGTTAGAGACCGAAGTCGGTCAATTGATATGGAATGAGGTATTTGAGGTGGGTATGAAGATCAAGACTCTGGGTATTCCCCTGGCGGTAGCGGCCCTGCTGGCATTGAGCGGCTGCTCGACGCCGACAGTGGTCACCTTGCAGAACGGCACCCAGTATTTGACCAAGGACATGCCGAAAACCAAGAACAAGGATGGCTTCTATGAATTCGAGGATATTTCCGGGACCAAGGTGAGAGTCCGCGGCGACGAGGTCGCGACGGTGCGCAAGGAAGACTGACCATCCTGCTGTACGTGTAGGAGCTGCCGAAGGCTCGGGCCGCGATCGGACGATCTTTTGACTTTGTTTTTCAAGATCAAAATCAAAAGATCGCAGCCTTCGGCAGCTCCTACAAGAAAAGTGTTATCCGCCTGGGTTACTCGAAAGCAGGCAGGCCCACAAGGCTGTGATCGCAACTGAAATGCTGCTCACCGCGCCGCGCCAGTTCTGCTTGCAGACGCCGGCAGCGTTCCAGATCCAGCTGGGTCATGCGGTCAATGCTCAGGTTGCCAGTGGCTTGCGCTTGTTTGCCGTCACCCGGCCGGAACGTCACGAACGGCTGTTCGGGCTGAATCTGAAACAGGCTTTTCTCTTCCACCGGTTCGACCACTTCGGTCTTTTCCGGTTTCGGCAGTTGATCGGTGCTGATCCCGTAACGGCTCAGAATCGAGGTTGGCGGCAGATCGGCCCAGGCATTGGCCGATAACAGCGCCAGTCCGACAATCCCGACATACCCCTTGAACCTTCTCACGTGTGAATCTCCTGTACTCGATGGCGGCTAGCTATAGAACGTGTGGGCACGTGCTGGCTTTAGGCCGCTTTTGCTGTTTGCACAGCTTTTGAGTCAGGGTGTGGCCATCGAGTCACTTTTGATACTGGGTTGTGGCGAGGGAGCTTGCTCCCGCTTGAGCGCGTAGCGCGCACAAAGTCTTCAGGGCCGCTTCGCGACCCAGCGGGAGCAAGCTCCCTCGCCACAGGTTACGGGTGCATCAGGCGATCACAATTCCATCGGCACTGAGGCTATTCAGCGCCACTCCAACCAGCGTCACCGAGTCAGCGCCAAACTTCAGCACCGTGTCCTGCCCCACCATCGAGGCATGCGCGCGGAAGTCGTCATTGGGCAACACGCCCTGCACGCCAAGGAACACCAGTTTGTCGTTGGACGTAAAACCCACCACCCGATCCTGACCAAACGCGCCGTTGAACAGGAACGTATCCGCCCCGCCCCCGGACTCCATCAGATCGTTGCCAGCGCCACCGACAAACACGTCGTTGCCGGCACCGCCGATCAAGTGGTCGTTGCCGTCCAGACCGAACAACCAGTCACCACTGGCATGAGCCTTCAGCGTATCGGCGCCGCTGGTGCCTTTGACGCTGGACGCGTACTGCGTGAGGTTGTTGCCGACCTTCAGGCCGCTGGCCGTCACGCTGTGGGTCACGTCGTCCTTGAACAGGCCCCAGAGGAAGCCCGGCTCCTTGGTGACGATGCTGCCGATGTCGCGGGTGATACTGATCCCGCCCTTGGCATCGCGGATGTACAGGTTGCCGGCGCCGTCGTTGGCGAAGTCGAACTTATTCACCGACTGCTGCAAGTCGAGGGTGTTGTTGCCGGCGCCGCCGAGAATGACGTTGTAGCCGCCACTGTCACGGAAGGTGTCGTTGCCGGCGCGACCTTCGAGATAATCGTTGCCGCTGCCGCCCTGGATCAGGTCGTTACTGTCGCTGCCGATGATGAACGTGC
This sequence comes from Pseudomonas sp. 14P5.3.2, assembly GCF_057799175.1. Lineage (NCBI taxonomy): Bacteria > Pseudomonadati > Pseudomonadota > Gammaproteobacteria > Pseudomonadales > Pseudomonadaceae > Pseudomonas > Pseudomonas sp. 14P5.3.2. The sequence continues at coordinate 130,753 of NZ_JBYOKU010000001.1, read as the reverse complement.
TGCCCTTGTGGGTTTCGGCGTTGCGGTTGAGATCCTGCACCCAGGTGTTGGCCCGCGCCGGGTCCGACAGGTTGGCGACGATGATCGTCGAGTCCTTGCTGGTCAGATCGTAGAACTTCGACTCGATGATCCGGTTCATGCCGTCGCCGTAAGCGGTCGGCAGATGCGAGATCCAGGTCGGGATGTTGAGGATGGAGAACGGCAACAGATTCCACGCGGTCGAGGCGTAGTGATCGTTGAAACTGACGATATTGTCGGTGGCCGATTCCTTGGGCGCGTCGTGCACGCCGACCGAGGCGCCGGTGAAAGTCGAGCCGTCGAGGGCGCGGAACACCGGATCGTTTTCGTAACCGACGTTGAGCACCTTGTCGGTGCCGCTCTGAGTGGGCGAGGCGTAGGCGATGTAGTTGGAATCGGCGAAGAACCCGCCCCACTTGCCGCCGCTGAGGTCGGCCATGCTGTTGACCGCCAGTCCGCCAAGGCTGTGGCCGCTGACTAGCACGTCCTTGCCGCTGAGGCCGTTGGCCTTGGCGAACGCCACCACGTCATTGAGCAGATTGCCGAACGCTTCGCCGACGTAATTCTTGGCGTAGTCCTTGGGACCGAAGGCTGCCAGCAGGTCGTTGATCACATCGCCGATGGAGTCGAGGATCAGGTTTTCCCGCGGGCCGCTGGTGCCGCGAAAGGCGATACCGATTTCGGTGAGATGGCCCTGGGTGTCGTACTTGCCGAGGATTTCCACTTGGGCGGTGGTGTAACCGGCCTTCTCGCCGAAGAAGGTGCCACGGGCATCGGTCTTGCCGTCGTAACCCAGTTGCGAGGCGGTGATCGGTGTCCAGCCAGCCTTTTTCACGGCGTCGAGGGCGAGTTTTTCCGAGTCGGGATTCCACGGAATACCGGGAATCACCCCTTGCGAATCAGTACCGCCGAGCAGTGCGGTCACCAACGTGGCGGGCAGGCCGAGACCGAAGCCGTTGTGCTGATAACCGGCGGCAAAGCCGTTATCGAGGTTGTGGTAGGAATACAGCGTGATCGCCATGGCATCGCTGAACAGCGCCTTGGAATCGGCTGTGCCGAAGTTCTTGTAGTCATACACACCCATTGCTATTGCCTCTCTTTTGTTGGAATTGTCAGAGATAGCTCACAGCCAGGGCGCCCCTCGCGGGCACGCCCCGGAGCATTTCAGTACTACTTGTTGCAGATCTTCCCTTGTGGGAGCGGGCTTGCTCGCGAAAGCGGCGTATCAGTTACAGCAATGTTGACTGACACGGCCCCTTCGCGAGCAAGCCCGCTCCCACTTTGGAGCTAGGCAAACACGAAAGACGAGTCCGACAGGTTAGCCACCCCAACCCCGATCAGGGTCACGGCATACTCGCCAATCTTCAGCACCGTATCGGCCCCCGACTGTGCAGCATGCTGCTTGTAGTCGTAGCCCTGCCCCGCGCCTTCGACGCCCATGAACACCAGTTTGTCGCTGCCCTGGTAGCCATTGATCGCGTCGAAACCGAACGCGCCACTGAACAGGAAGGTGTTGTTGCCACCCACCGCCGTCATCACGTCATTGCCGGCGCCGCCGACGAAGGTCACGTGGCCTTTGTCGCTGATCAGCTTGTCATCGCCGCCCAGCCCGAACAGCCAGTCACCCTCGGCACTGGCGTGCAGTGCATTGCCGTACGCATCGCCGTTGAGCGAATGGGTGTACTGGGTCAGTTCGTTGCCATTGGTCAAACCCTTGGCCGTGACGCCCCAGGTGATCTCCTTGCTGCCCCACCACGAACCCGATTCCTTGCTCACCAGCGCGCCGATGTCGCGGGTCATGCTGATACCGCCGTAGGCGTCGCGCACGTACAGCGTGCCGTCGCCGTCGTTGGCAAAGCTGAAGTTCTGCAGCGGTTTCTGCAGCTCGAAGGTGTTGTGGCCCTGACCGCCGAGGAGGATGTTGAAACCACCGTCATCACGGAACCGGTCATCGCCGCCCAGGCCTTCGAGGAAGTCGTTACCCGCCCCGCCCTTGAGCCAGTCGTTGCTCTGCGTGCCAATGATGAAAGTGCTGCCGGTGTGTGGCTCGCCACTGCGCCCCAGATCCTCGACCCAGGTCTTGCCCCGGGACGCTTCCTCAAGGTTGGAGACGATGATGGTCGAGTCCTTGTGGGTCAGGTTGTAGAACTTCGAGTCGATCACCCGATTCAAGCCATCGGCATAGCCCAACGAGCCATGGGCCGACCAGCTCAGCGGATTGGCAATGCTGAACGGCACCAGGTTCTGCGCGGTGGACGCGTAATGGTCATTGAAGTTGACGATGTTGTCGGTGGTCGACTCATGCGGCTTGTCGTGCTTGCCCATTGAGCTGCTGCTGAAGGTGGTGCCATCGAGCACACGGAACACCGGATCGTTTTCGTAACCGATGTTCAGCACGTTGTTGCCGGTGCTGCTCTGGGTCGGCGAAGCGAACGCAATGTAGTTGGCGTCCTTGAAGAACCCGCCCCAGTTGCTGGCGCTCAACTCGGCCACGCTGTTGACCCCGAGCCCGCCAAGGCTGTGACCGCTGATCAGTACATCTTTGGCGGCAATGCCGTGTGATACCGCGAACGCGGCGACAGCCTTGAGCAGATTATCGAAGGCATTTTTCGCGTAGTTGCTCGCGTAATCCGATGGCCCGATGGCGGCCAGCAGGTTGTTTTTCAAGTCGCCGAAGGTGTCGCTGAAACCGAGCCCGCCGGTACCACGAAAGGCCACACCGATACCGGTCAGCTTGCCTGTTGCGTCGTATTTGCCAAGCACTTCGGCTTCGGCGCTGGTGAAGCCATCCTTCTCGCCGAAGAACGTACCCTGCGCCCCGACCTTGCCCTGATAGCCCAGCGCTGTCGCACTGAGCGGTTTCCAGGCCGTGCCCGGCAATGCTTGCCCGGTCGGGGTGTAGGCATACAGCGTCAGCGCGATAGCGTCGCTGTACAACGCTTTGCCATCGGCATTCTTGTAATCGAACAGTCCCATGTTGTGCTCTCTCTTCCTTCAAAACCGGCAGCCCCAAGGGACTGCCGGCATTGCTTTTAGAACTGCCAGTCGAGCGTCAGACCCACACCGTGATCCTTCTCGTTGTTACCGATCAGTCCGTTATAGTCCAGGTTAACCCGGACATCGCGATTGAGCGCCAGCCCGGCGCGTACACCGACCACGGCAGCATCACGATCCATCGACACACTCTGCACGGTGAACGCGCTGTTGCCATTGGCAAACGCCAGGTGACTGTCAGCATCGACACTGCTCAGGTTGTGCTGCCAGCCCAGGGTCGCGCCCAGTTCCAGCTGATGTTTGTCCGACAGCGCGAAGGTGCGCTTGGCGCGTACGCCAAGGGTCGACAGCACCACATCGCGGTTGTCTTCAGAGCTCTTGAGCGCCGCCGCATCACCCTTCTCGGTGAAGCTGTCGGTGTTCAAGTGCACGTACGACAGATTGGCGAACGGCTCCAGATTCATCGGTTGCAGGCGCAGATCATAAGCCGCTTCGGTGAACACTTGGGTAGTCGCCGCATCGTGCTTGGTTTTCTGTTTACCGCTGACGTCACCGAATTGCAGGTCACGTTTCACATCCACGCGATGCCAGCTGTAGGCCGCACCGGCGGTCAGACGCAGCGCATCGATCTGATGCCCCAGGTACGCACCCAGGTGGTAGCTGTCGACCGAGGCCGACGAATGCGTGCCGCCGCCCATACCCAACGAGCTGTCGCTATAACCGGTAACGAAACCCAGACGCGTATCTTCAGCAATCAAGCCGTCGACGCCAGCCAGCAGCCCGCTGATGGAGCTGTTGGAGTCGGCATTTTCATGCCCACCGTCGCTCTTGCCCCACGAACCCAGGACCTTGACCCAGGCGTTGCTGCGATCGTCGGTCGGCGCATTGGCATTGAACAGATCACGCTCACGCAAACGCTCGCCCACGGCTTCACGCAGGTAGCGGCTGTCGTTGATCAGCAGCGTGCCGATGGCTGGATGGATCTCGCCGGACAGTTGCTGGAACGCTTGTTGCGCCGACGCCGCGTTCGGCGACAACAGCAGGGTTTCGAACAGCGCATTGCCCGCGCCCAGACGCTCGGCAGCCGCGCCGACCGCACGCTGGTTCGGCGTCAGACCGACACTGGCGAACGACGCGCCATTGCGCCCCACCTCCAGTTGTACGCCGCTCGCCGAGTACGCCAGGGTGCCGCCGAGGAACGCGTAATTCGGCAGCACTTGCCCGAACTGCCCTTGAATGCCACCGGCCGCTTGCAGGATGTTGAACTGCGTGCCGAGCAGGCTCTGCACTTCAGTGGTGGTCAGCAAGGTCGGGCTGTTTTCCAGCGACAGACTGACCGTGGCGCCATCGATCACCGCTTTGCCGCCGGCAACGATCTTGTCGCTGCTGGTCGGCGATACTTCTACCGCGTAGGTCGAACCCGGTTCAAAGGTCACGTCACCGGCGACGTTCAGCGTGCCGATCGAGTTGCCCGGCGCGACGGTACCGCCGCTTTTCGCGGTCAGTGCGCCGATGCGGCCGTTACCGCCGAGGATGCCGCTGTCGTTGACCGTGACCGCCGAAGCCAGCGAGCCGTTGATCGCCAGACGCCCCTGATTGACCAGGGTCGGGCCGCTGTAGGTGTTGTTGCCGGTCATCACCAGGGTGCCGATGCCCTGTTTGGTCAGGCCGCCGTGACCGGAAATGTCGTTGCGCCAGGTGTCGAGGCCGCAAGTGATGTCGGTGCACAGGCGCTCGGTCGGTTTGCCCTTGTCGATGATCGCGCCAATGCCCGGCAAGTCCGCGACGAACTGCCCGGTACCGTAGGCACCCTGGATGCGGAATTCTTCCGGGACGTCTTTCTCGGTGACGAACATCGCCGGGCCATCAATGCCCTTGCGCAGGTTGATCATGCCCCAGCCGTACAAGGCGTCGATGCCTGGTGCACCGAGGTCGGTGGCGGTAGTGCGCAACACCGTGGCGACCTGATCGCCAGTCATGTACGGGAAGCGCTCCATCAGCACCGCCATCGAGCCGGCCACGTGTGGCGCGGCCATCGAGGTGCCGTTGTAGTTGGCGTAGCCAGTGGTCAGGTTGTCAGCGTTGGTGCCGCTGATGATCGAGCTGTAGATCTGCGTCCCCGGCGCCGAGACGCAGAAGCTCGCGGTGTAGCCGCAACGCGAAGAGAACGTACTCATGATGTACGGATTGGCGCTGGCCAGGTCCGGGTTCTTCTGCAACGCAGCGACGGTGATCCAGTTTGGCGCGATGTCCGGCACGAAGTAACCGAGGCCGGCGATGGCGTCCGGGTTGTTCAGGTTGTAATCGTTACCGGCGGCGAAGATTGTCACGATACCGCTGCGGGCGGCGGCGATGGCGCCGTCGTAGGCACCGCCGGGCTTGGTGCCGAGCAGTGTGCGGATTTCGTTGAACTGCAATTGCGCGTCGTTGACGGTGAAGTGCGGATACGCCGGGTTGCGGCCACCGAGGTCGAAACGGTCGGTGATGCCGATGCCCCAGCTGTTGTTGATGATCCGCGCGCCGCTGGCGATCAGCGCATCCCAACCGGCCTTGTACACCGCGCCGTCGTTGCCACGGACGATGCCGTCTTCCGGTCCCGGGTCACCGTTGTCGGCGCTGATGATCTGCGCACCGAACGCCACCCCGTGCATCGGCCCGCCGTCACGGCTGCCGGCGGCAATACCGCCGACGTGGGTGCCGTGGGCGCCGAGCTTGCCGTTGGAACCGACCGAGGGCGAACCGTCATAGCGGAACGCGTCCCCGGCTTTGACCGGGATGTACGGGTCGGTGTATTCGCGGATCCCGCTGGTGACCAGGGTGATGACTTTGTTAGCGCCGGAAAACTCCGGGTGCGCGGCGTACACCGGCTGGTCGAAGATCCCCAGTTTCACGCCTTTACCGGTATAACCGGCGGCGTAGGCGTAATCCGCGCCGATGGCGCCCAGGCCCCAGTCAGCCTTGAATTCGGCACTGCGCCAACTGGCGGGATCGCCAGTGCGGCCGCTTTCCACATAAGGCGCCGCGTGTGCGCTGCCCCAAGTGGTCAGCGCACAAATCACGGCGCAATTAAGCGTTTTCATGGCGAAGCGACCGCCCGTTTGCGCGGGGGTTTTGTTGTTATTCATCCAGCGACCTTCCTTAGTGTTGTTGCGAAAAATCCGTGTACTTCAATCTCATGAATGCTGCTTTTTGTGGCGAGGGAGCTTGCTCCCGCTGGGGCGCGAAGCGGCCCCCTGCATGTTTCCAGTCGAACCCGGTTTGGCGAATTTGCGACTGCTGCGCAGCCGAGCGGGAGCAAGCTCCCTCGCCACAGGTATGTGCTCCTACAGGGAGACGTGTACACCGTCCGTCAAAACTGCCAATTCAGGCTCAACCCAACCCCATGGCTCTTCGCGCGATTGGCCAGTTGCCCGTTGTAATCAAGGTTGACCCGCACGTCCTTGCTCAAGGCCAGGCTGGCTTGCACACCGACCAGCGCCGCATCACGCACCAATGGCGAACTCTCGACCGAGTACGGTGTGCTGCCGCTGGCAAAGCGCAGATGTTGTTCAGATTCGATGTCGCTGAGGCTGTGCTGCCAGCCGAGATGCCCGCTCAGGTCCAGCGCCTGCTGATTCGACAGGTTGAAGCGCTTGACCGCGCGCACACCGAGCGTACTGAGCACCGCATCACGCTGGTCGCCAGAGCTTTTCAGCGCCGCCGCGTCACCCTTTTCGGTGAAGCCGTCAGTGTCCAGATGCACGTACGCGAGATTGGCGAACGGCTCCAGTGCCAGCGGTTGCAGGTTGAGCCGGTAAGCCGCTTCACCGAAGACCTGAACAGTGGTCGCATCGACCTTGGCTTTCTGTTTGGCGCTGACGTCGCCGTATTGCAGATCGCGCTTCACATCGGCGCGATGCCAGCTGTAGGCCGCGCCGGTGCTCAGGCGCCAGGCGCCGATTTCATGACCGGCGTAAGCGCCGAGGTGATAGCTGTCGACCTTGGCCGACGAGTGCGTGTCCGAGCCCATGTTCAGCGAGCTGTCGCTGTAACCGGTGACCAGACCTATGCGGGTCTGCTCGTCCAGCGCACCGTCGACACCGGCGAGCAAGCCACCGATCGAAGTGCTGTAGCGCGCCGTGTCGTTACCGGAGTCGGTCGAACCCCAGGCACCGAGGGCCTTGATCCAGCCATTGCTTTGTGAGGCGCTGGCATCGTGCAGACGTTCGCCCACCGCGTCGCGCAACTGGCGGCTGTCATTGATCAGCATCGAACCGATTGCCGGGTAGATCTCCCCACTCAGTTGCTGGAAAGCTTGCTGCGCCGAGGCGGCAGACGCTGAGAGCAGCAGGCTTTCGTACACCGAATTGCCAGCGCCCAAACCTTCGACGGCAGCCGCTACGGCGCGCTGATTCGGGGTTTGTCCGACGCTGGCAAACGATGTTGCATTGCGCTGGATGTCGAGCTGAATCGCGTTGGCCGCGTAGTCGAGGTTGCCGCCGATGAACAGGTAGTCCGGCAGCACCGCGCCGAACCGGCCCTGAATGCCGCCAGCCGCTTGCAGAATGTCGTACGAGTGGCCGAGCAGGCTGCGAGTTTCAGTGGTGCTGAGCAGAGTCGGGCTGTTTTCCAGCGACAGGCTGACCGTGGCACCGTTGATGCTCGCGACGCCGCCGGCGACGATGCGGTCGCTGCTGGTCGGTGACAGCTCCACCGCGTAGGTCGAGCCCGGGGCGAAGGTCACGTCACCGGTCACGTTCAAGGTGCCGATGGAGTTGCCGGGCGCCACACGGCCGCCGCTGTTGGCGAGCAACGCGCCGATGCGCCCGGAGCCGCCCAGGGTGCCGCTGTCGTTGACCGTCACCGCCGACGCCAGCGAACCGTTGACGCTGAGCAAGCCGCCATTGACCGTGGTCGGGCCACGGAAGGTGTTGTCGCCGGTCAGCAGCAAACGCCCTGCTCCGGACTTGATCAAACTGCCCTGATACACCCGGGTCGCCGCGGCGGCATCACGCGCCATACCGACCGCGTAGTCGGTCTGATCCTGCTGACTGGCGCCGGCCGCAATGCCGTTCTGCCAGCCCTTGTCCTGCAGGGTTTGCTGCCAGGCGCTGTGTTCGGCGAGGTCTTCGCGCTGACGCTGAATCAGTGCCTTGTCGGAGATGTCATTGCTCCAGACATCGCTTTGCCCGGCCGCCAGGTTGGCATCGAACGCGCCAAGCAACTGCCCCGGCCCGTGCATCGCCCGATTGAGGTTGGCCACGCCCCAGCCGACCCGTTCGGTGGGTGCATCGGTGACCGAGCCGTCGAGTTGCGTGGCGGTGGTCAGCAGCACTTCCAGCGCTTGCTGGTTGTTCATGTACGGGTAGCGTTCCATCACCAGCGCCAGTGCCCCGGTGGCGTGCGGCGCGGCCATCGAGGTGCCGGACTTGATCGCATAATCGCCACCCGGAATGGTGCTGTCGATCTTCGCCCCCGGTGTGGTGATGCACCAGTATTTGGCGATGCCGCACTGGTTGTATTTCTGCTGATTGCTTTGGTCCAGCCCGGAGACTGCCAGCCAGTGGCCTTCGAGATCCGGCTGAAAGTACGGCAATGCCGAGCGCACGCTGGCGTTCGGATAGCCGCTGTTGCCGGCGCTGAACACGTTGATCACGCCACGGCGCGAGACGTCCGCCGCTGCATCGAGCCAGGTGCCCTGATTCCAGTGTTGAGCATAAGCGGCATGCAGATCGGCCAGGGTGCGATAGCTGACATCCGGCGGCTGACTGCCCCAACTGTTGTTGATCGCGCGCACGCCGGCAGCGGCCAGGGCGTCGTAGGCCGCTTTGAAATAGCGCGGATCGGGTTTGGGGCCGAACAGAAAGCTGTCGTTGTTGTTGGTGTTGCCGACGTAGATTTGCGCGTTGTACGCCACGCCATGCATGCCGGTGCCATCACGACTCGCGCCCATGGTGCCGACCACGTGAGTGCCGTGGGAATCGTTGTTGGGGTTGAGGGTGCCGTTGACACTGAACAGCGAACCATCGACGTAACTGCCGGAGGCCAACACCGGGTGATAGCGGTCGCTGGCGAACTCGGGATGGGCGGCATCGAAGCCGGAGTCGAGAGCGCCGATCTTCACGCCTTTACCGGTGATGCCGGCGGCGTAGGCCTGATCCGCCTGCATCCGCGCCAGGCCCCAGTCGCGCTGGAATTCGGCGCTGCGCCAACTGGCGGGATCGCCGGGCTTGCCGGTTTCAAGGTACTGCGCGTTGGCTTGCGCAATGGAAACTGCGAGCAACAGAGTGCCGACCGCTGCCGGCTTGATGCGTACGTCCATGTTCACCACTCACTTTTCTTATGTTTTTGTTATGACCCGTTTCGCCGGGCGAGCATTTCCTGAAATATCGAGCGCGTCTCCATTCGTGGCGAGGGAGCTTGCTCCCGCTGGCGGCGCAGCAGCGCAAAATCCGGTGAGCGCTGCGCACTCAAGCGGGAGCAAGCTCCCTCGCCACAAGTTCAGTGCCAAGCATTAACGCGGGTTGCTTTTCGGGCCTTGTCCGAAGGCCTCATCCACCCGCGCCAGATCCTGTTCGTTCAAGGTCCCCGCGTAGTAATGCAGCTTGGTCCAGGCCATCAAGTAGTCGTAGCGTGCCTGAGCCAGATCGCGGCGGGTGGTAAATAGTTGTTGTTCGGCATTCAACGCATCGAGATTGGTCCGCTCACCGCCGAGAATGCTTTGCTTGGTCGACACCACCAGCGCTTCAGCCGAGGCCAAGGCCTTCTGGTACGCGCGCAGCTTGTTGACACCCGACAGGCAGGCGCTGAACTGGCGGCGCAATTCGATCAAGGTTTCGCGGGTCTTGCCGTCGAGTTCGTATTCCGCCTGCTCCATGGTGCGGCTTGCCTGACGGGTCGAAGCCGATACCCCGCCACCGGCATACAGCGGCACGTTGACTTCAAAACCGATGGTATTGGTGTCATAGCGCTGGTTATAGGTGTTGCCGCTGTCCGATTCAGTCTGGCGGATCGAAGCATAGGCACTGACTTTCGGCATGTGCCCGGCGCGGTTGCGCTCCACTTCGTACTTGGCCACTTCAACCGCCTGACGCTGCGACGCCAGGTTCGGGTTGTTGCTGATCGCCAGTTCGTGCCAGGTGTCGTAGTTGGCCGGCATCAGGGCGAACGTCTGGAAATTCTGATCCAGTGGCGCCAGCTCGCTGATGTCCACCGTCGGCACGCCGACCAGCGCACCCAGCTCACGCAGCGCCGCGTCCTGCTCATTGCGCGCCTCGATCTCTTCGGCGGTCGCCAGTTCATAGCGCGACTCGGCTTCCAGAATGTCGGTGCGCGTGCCCTCGCCCTGCTTGAACATGTGTTCGTTCTGCTGGAACTGCTGCTCGTAGGCTTTCTTCTTGGCCTGGGCGATGTCGATCTGATCCTGGGCGAACAAGGCTTTGGTGTAGTTATCCAGCACCCGCACCAACAGCTCCTGACTCTTGCCGCGAAACGCCTCGTCGGCGAACAGCGACTGGGCCACGCCTTTGCGATATGCCGCATAGGCTTCGTAGTCGAGCAACGGTTGCTGCAAGGTCAGAGTCGAGCCGTAGCTGTTGTAGTTGCGGTCTTCGGTGAGGTTGCCGCGGTTGGTCAGTTGCGTGGCCTTGGAGGTGTTATGACCACGGTTGTAGTTGTAACCCAGTCTCGGCAATAGCCCGGCGCGGCCGATGATGCGGTTTTCCAGGCCCGCGTCGCGCTCCTTGATCGCGCCGAGGAACACCGGGTCGTTGCGCAATGCCTGCTCGTAGATCTCGAATGGCCCCATGGCCGCCAGCGCGCTGTTTCCTGCGAGCAGCGCGAACGCTGCTCCCAACATCGAAAGCTTATTCATACAGCCGAACATCCTTATTCTTCGGTCAACGCGGAGCCGGCCCGATCGAGCAGCGGTTTGAACAGGTAGTTGAGCAGTGAGCGTTCGCCAGTGCGCACGAACATTTCCGCCGGCATACCGGGCTTGATCACCAGACCGTGAAGCTTCTCCATGGCCTGATCACTGACGCTGCTGCGCAACACGTAGTACGGCACGCCGGTTTTCTCGTCGACCATCTGGTCGGCGGAAATCAGACTGACCTCACCCGGCACACGCGGGGTCTTGCTCTGGTTGAACGCGGTGAAGAGGATATCGACCGGCAGATGCGTGCCGACCTTGTCGATCAGGTTGATCGGCAAGTGCCCTTCGACTTCCAGGGTGGTGCCTTGCGGGACGATCTCCAGCAGGGTTTCGCCCTGACGCACCACGGCGCCTTCGGTGTGCACGCCGAGGTTGACCGCCACACCATCGGCGGTGGCAAGGATCTCGCTGTGTTGCAGGTCGAAACCGGCAGAAGTCAGTTGTTCGGACAGGGTCACGCTTTTCAGCTGCGCGTCGGCCAGTTGCGTGCGCACTTCCTTCTGGTATTCCTCGCCATGCTGTTGCAGCTTCAGACGCGACTCGAGGATGCCCTGCTCGACCCGGCCGCTTTCACCGGTGTTTTCCGCCAGTTGCTGCTGCACTTGCGACAGCTGCCGCTGGTACTCCATCAAACGGTTGCGCGGGATGTAGCCGTTGTCCGCCAGCGGTTGCAGGTTGCTCAATTGCTGTTGCAGCGAATCGGCCTGGGCATTGAGGTCGGTGCGCGCGCGTCGCATGCCCGCCAGTTGCGCGGTGGCACCTTCGATGCTGGCGCGCAGCCCGGCCTGCTCGCGGTAGAACGCTTCGCGGCGGCTGCTGAACAGTTGACGCTGACCTTCCAGCACCAGTGCCAGACGCGGGTCCGGGTCGTTGCTCAGCTCGGCAGGAAAGGTGATCTCTTTAAGGTTGTCGCGTTCGGCCTGCCAGCGCGCGAGGCTGGCCCACGCCATGCGGTATTGCGCCTGCAGCGACTGCACGTCGGCGGCGACCTGGGTCTGATCGAGGCGAAACAACGGTTGCCCCTGCTTCACGATTTCGCCTTCACGTACCAGAATCCGGCTGACCACGCCGCTGCTCATCGACTGCACAGCCTTGCGCTTGCCCGACACCACCACGGTGCCCTGCACCGGAATGCCTTGATCCAGCGGCGCCAGTGCGGCCCAGGTGAAGAAACTGCCGGCGCCGACGATGGCCAGAATCCAGCCCATGCGCGCGAAGAATTTCGCATCGCGCTCCGGGCGCTCGGTGACGTACGCGTGTTCCATGGAGGCTTCGTTTTCAGTGTTCATGCTGGCGCTGCTCATACACCCGAATTCCTTGTCGTGGGCTGGTACTGCCGGCTCATGCTGAGCCCGCCCGGTGCCTGCGCAGATTTTTCCCGTTGTTGTTCCTGGGCGCCGGACAGCGCCTTGAGGACATCCTGACTGTTGCCGAACGCCTGCAAACGACCATCGTTGAGCACCAGCAACTTGTCGGCCTGGGCCAGTACCGAAGAGCGGTGCGTGACCAGCACCACGGTGGTGCCCTTGGCCTTGAGCTGGGCGATGGCGCTGGCCAGCGCGGCTTCGCCAACGGTATCGAGGTTGGAGTTCGGCTCATCGAGCACGACCAGACTCGGATCGCCATACATGGCCCGAGCCAGAGCGACGCGCTGCTTCTGACCACCGGACAGGCCGCTGCCGTCCTCCCCCAGTTGCGTGTCGTAGCCTTGGGGCATACGCAGAATCATCTCGTGGACACCGGCCTGTTGCGCGGCGGCCACGACTTTTTCCGGGTTGGCTTCGCTGAAACGGGCGATGTTCTCGGCGATGCTGCCGCTGAACAGTTCGATGTCTTGTGGCAGGTAACCGATGTATGGGCCGAGTTCATCGCGGTTCCAGCGGTGGATATCCGCACCGTCCAGGCGCACAGTCCCGCCAAGGGTCGGCCACACGCCGACCAGCACCCGGGCCAGGGTCGACTTGCCGGAACCAGAGGCGCCGAGCACGCCCAGCACTTCGCCCGCGCCGATGCTGAAGTTGACCATCTGCAGGGTCGCCGCGCGCTGCCCCGGAGGGCCGGCACTGACTTGCTCAAAGGCAATCTGGCCTTTTGGCGCCGGCAACGCCATGGCGTCATCGCTCGGCGGGAACGCCTGCAGCAACGAGTCCAGACGACGGTAGGCCAGCTTCGCCCCGCTCCACTGTTTCCACACGGCGATCAACTGGTCGATCGGGCTCAGCACCCGGCCCATCAGGATCGAACCGGCGATCATCATCCCGGCGGTCATGTCGCCCTTGATCACCAGCAACGCACCCAGGCCGAGCACCAGCGATTGCAGGCACAGACGCAGGGTCTTACTGATCGAGCTGATTACCGCGCCAGTGTCGCTGGCCTGATTCTGCAGGCCAAGGAAGCGCGAATGCACACCAAACCAGCGCTTGCGCAGCGCGCCAAGCATGCCCATGGCCTGAATGGTTTCGGCGTTATGCAGGTGGCTGGTCGCCAGTTGGCTGGACTTCTGCGAGTAACCGGCAGCTTCGCCCAGCGGCTTCCTGGTCATGTATTCGTTGAGGCACGCCAGCGCGATCAGCAGCAGCGCCCCAGCGGTGGCGAGCACGCCCAGCCAGACGTTGAACAGGTAGATGACGAACAGATAGACCGGGAACCAAGGTGCGTCGAAAAACGCAAACAGCGCCGGCCCGGTGACGAATTGGCGAATATGGGTCAGGTCGCCCAGCGATTGCCCGGCATTCCCCTCGCCCTTGAACAGGTTGCGCTCGAACGCCGCCTGATAGACCCGCAGGTTGAAGCGGCGCTCCAGTTGGCTGCCGATACGGATCACGATGAAACTGCGCACTACCTCCAGCATGCCGATGAACGCAAAGAATCCAACGACCATCAAGGACAGCATCGCCAGGGTGGTTTCGTTCTGCGAAGACAGTACGCGGTCGTAGACCTGCAGCATATAAATCGAGGGCACCAGCATCAGCACGTTAATCAGTGCAGTAAAGCACCCGACGCTGATCAGAATGCCTTTATAGTCACCCAAAGCCTTGAATAAGGGAGCGGTGGCTGGGGCCTTCGCCATCTTCATTGAATATTCCTGAAATTATTCCCCGCCATTCTTTGACGAGGCGCTTCCATTAATTATCCGCGCACATGCCGGACTAGTTCTTGCAACTTTCACTGACACTTCAATAACAACTTCCGTCATTTAAACGGCCATTCGTTGTATTGAGCTGTTGCTTATAACTGCAACGCACAACCTTATATGCAACTGCTCAGTCGGTGGCGCTGTTCACGGCTGCGGCGTATGGCGCGTGAGCGTAATCACCAGCCCCGACTTCAAAGTGCTCAGATAAAGCCCATCACGTTGTCGGCTGAAGAATTGGATTCTTGAACCTTCCTTGCCGGTAATCGACAGGCCGTCCGGATCAGGAAACCAGCCGATCGGCGCTTGCTCAAGCCATGCCCCCAGGCATTCGGCGCCCTTGCCCAGCGTCTGGTTCGGTTCAAGATCGATCAGGCAGGTGTTCGACGGTTTGTCTTGCAATGCCTGCGCCTGCAGGGAGTCATCAGGCGCAGTCAATACAGCCTGCCATTGCCCGGCAAAAACCGATGGATCTTCAAGTCTGAGGCTGCTTGCCATGGTTGTTTCTCCAGAAATCATGATGAACGCCGCCGAAAGCCACGCCATTGCCTTGTAGGTAAAAGCTTTATAGATCATGAGAATATTCGCTCCGGCACGTAGCCTTGCCCAGCAGCCAGGACGATGCAAGTAAAGAAAGCGGCGCATTGAGCGCCGCTTTCCCGTTTCACATCACGCCACGATGTCGCTGGTCGCTGCCTGGCCAACGGTGCTGACCTGGAAGTCCGCCACGCCGTGCCCGGAGAAGTCCACCGACAACAGGCTGTTGCCGCCCGACGAAGTCAGGATCGCGTCGCCGGCTGCACCGGTGAAGCTGTTGACGAAGTGCAGGCCGGAACCGCCGGTGATGGCGCTCAGGTCGATTTTGTCCAGACCGCTGACGAAATCGAGGATCTGATCGATGGCACCCGGTTTGGAGTCGGAGCTGGCTGCGAACACAAAGGTGTCCGAACCTGCGCCGCCCCACAGTTTGTCCGCACCACCGGCGCCGTAGATGATGTCGTTGCCGGCACCGCCCTTCAGCTCGTTGGACACACTGTTACCGATCAGCAGATCGTTGCCCGAACCGCCGATGGCGTTTTCGATGGTCACGCCCTTGGCGATGGACACGTTCCCCACCATGCCGCCAACGTCGGAGAACGAGGCTTCATTGAGGTTGATCTTCTGGTTCTGAGTGAAACCCGAGAAGTCGAAGGTGTCCTTGCCGCCCGCGTCCCACACCGAGAACACCAGCTTGTCGCTCGACGACGAGGCGCTGAGGAAATCGCGCCCGGCGTTGGAGTTGAAGCCGTAGGTGGTGTCACCGGCACGGGTGCTCATATTGGCGCCGTACAGCTTCTGGATCGCCGCAATGTCATCCATCAGCGGGCCGGAGGCATAGGCTTCCACACCGCCCTTGCTGAAGTTCTGGGCGGTGTTGCTTTCGCTCCAGTAGCTCATGAGGCTGTAACCGCGGGTGTCCTGACCGTAGGACGCATCCTTGTAGGTCGGGTTGCCTTCGCCGGCGTTATAGTCGCCAGGGTGAGACAGCCCCAATGTGTGGCCGATTTCGTGCGTCAGGGTTTGACGCCCGTAATTGTTCACCCCCGGGGTTTTGTTGACATCGTAGCCACTGCCGGTCAGGTACCAGGATTGACCGTCATAGCCAGGCTCGGTGCCTGGCAGGAAAGCAAACGCCGCCGCGCCTTCCTGACCACCGCTGTAGTTACCGAATGTCATGTGACCGTCGCCACCTTTGGCAGCCTCGGTAAACGTGACATTGGCAACGTCAGCCCAGGATTGCATGGCGAGCACGGCCTGAGCTTTTTGCAGGGCACTGAACTGACTGAAACCGGTGACGCCCAAGCCGCTGAAGTTGGCGGTTTTGGCGGTCAGAAAGGTGTAAGTCAGTTCGATCTTGCCGCTGTTATCGAGATCGTGCCAGGAAGCACCGTCTCGCAACAGTTGAGTAGCGGCTTGATCCACCGAGAAGGAGGGTTTGCCATTGACCGTGAGGTTGCCGCCACGATCGTACTGATGGCTGAAGCTATTGATCTGGTTCCAGGCGGAGCTGGATGCAGCCAGAGACTGCGCTGCGCCGACAGGTACGAATGTATCTGCGGTGATATCAATAGCGTTAGCTTTTACTTTCGACATAAACACACTTCCTTGTTTAGCAATGGAACAGTTTTTGTCAGATAGCGACAATCCCTGGCGAGATCGTCCTATCACTCGCCCAATGAAGGCGTAAGAAACCTGACACAATTTGAAATCTGTCGTCTAGCGTTTTTTTGAGATCAAATTGAACTGTTGCGTAAAACTGCCGAAAACAAAGCCTGCGGGGTCGAAAGATTGTTTTACCGGGCATCACCACGCCCAATTGTCTGACGATTTTCTATTTAAATATTAAATATTGGTAAGTTGTTTTTTGTTAGACGCGTCTCACTTTCCTGCACTCTATTAGTGCGATGCCAGTGTATTGATATCAAATAAAATGCTGCGCTGAAAACACATTGTGGGAGCGGGCTTGCTCGCGAATGCGGCTTATCAATCAACATAATTGCTGACTGAACGGACGCATTCGCGAGCAAGCCCGCTCCCACAGGAATGAAGTGAATCAGCTACCCGTTCGAATCTTGTTCCACACCCGCGTACGAATCCGGTCGATGTTCAGCGGCATCGCTTCCAGCGCGAACAGCTTGCCCATCATCTCCGGGCTCGGATAGACCTTGGTGTCGCTCTTGATAGCGGGGTCGATCAGACTGTCAGCCTGCTCGTTGCCGTTGGCGTAGTGCACGTAATTGCTGATGCCGGCCATCACGTCCGGTCGCAGCAGGTAGTTCATGAACGCGTAACCGGCCTTCTCGTCCGGCGCATCGGCCGGCATGGCCACCATGTCGAACCAGATCGCCGCGCCTTCCTTGGGAATCGCGTAACCGATGTCGATGCCGTTCTTCGCTTCCTTGGCGCGGTTTTCCGCTTGCAGGATGTCGCCGGAGAAGCCGACCGCCACGCAGATGTCACCGTTGGCCAGGTCACTGGTGTATTTCGAGGAATGGAAGTAGCTGACATACGGCCGCACTTTCATCAGCAGCGCTTCAGCTTTCTTGTAGTCCTCGGGGTTCTTGCTGTGGGGCGGCAAACCCAGATAGTTGAGCGCCGCCGGCAGCAGTTCCGGGCCGTTATCGAGGATCGCCACACCGCACTTCTGCAGTTTTTCCATGTACTCGGGCTTGAAGATCAGATCCCAGGAGTCCACTGGCGCGTTGTCACCCAGCACCGCTTTGACCTTGGCGATGTTGTAGCCGATACCCGTGCTGCCCCACAGGTAAGGAAAGCCGTGCTCGTTGTTCGGATCGTTGACCTGCAAGGCCTTGAGCAATACCGGGTTGAGGTTCTTCCAGTTCGGCAACTGGCTCTTGTCGAGTTTCTTCAGCGCCCCGCCCTGGATCTGCCGGGCCATGAAGTGGTTGGACGGGAATACCACGTCATAACCGGATTTGCCGGTCATCAACTTGCCGTCGAGGGTTTCGTTGCTGTCGTAGACGTCATAGGTGACGCCGATGCCGGTGTCTTTCTGGAAGCTTTTCGTGGTGTCCGGCGCGATGTAATCGGACCAGTTGTAAACCTTGACCGTTTCGGCGGCATGGCTGATGGAGGCGGCCAGCAGCAGCGGCGCCAGAGCGAGGGTTTTCTGGATCATGAGGTGATTCCTGTAGTGGCTATTTTTGTTGGCAGGCAATCAAAGGATCAAACAATCAGAAAATCAGCACGTAGGTCTTGCGCACGGTCTCCTGGATATCCCAGATGCCGAGCGTATTGGCCGGCAACATCAGTGCGTCGCCACCTTGTATGTGCAGGGTTGCGCCGCCGTCGTCCGGGGTGAACGTGCAACGCCCGGAAATGAAATGGCAGAATTCCTGCGCGGTGATCTGCCGGCGCCAGCGCCCCGGGGTGCATTCCCAGACGCCGGTTTCGACGCCGTCGTCGCGTTCGACGCTGGTGGTCGAGGCAATGGCGACCGGCTCACCGAGTGGCACGGCGACCGGGTTGGACTCGTCCAGTTGCAGAGTGGCGGTGTTCTTGAACTGCGTAATGCTCATGGGGGGACCTGTCTTTTGAAGAAAACGGCGGTTAGTGCATGAAACCTTCCATGAAACCCGCGACCTGGCTGGCAAGCTTGCGCCGCCACGGTGCAGTGGCCGGGTTGGCCAGGGTCTGGTCTTCGTGGACAAAACTTTTGATGATCGCGTTGTAGCCAAGCCAGCGGCACGGCTCCGGTTCCCAGGCGCGCAGCGCATGTATCCCGCCATCCGGCAGCACCCACGGCTGATGCACCAGTTCGGTGTCACGCTCCAGAATCAGATCGGCCAGGGTGCGGCCGCCAAGGTTGCTGGCACCGACACCCTCCCCGCCATAACCGCCGGACAGCGCGATGCCATTGGCGCGATCGCAGAGCATGTGCGGCTTGAAATGCCGCGACATGCCGAGGTTGCCGCCCCAGGCGTGGGTGATCTGTACGTTTTTCAGTTGCGGGAACAATTCGCCGAACAGATAGCGGCGCAGCTCGACTTCATCGCGGGTCAGATCGAAGTTATGCCGCAGCTTGCCGGCGAACTGGTAACCACCGCGGGCGCCAAAGATCAGGCGGTTATCAGCACTGCGCTGGCCGTAGGTGACCTGGCGGCTGAACTCGCTGAAGGCCTGGCCACGGTTGAGGCCGATTTCATCCCAGGTCGCTGCCGACAACGGTTCGGTGGCGACAATCAGGCTTTGCACCGGCAACTGATAGCGGCCCAGCGGCGGCAACGTCACCGAATAACCTTCGACGGCTGGCACGATCCAGCGACTGCGCACACTGGCCTTGGCCGTGCGCAGGCTGCCGGACTGCCAGTGCGTGACCGGGCTGTTTTCGTAGATCTTCACGCCCATGTTCTGCACGGTGCGCGCCAGACCGCGCACCAGTTTCGCCGGGTGAATGGTCGCCACATGCGGCGCATAGATGCCGCCGTAGGGTTTTGCCACACGAATCTGTTGCGCCAGTTGCTCGGGGCTGAGCCAGCGATAATCGTTGTCGGTCAGGCCCTGAGCATGCAGTTTGTCGAGGTATTCACGCAGGCTGGTTTCCTGCTCCGGATAGCGTGCGGCGCAGTACAGCACCCCGCCTTTGCGGTAATCGCAGTCGATGCCCTCACGTTCGAGCACAACTTCCACTTCATCGGGGATGCTGTGCAGCAGATCGAACGAAGCGCGGCGTTGTTGTGGCGAGAGCCCGGCAAGCAGTCGATCCTCGCCCAGCAGGTTGCCCATCAGCCAGCCGCCATTGCGCCCGGACGCACCGAAACCGGCGGTTTGCGCCTCGACGATGGCGATATCCAGACCGGGAGCGAGTTTTTTCAGGTAGTACGCGGTCCACAGCCCGGTATAACCGGCGCCGATGATTGCAACGTCGACATCCAGATCCCGCTCCAGCGCTGGCCGCGCGGTTAGCGGCTCGTCGAGTTGATCCATCCACAAACTGATAGTGCGCCACGCCGGCATGCAAGACTCCGCCACTGAAAACCTTCGATGGCGCCGATCCTAGTGCGTGCCTTCAGCGAATGTCTTGCGCGCGTGCCCGCAAAGAAATTTGTTTGGCGTAAGCCTTGGGGGATTGGCCGGTGTGCTGGCGGAAACAGCTGTAGAACGCTGACAGCGAGTTGAAACCGGCCGCAAACGCCAGCTCGTCGATACGCAGCGGCGGCGTGGCCTGATCCAGTGACTTGAGCAAGTGCTGCAAGCGTGCCTGGTTGACGTAGCGATAGAAGCTCTGGCCCAACACCTGATTGAGCAGATAGGAAATCTGATTGCGGCTGTACCCGCACTCCTTCGCCACTCGTTGCAGGTCCAGTTCCGGATCGAGGTACGGCTGCTGGCGTTCGAAATACTGCTGCAGATCCTCGGCCATGAAACTGATCTGGCGCGGCGACAAGCCCAGGCGACTCACCGCCGGGCGCTGACTGGGTGCAACGGCACCGTTGGTTTGCGCACGGACCAGTGAAGCGTATTCGTTGACCCGCCAGATCAACCCGTCCTTGACGGTAATCGCTTCGCTGGAACGGAATGACACCAGCCCGTCGCCGCCGCGCAGGGTCACTTCGTACTGAATGAACGCAGTGTTGCCATCCACGCGGATCCGGTCGCAATGCTCCAGCGCTTCGTCGGATTCTCGCGGCATGCTCACGCGCACGTACTCGCGCAGTTCGTCGAGGCCGAGGACCCGGTTCTGAAAGAAATCGTTGTACTGGACGTCCGGGTGATACAGCGCCATGACGCTGTCCAGATCGCGGTGCTTCCAGCTCAGGTGATAGCGCATGACCGTGGCGGCCGTGGCCGGGGTCTGTTCGGGGCCGTCATCGTCGGCGTGCATAAAGGGCTCGGTGCAAAAGAGTCGAGCTTGCCCAACTTCATGAAAACGATCAACGAGCAAACCGTAGTGGCCTTTTGGCGATCAATGACCAGAGCGTGACTTACATCAAAAAACGCGAAGCAATCGCAAAATGAACTGAAAAATCTCACAGAGATTTCACATCCGGATGCTACTTTTAAAGTCACTGAACGGTTGAGCCAATGAAGGCTCTTCCCACCTAACATGAGCAAAAGGAAGCGCTCGATGAAGAAGGCGGGCAACACATGAATAAAGCTTCGAGCAAAGTCACCTTCCCCAACGCGTGCCAGCTGATGCGCTGGCACTTTCATCCCATGGGTTTCGAAGCAACGATGGATGCACCGGGCAGCATGATTGCCCGTCTGTTTGATCGCGCCAGCGGTGAAACCATGATCGCTATCGCCGGCATTCCATGTGCCACGGTGATGAACGCGGCCGATGTCGAGCGCATTATCGAGGCCGTAGAGGATGAGCTGGAGGCATTCATTCCTCCGGAATCTTTCAGGAGTTACGCATAAGTTGTTGTTTTAAGTAAAAAAGCCCGCCGTAAATGCGGGCTTTTTTTGTGCGCGGCGGTTACCCGGTTTTTGCTTGCGAGCGGTGATCGACAAAGAACGCCTTGCCTTGCGCAACCCGATCGGACGCCCTCGGCATGTTTACTGCCTGGTTGTCCTGCGGCTCGACGTACCAATAGCAATGGCTGACCGCCCGAGTGATGCCGACATAAGCCAGACGCAGGATCTCGTCCTTTTGCGCCGTGTCATAAGGCTCGCTGTCACCGGCCTTGCCCAGCCCGGCCATGCGGTACACCTGATTCTTGTACGGCGAACTGGTCAGGTGCTGGCAATCACCGAGCAGGAACACGGCGTCGGCTTGCAGACCTTTGGCGCTGTGATAGGTCAGTTGCTTCAGGCGTCGAGCCTCGTAGGGCAAGCTCGAATCCACATTAACTACAGACTGTATATGCTGTTCTATCAATGACTTATCACTGCTTTTTCGATAAAGCATCAAGATTGAATCGCCGCGATTGTAGTGTTCGGCCAGGCGCTGACCCAAAGCCTGATCATCGCGCTCCAGCACATTTACCGGCTGCAATGCCTTGGCTGCGCCACTGGCCTTGGCCTTCTTGCCCGGAATTGCCGGCGCGGCGCGGACGATGTGTTCGGCGGCATCGATGATGTGCTGATGGCTGCGGTAATTGTCACTGAGCATCACCCGCGTGGTGCTCGGCGACGGGAATTCCTTGTTGAACTCCATGAAGTAACTCGGCGAACTGCCCCGCCAGCCGTAGATCGACTGCCAGTCGTCACCCACGCACAGCAACGACGAACGCTGTGCGCCCCGCCCGACATGCATGGCCGGGCCACGACTGCGGATTTCCGCAAGGCTGGCGCGGATCCATGAGACGATTTGCGGCGATACGTCCTGAAACTCGTCGATCATCAAGTGCGACATGGGCCGCAGCAGCTCATCACTCAGCAGCTTGAGATTTTCCGGCGAGTGTTCGCTGAACAGCGCGAACATCCGGTTGTAGGTCATCACCGGCGGCTTCTGATCAAGCAAATGATCTTCCAGGGCACGCCAGAACAGGCTCAGCGCCTCGAAGAAAAACCGATCCGGATCATCCTTGGCAAAACTCATACGACCGACAGCGTCCGGCACATCCAGCCCGAGGTTTTCGATGAAACCGGCCGCCGCGACAAAACAGTCCAGCAGCGGCGCTGAGACCAGTTCACCTTTGACCTTGTAATCGAACCCGGGACCCGCGCTCGCATCGCCGGCCAACGTCGACAGAACTCGCTTTGACATTTCATAACTATCTAGCCAAATCAATGGCTTACGGCAGAAAGCTTGAAACAGGGTGCGTTTTACAGCCCACTCGGCGCGTACGCTGAGCTTGGCGTTGGGCCGGCAGATCTGCGGGTTTTCCCGGGGATCGAAGCCAAGCACCACCCAGGCATCGAGGCTGGGGATGTAGCCATGACAATGAAAGGTCGAACCGTTGATCTCGAACGTCTGCCGGTTGGGCTCAATGCCTTTGATCGGCCAGGCACCGGCGCGAAACCACAGGTCTTCGATGGCGTCGCACAGTTCTTCGTCGCGTTTGGATGCCAGTTCGGTCACCGCCATGCGCTTCTGCACGTCCGGGTGATCGCGCTCCAGTTCCTTCAACTGCAAGGCAGCCTTGGCCAACGGCTGAATCAACGGGCGAAAACGCTCGTCTTCATTGAATAACCGGTGGTAGCAGGCGTTGAGCTGCTGGCGCTGGGCATCGTTGATCCGCAAATCGAACGGGTTGCTGTCGACGTCCTCGTCAGCCCCTTGTGGTCGATTGCTGAGGTTTTCAAAAGCCTGCAAACGCTCGAAGCCCGGCAGGCTGCGAACCATCGGCAGAATGCGCGAGTGAAAGGTCCGCACCAGATCCCGCGCCTGTTTCAGACTCAATATCTGTCCCCAGAGCGCGAACATCTCGATCAGTTTATTGATGAAATCCTTACGTGATTCGCGCGTGAAGGTCACCACGGTCATCGAGTCGAGTTCAAAGCCCATATAATGCGTGAGCAACAGAATACGCAGCACCAGCGTCGTCGATTTACCCGCACCGGCCCCGGCAATCACCGAGGTTGAGGGTGTATCACTGAAAATCATCTTCCATTGCGCGACGCTTGGCTGGGCGTGCTCGGGCAGCAGGCGTGCCACATCGGCCTTCATGCGTTTCTTCAGTTCGGCGCTGAGTGGCAGACGCCAATCATCGAACAGATGGTTGTCGACGCTCGGCGGACGATGCTCGGTGCTGCGGCTGTCACGAATCAGCAGGACCTGGCGACCTTCCTCCAGCCCTTCGAGTTTTCCTTCTTTGAAACCGTACTCCACACCCGCGGTGTGCCCGCTGCGAAACCCGTCAGCCTGACCGTGCAGCCAAGAGGCACGGTGCTGGGCGCGCAAACGCGTCAGGCCATGGCCGAAGAAACGCGCGGCCAGACGTTTGAACCAAGGCATCTCGGCCAACGGACGAAGTTCGGGAGGAAGATCGGGAGTGTGTTGCGCCACGCTGATGGGCTCCAGTGTGTGAGGCTGTTGGGGGCTATGGTGTCTTTATTTGCCCATGAGTTCTAGCGAAATGCTTACAGGTCATTGGTTTAGGCGATGAACTGAAAGTTGGGTGAGATCGTTTCGAGCCTGTTTCCCATCAATAGATTCGATGAGAATGCCGCACTTTTTACGCTTTTTCTCGATGATTGACTGAAGGATGATGCCCGTCATTAACCAACGGTCTCGCTTCGTGGCCTCTGGCGTTGCGCCCCATGACGAACCTTTTGAGGAGACGATCATGCTTGAACTCAGACCTTTCAACACGCTGGGCGGCGCTCATCACGGCTGGTTGGATGCCCATCACCACTTTTCGTTCGCCGAATACTATGACCCGCAGCGCATGAACTGGGGCAATCTGCGGGTGTGGAACGATGATGTGATCGCCGCCGGCACCGGGTTCCCACAACACCCGCACCGCGACATGGAAATCATCACTTACGTTCGCGAAGGTGCGATTACCCACCAGGACAACCTTGGCAACAAGGGCCGTACCGAGGCTGGCGACGTACAGGTCATGAGCGCCGGTACGGGCATCGCTCACAGCGAGTACAACCTGGAAGACCAGGAAACGCGGATTTTCCAGATATGGATTCTTCCAACCGAAACCGGCGCGCCACCATCGTGGGGCGCCAAACCGTTCCCCAAAGGCCAGCGCGAAGGGTTCGTGACCCTGGCCAGCGGCAAGGACGGTGACGACCAGAGCCTGCGCATTCGCGCCGATGCGCGGCTGGTCGCGGCGAATATCAAGGCTGGGGAAACGGCTGAATATCGTCTGGATGCCGGACGCCGAGCCTACCTAGTGCCTGCCACCGGTTTGATTGAAGTCAATGGCTTGCGTGCGCAAGCTCGAGACGGAGTTGCTGTGGAACATGAGTCGGTGCTGACCGTGACCGCGCTCGAAGACAGCGAAATCGTGTTGGTGGATCTGGCTTGATGGCCTGAACTGCAGGCGAAAAAAAGGGGCGACCGTCATGGTCGCCCCTTTTTTGTAACCTTTGTAGCGAGGGGACTCATCCCCGATTGGCCGCGAAGCGGCCCTTCTTTACCGTTGGAGCGGACTGCTACGCAGTCCATCGGGGATGAATCCCCTCACCACAGAAAGAACTCACCTCCCTGAAGATCACTGGGTGCTGATTGCTCCATCCACCAGCGTTTGCGCTTCGGCCACCAGTTGCTTGAGGTGATCGTCGCCAATGAAGCTTTCGGCGTAGATCTTGTAGATGTCTTCAGTACCCGAAGGACGCGCGGCGAACCAGCCGTTTTCGGTCATCACCTTCAGGCCACCAATGGCCTGATCGTTGCCCGGCGCGTGGCTGAGGATGCTCTGAATCTTCTCGCCTGCCAGCTCGGTCGAAGTCACTTGCTCCGGCGACAGCTTGCTCAGCAGCGCTTTCTGCTCAGGGTTGGCCTTGGCATCGACGCGCACCGAGAACGGTTCGCCCAGTTCATCGGTCAGGGCGCGATAGGCCTGGCTTGGATCACGGCCGGTACGGGCGGTCATTTCAGCCGCCAACAACGCCGGAATCAAACCGTCCTTGTCGGTGCTCCAGACGCCGCCATCCTTGCGCAGGAACGAAGCGCCAGCACTCTCCTCGCCACCAAAACCCAACGAGCCGTCAAACAGGCCATCGGCGAACCATTTGAAACCGACCGGTACTTCGTACAGACGACGTCCCAGACGCTTGGCCACGCGATCGATCAGACCGCTGCTGACCACGGTTTTACCCACGGCGGCATCGGCGCGCCATTGCGGACGATTCTGGAACAGGTAGTCGATGGACACCGCCAGGTAGTTGTTCGGCGCCAGCAGACCACCCGAAGGGGTGACGATGCCATGACGGTCGTGATCCGGGTCGCAGGCGAAGGCCACCTCGTAACGTTCCTTGAGACCAATCAAACCTTGCATGGCATGGCTGGAGGAAGGATCCATGCGGATCTGCCCGTCCCAATCGACCGTCATGAAACGGAAAGTCGGATCGACCTGCTTGTTCACCACGTCCAGATCAAGACGGTAATGCTCGGCAATCGCCGACCAGTAGCGCACCCCTGCTCCGCCCAGCGGATCGACACCCAGACGCAGCTTGGCGTCACGAATGGCATCGAAGTCGATCACGTTGATCAGATCGGCAACGTAGGTGTTCAGATAATCGTGACGGTGAGTGGTGCTGGCCTTGAGCGCCTGCTCGTAGCTGATGCGTTTGACGCCGGCCAGTTTGTTGGCGAGCAGTTCGTTGGCCTTGGCTTCGATCCACTTGGTGATGTGGGTATCGGCCGGGCCACCGTTGGTAGGGTTGTATTTGTAGCCACCGCTTTGCGGCGGATTGTGCGACGGCGTAATCACGATGCCATCCGCCAGGCCCGAAGTGCGGCCACGGTTGTAGCAGAGAATGGCGTGTGAAATCGCCGGGGTTGGCGTGTATTCGTCACCTTCGGCGATCATCACGGTCACGCCGTTGGCCGCCAGCACTTCCAGCGCGCTGGCCCCGGCCGGGGTCGACAGTGCGTGAGTATCAATGCCCACAAACAACGGGCCATCGATGCCCTGGGCTTCGCGGTACAGGCAGATCGCCTGGCTGATTGCCAGAACGTGCCACTCATTGAAACTCAGGTCGAAGGAGCTGCCGCGGTGCCCGGAAGTACCAAACGCCACACGCTGGGTGGAAATCGAAGCGTCCGGTTGGCCGGTGTAATAAGCCGTTACCAGTCGCGGGATGTCGACCAACAATTCTGCCGGTGCCGGTTTGCCCGCAAAAGGACTGATAGTCATGCAAAACCTCTGAAATAGAGTGGTTCAGGAAATACAGCGCAGTTTACTGGCAGTTTGACCACAGCGCGACGGGATCTATCCGACAGATTTCAACGTTCATTCAAGAGGTGCCAACCGCAGTGCATCGCCCAGCAGTGCAATCGCCCCTGCCAAACCGGTGTCACTATGATCCAGCAGGTTCAGGCGCAGATGACGACGGTGCAATCCCTGCAAACTGAACAGTTCGCCCGGCGCAATCAATACCTGTTGTCGGAGCAGGCGCTGGAACACATCGCGCATGTCCACCGGACGCAGTGCCCGTACCCAGACGGTCGCACCGCCTTGCGGTTCGACGACCTGAAGTGCATCGCCCAAACGCTCGCGCAGCAACTGAATCATCGGGGCCCGGCACTCCCTGAGGAGCCTGCGAAGTACATGCAGGTGCTGGTCGATCCGGCCGTTTCCAAACAGTCGGGCAATGGCTTTCTGACGGATCGGGGACAGTCGGAATGATCGCATCAGAAAATGCCGCAGCATTTCGTTTTTCCATTGGCGCGATAACACGAACCCGTATGGGGCCTCGATGCCAATGATTTTCTCGAAGGAGGAGAAGATCAACAGCCGGTCAGGATCCAGCCGATCACGCAAGCGCTCGCCGTCCACTCCCTCGCCAAGCTCGCCATAGCAATCATTTTCCAGCACCCAGGTGCCATGCTCGCGAAGCAGTCCGGCAATGATGTCGCGGTTATCCGCAGGTACCTGCGTGCCACGGGGCATGCTCAGGCCCGACGACAGGAGAATCAGCCGCACGCTTTCAGTCTTGAGCAGTGTTTCCAGAAGTTGCGGCTCCAGCCCGCCACAGGCCAGCAACGGCAGCTCGATCACGCGCACCTCTGCCGCCTGCAGTAACCGCAGTATCAACCAGTCACACGGCGACTCGACCAGAACGGTTGCGTGTTTGAGTTGCAGAACGGCAACGAGGATTTCCAGTACCCCGCGCAGATCCGCACCGATGTAGACATCCTCGGCATGCCAGCATTGCCTCGGCGAGGTGGTGTAGCGGGCCGCCAGCGCAGCGCGCAACTCCGAGTCACCACAGGGCTGGCCGAGCAACAGTGGCTGCCGGGGGTACTGGCGCAGCAGTTCGCGCTCCATCAACAGCAACGGGCTGTCCAGCGATTGGAGTGAAACCGGATCTTCGGCACTCAACAATCGCATCCCAGGGCGCCGCGCATTGACGTAGACCGTTTCGAGCAGATCATTGCCAAACGCTGGCTGCGTAACCTGCGCCACCGCCCGGGCGTAGTACCCGGACTTGGCGACTGAATAGATCCTGCCTTCCTTCTCCAGCAACGAATAAGCGTATTGAATGGTCGAGATCGATACGTTCAGACGATTGGCCAACTGGCGCAACGACGGCAGCCTGGCGTTGCCGTCGCCAGCCGACTCCGCTATCAACCGCATCAGGTAGCGATAGACCGCCTGATAAGCAAAACCGGGCTCCCGCGCAGTCTTCATGGGCCCAATACCGTTGACACAGATGCGCCGAAGAATGGAGCGCTCACCTCAACGTTCCGCTGATCGCTCACCCACGCTGGCGTCGATAGCCGTTTGGTGCGCGGCGTCTGCTGCGTTCGGGGCGGCGCCACGCACCGGCAATGACTCCATGGCGTAGAGACGACTGATCAGCCTGACCGGCAAACCACTGACATCCGTCATCCATTGCAGCACTTGCTCCGGGCCGTGCAGCCCCTGCATGGCACGATGCAAATCGGGCATCGCCACCAACATGCCGGGATGACAACGGCGCAGGAACCGCTCGAGGCCGGCACCACGGTCAATGAACGGCGTGAACAACAGGCAGACCCATTGGGTTTCATTCAAGCCATAGGTCGCGTGAATGCAGTTCGCCGCGGCCTCGCGCAGTTCATCCAGCGCCGGCTGTTGCCCCAACCTGGCAATCATCTGCTCGCATACCGGTTCCGGCACCCGTTGCTGCTGCATGGTCGCCAGCATGTGCTGAACATGTTGGGAAAATCCGGTTTCATAGCTGCGGCCGTCGAGGAATTCCGCCTCCAGGCCGCGCAAATGGGCCTTGATCAACGGGTCGGCATATTCGCCCTCGCCCTGGTGGAACACCCACTCCTCTGCCTGAAACCCGAGAAACTCGCTGAGCAGCGGCCAGCGTTCTTCCAGGTTGCCCACCGCCATGTCGTGAATGTCGACAAACGTTGTGCGACGGCATGACTCGAACCCGTCTTCCGGACGCCAGCAGCGGCGCTCGGATTCGGCGTAAAAACCACGATATAAGTCCCCTCCCAATCCGTCGAGCAAGGCGAACAGCTCATCGAATGTTCCGGCATTGGGCGACAGCGCACCGAGCCCCGCCTTTTGCACCGCCCGATCGAGGTTATCGATGAATTGCTTTTGTCGACGCGGCGACTCGCTGGCAACCCAGGCGTCGACACCATTGCCCCAGCGGGCGATCTGGCCGCAAAACTCCGCCCAGGCCAGGCATGCGTCATCCCACAACTCAAGCTTTTCGTCCGAAGCCCGTCGATGCCCCATCATCAGTAGGTTGGTGCGATTGGCTTCCGTACTGTCCTTGTCGGGCGGCGCCAGGTGATTGAATGGCAACACCTGACGATGATCCACCATCAGCAACTCGACCCGGGGATCGTCGTACAGAAACAGTGCGGCGAAGCTGCGGTGCATATTTCCGGGCGCCGCCCCCGCTCCGCTCCAGCGCAATGTGGCCACACGCAACTGAAAAGTGGCCGGCGCTCGACCAGCGATACTCAGCTGCGCGGCGCGCAGCAACGCCAGGGTATAGCAACTGTCACGGGTACCGGACGGCGTCACCATGACCTTGTATTCACCCATGCGCTCCATTCCACCCGCGGCCACCACCAGCCGCTGAATCAGCAATTGCAATGCTGTGCGTTCGGCTCTGGAAAAGAAGCTCAGCAGACGCTGCAATACTTGCTGATAGACATAGTTCATTGCCTGATCATGGATCGTGCTCATCAGTACTTTACCCGGCGTAAAAAATTCATATCGCGCATCAGCAGCGAAGCTGGCGCAATAAATTCATCAATAAGTAATAGACGATCAAATACTAACACTTATGCTTTTGAAGTTATTTGAAACACTTGACGCATGGAAGTCGATATCTTCGCCACTCTAGGTGACGTAAACCCCCGTCACCATTGAGTTTTCCCTGAGTGAAAAATATCTGAGGAAACTTCTTACAGCGTCCCACGAACATTGAGTACAACAAAAGCAGAACGACAATAGGAAATAACCTACAGCCATTAAACAGAAACCGGTATATCGCCCACAGGAGGAAATATTAAACACGGCAAACAAAACAGAATGCACAGACATGGCTCATTCCTTGAGATGAAAGTAATCATTCAATTATCAGGGCTTAAATGCCGATTAGAAGATACAGATAGCGGACAAAAACCGGTTCAGATGCACAACCGGTCACGCACCCTGTCCGGTATGTCTGATTATTTGCGAGGGGTACAACGCAAGAGTCCGTGGGGCCACGGACTCTGTTTGGAGGGCGTTACGCAGGTTCGACCTGAAGGGCGACCCGTTCGCGGCATGGGCATTCGTCCATGTAGCGATGTGCTTCGACGAACTCGTTGAACGGGAAGACCCGAGTCTTGAGTGGCAGCAGTACGCGGTCGGCGGTGAGCTGATTGATGTCACGCAGGGCACGCTGCAAGGCGACGGGGTCCTGGGTGATGCCCAGCTCGGGCTTACCGGTAAAGTTACCGATGCAGTGTACGAAGAACTGAATGTTTTTCTGGAACGCCGCACACGCCGGGAATGGTGTCTGGTTACCACCCTGCAGACCGTACAGAACCAGGCTGCCACGTGGCGCTAGCACATCACCGAGCAACGACATTTGCGGGCCGCCGAGACCATCGAATACCACGTCGACACCACGGCTGTCGGTGATCTTGTTGATGCGCATCAACAGATCTTCTTCCTCGGTGACGATGACTTTCTCGGCACCCAGCGACAGCAGGTATTCGCGCTCTTCAGCGGTTTTCGTTGCCGCGATCACCCGCACACCCAGGGCTTTGCCCAACTGGACAAAGGACGGGCCGGCGCAATGGCTGGCGTCAGTGACCAGGGCAAACTGCCCGGGTTTGACCCGTGCCAGATCGACGTAGGCGAAATAGGCGATCAACAGCGGTGTGTAATGCACGCTGGCTTCTACCGGGCTGAGCACATCCGGATAGCGGGTCAGCGCGGTGCGTGGCAGCACGATCTGCTCGCCATACACCGGATAGTCGTTCGGACTTTGCGCCGGGAAACTGGCCACCTTGTCGCCAACCGACAGATCGCCGATACCGTCGCCGACGGCGGTCACCACACCGGCCATTTCATGGCCGAGACCGGACGGCAGGCGCGCCTGGGACGAGGCCAGGTTCTGACGCCAGAGAATGTCGTACCAGCTGATGCCGATCGCTTCGACACGCACCTGCACTTCGCCGGGACCTGGCTGAGCGGCCGCATGCTCTTCGCATTTGAGCACCTCGGCCGGACCAAACTTGTGAAAACGGATCGTGCGGGACATCGCAAACCTCGTCAAAGTAACCTCTAATGCCCTGAACTCTATCTGGGCTTTTGACCCAAGACTATCAGTGGCTATTAATAGTCGACATGCCTGTCATTGATTCCGCAGTATGGACGGCATTGGCAAAATCGATGAAAAAAATACCGCAACCGGCTCGGTAAAGCTGAATTTAGCGGTGCAGAGTACCAGCCTTTCCCCGTAATATTCATGCCGGCCATTGTTCTCATATGGCCGCTCTCGTCAAGCTTGATGACTCTGCCAGGACTCCAGATGAATCGTAATGACCTGCGTCGTGTCGACCTGAACCTGTTGATCGTATTCGAAACTCTGATGCACGAACGCAGCGTGACCCGCGCCGCCGAGAAGCTTTTTCTTGGCCAGCCGGCAATCAGTGCGGCGCTCTCGCGCCTGCGCAGCCTGTTCGATGACCCGTTGTTCGTGCGCACCGGGCGCAGCATGGAACCCTCCGCCCGCGCGGTGGAGATCTTCGCCCTGCTCTCCCCGGCGCTCGACTCGATTTCCACCGCCGTCAGCCGTGCGGCTGAGTTCGATCCGGCCACCAGCACTTCGGTATTCCGTATCGGCCTGTCCGACGACGTCGAATTCGCCCTGCTGCCAATGCTGCTCAAACGTCTGCGCGCCGAAGCACCGGGCATCGTGCTGGTCGTGCGTCGGGTCAACTACATATTGATGCCGGGGCTGCTGGCTTCTGGCGAAATCTCCATCGGCGTCAGCTACACCACTGACCTGCCGGCCAACGCCAAACGCAAGGTGCTGCGTCGCAGCCAGCCGAAACTGCTGCGCGCCGACACCGTGCCCGGCCCGCTCAGTCTGGATGACTATTGCGCCCGCCCGCATGCGCTGGTGTCGTTCGCCGGCGACCTCAGTGGCTTTATTGATGAAGAGCTGGAGAAACTCGGGCGCAAGCGCCACGTGGTGCTGGCCGTGCCGCAGTTCAATGGCTTGAGTACGTTGCTCGCCGGCACCGACATCGTCGCCACCGTACCGGATTACACCGCCGATGCACTGACGGCCGCCGGTGGCGTGCGGGCGGAAGACCCGCCGTTGCCGACGCGCACGTTTGAGCTGCACATGGCGTGGCGCGGGTCGCAGGATAATGATCCCGGGGAGCGTTGGTTACGGTCGCGGATTCAGATGTTTTTTGGCGACCCTGAGAGTCTCTAGGGGCCGGATGGCGGGCTGTTTATCCGATCACTTCTGCCTTTTCAAGGACCATGGAGATCCATCCACCTCCAGTGCATTGCTACATTGGGGGCATATCTGAGGGCATGCTTTGGATGGTTTAAAAAGGATGCCCCCAGCCTGAGGCCAAGCAGGCTATTGATGAGGGTGAATGGACTGAAGAAGATATGAGCCCTCAGCCCTACCCCGTATCAATGGCCGAGTCGTAGTGAGCGCGCCACTAGCCGCACTGAACAAATGCGTGCGAATGTAAAAAAATATGACGGCATAATGCCTCGTCAATGCCCCCTCCTCCGCCCCATGCAAGGAATGCCGGTGAAACGCATCCAACGAGATTTCGTAACCCTCTTCAACTGCCTCTGGTATCGCGACTTTCCCGTGACAGAGGAGCACTCCATGGCCAACCCTGCCAACTGGACTATTCATATCGGCCTGGTGGTCAGGCAATGCGCGACCCTGCTCGGCGCTCGCGCACTGTTCGAGCAAGGCGGCCGTACCGATGCAGTCATACGTTTTCCGGAACAAACCCTGGCCTATGTGGAATGGGAATGGAAACGCGCCCATACCGATATTAATGAGTTCGAAAAGCTGCTGAAACGCGCCGATGATGCAGTGTTTCAGACCTTCATCGGCTACACCAGGGTCAATGAACTGCAGATGGCGCTGGAGCGCATACACGGCGTTTGGGAACACGCGGACAAGCCATTGCTGGTATTTCTCGTGACCTATGAATGGCACGGGCGCAGTCGCTATTTCAAGGAACTGAAAACCTACGAATTCGCCAGGGGCCGCTACAAACACGTTCGCAGCCAGCCAGCATTGCCCTGGCTGGTCAACCGCAAGACCTACAACAACGTCGGCGAGGATGCTTGAAGGTGAACAACGTCCAAGCCCTGAAGCTGGTCGATGCGGTGTTCGCCGACATTCTACGGGCACGCTCTGCCGATGATTTTTCGGCCATCGTCTCCCAGCGCCCCGACCTTCATGTCAATCGATTGGACCGTAAGGACTACCCGGAACTGCGGCTCTCGATCAACAGCGATGAGATTGCCACCCTGGTAGCCGACGGGCTGCTGACCGACGAGGGCGAGCTCCACCCCCGAATCAGCGCCAGGACCCTGTCACCGCTGGAAAAGCTGCTCTATTCCGTCGCCTGGAAGAACGGCGACCTGCCGAAGGTGACGCACATCGTCGAAGGAGTGCGCGGCGTCCATGCCGACACTGCACGGAAAAACGGCCCGGGACAGGTGTTCCACCAGTTTGGCCGCCACCTTGCCGACAAGCGCGAGCCCATCATCGACCAGCATGTCCTGCGTGCTTTCCTGCTATGGCGCGCCGATCGCAACGACGAAAAAAAGATGGACTCCATCCGCCGGATCACGTTGCTCAACAACCAGGTCTCTGGGATCAACGATTACAAGAGCTGGCTGAAAACCGAATGCTTCGACCCGCAACTGAAAGAGTCAGCGGATTACCTGATGCACATCGACAGCACGCTGTTCGCCCTAGGCAAAACCATCAAGCTGGGCAAGTGCACCGGATGATCTCCGTTCCGTGGCCATGAAGCGGGGTGCGGATCAACACCTCGTTCATTACTGCTGAAACACCTCGATGCGGTGGTCGCGCAGGTAGTCCGCCATCCCGCCTAGCACTATAGGCAAATGGGTATATTTATGACTAACAGCAACGGCAAGGGTGGCGGCGAAGTGCTTAGTCAAGAGCGGCGCCGGCGCTGGAGCCCCGAGCAGAAGCTGCCATGGTGCAAGAGCCTGGAGCCTGGGCAAAGCGTCTCGGTAGCCGCCAGGCGCAACGGTATCAATGCCAACCAGCTTTTCCTGTGGAGCAAGCTTTACCAAGAGGCAGCTTGTCGGCAGTCAGCGCCGGTGAAGCCGTCCTTTAGGCCTCTGAGCTGAACTATGCGCTAAAGCAAATCCTTGAGCTGCGGCCGTCTGTGCTGGCTATCTACCTATTCATGCCACGGTCAGTCTTGCCCAAGCAGGTAGGGCAATTCCGCATCAGCGCCACATCATGCAGAAGAAAGCGCCCGTACCGGGCGCTCGACGTGGCTGTTTGCCAACAACCAACGGTCTACAACGACCATACCTCCGAAAACTGCGTGGATTGCCGTACATTTTCCTCTAATTTAATACCACACCGAAGAGGTCAGTTGCTTCACCAGCAACAGAACACGTCAAATAAAATTATTTACAATGAGAGGCATAAAAATCTCATCTGAATTTTCTTCTAGCTTCTCACCAACACGACAATCCACAGTTGTATATATCGACGCATTTGTAAACCTGACGCAAGACCTTCCTCCGGATTTTCGCTCAAGGAGAGTTTTCATTGCGTCTGCGGGCAATTTAGCTTTCAACTGAGCAAGGGCGCTCAGCCCGAAATCTAGCGAAACAACATAGCTGTCACCACCAGGCAACGCAGTACCACTTCCAGTTGTGAACATATTGCCATCAAGCTGGGCAATGAAACTTATGGGAACATCTGGGAAGATTAGATGCTCGACCTTATGAAAGCCAAGCCTCTTGAGATGTAGGCCAAGGTCCTTTGCTAACTTAAACTCACAATTCAATGAGTTTTCTGGACCCAAAATCCTCTTCAGCTCATCTAGATACTGAGGCAACAGAGCTATTGCAAAATGCAATATAGGGTCCGGCTTACTTACATTAAAAAGCACAAACTCCCGGCCATTACACAATGCGAACATTGGCACACGAATCTCACTATGAATAGCATAAGAATAAGCCTGTTCAACGTGAGCCCCTGAAGTGATATTTTCGCCCGGCGCCTTTGCTTCAAGAAGCCATGAATACCTACCACTTACTTCAAAAAGGTAATCTGGGATACAGGTAATCTTTTTTCGAGAGCTACCAATCGATACGAACGGATGAACAAGCGGCTTACTACGAACAATTTTATATGGCTTACTAGCTGAATATCCTAGGCACTTCAATATAGGAAGAATAATTTCCTCTCTAACAGAGTCCTCCTTGAAATCTGGATCATCAAGCTCCTCCAATTTAAAATCTTTGATCGGATTAAAACTCTCCTCAATTCTCATCGAGCCTCCAAATTTCAGCCATTAAAAAATAGTCATAACTCAGACACTTAATGGAGCGCAGAGTGCCGAATGACGAAGCTATTGTCGTCAACCCCTTACGCTTACTTTCAAAAAACACCATCAAATAATTTATTCTAACTGGCAATTTCGCCATACGTCCCTTGCCACCTAAACCAATTATTCTCTCGAGTGTTTAGCCGCACTAATCTCATCGAACCCGGATAGCAAGCGCACATGCAGGCTTGAACTCCATAGCCTTCTTTAACTCCCCAGATTGCAATTGACGTGAAGCCTCTCCACTGCAAGACGGTAGCAACCTTACTTTAACCATTGGTGATAACTCTCACATCCGAGCCGGATACGCTCTTAATGTACGAGTAACTGGTGCCGAGCACAGCTAGCTGATCAGCGGAGATTTTGGCTGCCGAGATGGCTGGTTGGACGATCACAAAACGGAAAATCATCTCGTGATCGTGGCACTTATTGCGCAGCAGCTCTAAATCGACGGGTTCGCCCTTGAGGATCCTGTCAAACCCTTTTGACAACGAGTACTGATAGCGCTCCAGCAATCGGTTAAAGAACTTTTCTTCGGTGTGCAGCCACTTCACGGAGCGTGATGCCTGACCGCAGACCTCGTAGACGTCGGACACTCGGGCGCCCGGTTGATTCGCGCCAGGACAGTACTTGCAGTGGTACAGGTCGACAAAGATGGCATCCTTGCTTTCCTTGATCGCCACCAAATCGGCGATCTCGCCGGCGCCATCATCGTTGAAAATGAACGTGTAATCGTTCTCGATTTTGCTATAAGTGAACCCCTGAACTGTGTCCGGGTTGCGTTCCGCCCTCATCGACTCGCTGTGGATCTGGGTTGTGCCCCAGTCCCACGGTTCGATCAAGGCGACCGGCAGCTTTAGGTCCAAACTGTTGGGGGAGTAGTAGCGGTAGTTGCCTTCGACCATCGAACCATCGACGGCCAGCAGTACCAGCGGGTTGCTATCCAGGTACTGCTCGAACGAGCTCTCTTCAGCGGAGACGATCTTGACCCCTGGGCAGAAAAATTTGTAGGCGTCATCCAACAGTCGGATCGTGATATCCGGTAATTGACGCGCCGTACCATCGACTGCCGTTGCGCTGATGGGCACTTGCAGGGTCAATGCATCTACTCGCTGGGGCTTGCCCAATTCCACATCCAGCAAGTTGAACACCTCAGCCACGTACGCCAGCGAAATCTTCTGCTCATTTTCAATCAGGATCGACGCCGGCCAATCGGCATAGAACAACCCCGTCGGCCACGCCCCCTCAATCTTTTCCGAGCGAATTACATCCTTGAGTATTTCGGACGGGTTGATCGTCGCGTCGTTGAGCTTGTGCGAGGCACGCTTGCACCACTCGATCCAGTCGTTGATGCTGGAAGCGTTCATCTCCCAGATCTTGCCCTTGTGCGAACAGCCAACGGTAGTGCGCTGGCCATCTTCGTAGCCGGTGGCGAAGATGTTGGACTTTCTCGCCGTGCCGTTCTCGATTTCACTGATGACGGTATTGATGTCGCGCCCAACATGCATGGTGAAACGCAGATCCTTTCGCATGCGCGAAAGGCCCACGTTTTGCAGCTTCATGAGTTTAATGCCGTGTAGGGTGCGGAAGGTCGGCTCGCCGCTGATGCGCCGGGAATCCTTGGCGATCAGGCTCAGGAAACGGTTCGCTTGCGACTCATCCCCGGAAGAATGGACGAACAGCGTCTTGTCGGACTCATGGTAGTACGCCAGGTAGAGGATCCAGTTGGTGTCCATGATCGTCGACGTCTGCGCCCAGCCGACGGGCGTTTCGCGCCGCGTCACCATGATGATGGTGTCGGCCTCGTCGTTGATGGACAGGAGCTGCAGCGGCTCTTTCTTCTGCGAGAAGTGCTTGGCCTTCTCAGGTCGCCAGTCGTCAAGCTCCACGTGGTAGGCGACCGCACTGATCTTGGGGTTGGGGTTCAAGCCGAAAATGTCCTCGGCATCGGCATCCTCAGGAAACTGTTCGGTGAATGTCTCCTTTTCGATCTCGCGGGCGATTTTGTCCTGGCTGACATCACGAATCACCGCACTCCAGTCGGCACTTTCCTTGTACAGCACCGCCATCTGGTAATCGACTTTCTGGTTGGCGATATTGGAGACGAACTTGGCGTCACCGAGCGTATCATCGACTCGTGTTAGACGACCGATAAACTGCAGGGTAACGGCGGGACTGCGGTGCTGGTCGTGGATGGCCGCAATCTTCAGCTCCGGCAAGTCGAAGCCTTCGCCCAGCATGTCCACACAGACGATGATCTTGTATTTCTTCTCGACGATTTCACCCAGTAGCCTAGCCCGGTTCGGCACTTTGCTGTGGATAAGGATGGGCGAAAGATCCTCATGCTGCTTATACAGCTCAAACAGTGCGGCGGCACGTTTTTGCGACCGGGCACGTACCATCAGCAGGTGGTTGAACCCCTGCGCGCGGTCGTTTCGCAACAGCTCGACCGCCTTGTCAGCCACCACCTGGTCGGCCAGTTCCAGGTTGTACTCGCGCACCGGATGGAACTCGATCGCCTTGAAGTAGCCATCGATCTGGGCATCCTTCAGCGGGTAGTTGTAGATGATCTTGCCATCCAACGGCTGGTTGTCCTCCCGGAACGGAGTGGCGGTGAATTGCAGGCAGGGCTTGTCTTTGAACGCAGTTTTCACCCTGTCCCAGGTCAGGGCGGCCACATGATGCGCTTCATCGATGATCAGGTGACTGCACAACGCCGCCAAGGCCTCCAAGGCCGGTTGGTCGAATCGCTGTAGCGCTTGCGGCGTGGCGACGATCACATTGGCATCAGCCAGCTGTTGTACCTCGTCAGCGGCCAGACCTGAGCCGATAGCCCGCACCACCGGGTTGAGTGCGGTAGCCGAAACGGCGCCGATCTCCCGCAACTTCTTCAGTTCATGGCATTTGTCGGCCAGTTGGGAACGCAACGCGTCAGAGGGCACCAGCACAAGGGTCCTGGCCAATCGCCCGGCGACCAGCAACCCGAGCATGGTGTCGGTTTTGCCAGTGCCGGTCGGCATTACGATTGTTGCGGTCGTGGTGGGGGCCATCACCAAGTACCCCAGGGCGGCATACAGCGCAGCCAGTTGCGGCTTGCGCAAACCCGGCGTCTGGGTTTCCCGCACATCCAGATTGAAATTGAACAGATGCTGCTGCCAACTGCGATAGACGTCTGCGTACTTCCCTGCTTCAACGGCCATTACGGGTACCCGATTGGAGGATGAGGATTAGCCTGCCTAGCTAATGGCTACATGCTACCAGCGAAGAGCTGGCGTGGTGTAGGCCTGCCAGACACCAATCCCCTGCCCTAGCTAACCAATCATCCGGTTATCCCTTATGCATCCCAGCCTGCAGTACACTGAAAGCCATCAACGACCACCTTGCTCCGCTTCAGAAATCGCCAATGCTGATCGTCTGCGCACCCGTCGCGACTGGGGGAAAAATTGGGGGCACAGCTTCAAAATTCCATCCTGAAACTACCGCCCTAGAGCCAAGTAAAAATGTTCTTCGGCGACCCGGACAGTCTCGAGTTGCCTGCACATTAAGCAGGCAACGTTTTAAATGAAATGCGCCCGGCGGCTTGTAGTCCTTGAACTCAAGCCACGGACCGGGCCAGGCGATACAGCGACAGGCAGTAAAACGCCAGCGCCGACGCCGCCAGCATTCCGCCCACCACCCCAATGTAAGCAAAGCCAAACTGACTTCCCACCCAACTCCCCACCAGTGCCCCGCCGCCGATACCGATGTTGTAGATCCCGGAAAACAACGCCATCGCCACGTCGGTAGCGTCCGGAGCCAGCACCAGGACTTTCGACTGTAACGCCAGCCCGAAGCCCATGATCGCCATCCCCCAGAACACACTCAGCACGCCGAGGTATGAGACGTTACCGCTCAACGGCAACAGCGAAGCCAGGCACAAGGCGAGCAACGACACGCAGATGATCAGAAAGCGCTGCGGGTTATAGCTGTGCAGGTAGCTGAATAGCAGCGAGCCGAAAATACCGGCGCCGCCGAATAACAACAGCAGGAGCGTCACCACATCGCCGCTCATGCCCGCCACGGTCAGAACGAACGGTTCGATGTAGCTGTAGGCGGTGAACTGTGCCGTCACGACCAGCGCCGTCAGCACATAGATGGCCACCAGTGCCGGCCGCTTCAACAACACGGGCAGACTCTTGAGCGAGCCGGAGTTCTGACTGGGCAGCAACGGCAACACCTTCGCCAGACAGAACACCAGCGCCGCCGCAAAGCCGGCGATCACGATGAACGTGGTGCGCCAGCCCATGGCCTCGCCCAACAAGCGGCCGAGGGGAATGCCCAGCACCATCGCCAGCGAAGTACCGGTAGCCAGCAAACCCAAGGCCTGAACCTGTTTGCCCGGCGGCGCGAGGCGTACGGCCAGAGACGCGGTGATCGACCAGAACAGCGCATGCGACAGCGCCACACCGATCCGGCTCACCAGCAACACACCGAAGCTGGTCGCCAGACTCGACAGAATGTGACTGGCGATAAACATTCCAAACAGCACGATCAACAGCCGTCGGCGCTCGACATTGCGTGTCAGCAGCATGATCGGCAGCGACGTCAAAGACACCACCCACGCATAGATAGTCAACATCAGGCCAACCTGCGCGGTCGACATGTCGAAGCTGCTGCCGATCGAACTCAACAGACCGACCGGTACAAACTCGGTGGTGTTGAACACAAACGCAGCCAGTGCCAGGGCAATCACTGCGTACCAGTTGCCGTTGTTTGTCGCCGTAGAATCACTCATTTAAACGTCGTATTACTCTTCGATGATCGTGCGTAATTGTACGCATGCGATCCGTGCCCATCTGTCGGTTTTTTGTACACCCATTGCCGAAAAGCCTCATACGACAGGTGGTTCGATGACGACTGTACTATAAAGATTTGGTGACTTGTCCAACGGGTTGAAGCACTCGACGTTCACTTTCGAGTGCCCCTCGATCCCTCAAGCACAGGCATCAGGCCAGCGGACCAGGACGTGCAGCCCCTGAATGTATGACCTCACTTCCTGGAAATTCCCATGAAAACGCCTCATACCTGCGCTGCACGCGTCATTCCCCTCCTTTTCCTGACATTCAGCGCTGCCGCCACGTTAAGCGGTTGCATGAGCGCTGAACAACAAGCGGCTGAAGACCGTCAGACATGCGCCGGTTACGGCTACGTACAAGGCTCTACCGAGTTTGCAAACTGCATGATGATCTCCGACCAGAAACGCAAGAAAGCCGTTGCCGATTGGCAAGCCCAGCAAGATCGGGAGTGGCAACAGAAAACCGCGAAACCCGCCATGCAGGAATGTAATACCACCGAAAGCGTCGACGTTCAGGGTGACGCGTCAGCCGATGGCCAAACCACACGAACCAAGTCCAACACGGTATGCATCGGTCAATAAGGCGAGGTCTTGAATGAGACCATCTGCCTCGCTCATTGCCCTGAGTAGCCTTTGACGCGCATGCAATCATTCGTCAG
Source organism: Pseudomonas sp. 14P5.3.2 (assembly GCF_057799175.1). NCBI lineage: Bacteria > Pseudomonadati > Pseudomonadota > Gammaproteobacteria > Pseudomonadales > Pseudomonadaceae > Pseudomonas > Pseudomonas sp. 14P5.3.2. The sequence continues at coordinate 90,031 of NZ_JBYOKU010000001.1, read as the reverse complement.
GTCGATCTGTTTTTCCGCAATGACGATCCCGTCACCCACGGCACTGCCCATGCCGTGAGTTGTATCGTTTGCAGCAGGGCTTGAATGGTAGCTGGCGGTCGCGGCCTTGGCCTGGTACTGGCATTCAGCTTTGTCGTGCTGAATATCAGCGGCACTCGCGCCGGGCCTGGACCAGTCATGCACAGATGTCACACAGGCGCTCAACAGCGTCGCAAGCAACGCAATCATCAATAACTTCATGGTGTGTACCGCCGATAGATTAAAAGTTGCAATGTTTCTGGCTGGCTCGAATCGCCGAAACAGCGATCACTTGCAGACGAATGTCACGTTAGCCACGTCATTCCCGGGATCGAGCGGCAAGCGCGATTGCACGTCAAACACGTCGATCTGCTTGCCGAGCGAAGCGCACTTCTTCCCGGCGCCGCTAAGCGCCATCCGACGGGCGTCGGAATGAGTGTGGCGGGACGGCTGTGTTTTTGCCGAGACCTGATACTCATAAGGACCGAGTTTCAGGTCGTGGGATTGCCAGACATAGTTGCCGACCAATGCAATGGCGCTCACAGCGATGATCATATTGAGTTTCATGGCAAGTATCGGACGCTGCATATTTGAATGCTCATCACGCCCACCTTTCTCTGTGAATAAAGCCTCATTGCTGTCATTCGGAAAATCGGATGACACCCGGTGCAGTGTGTTGCGCGGGCTGAAACCGCTCACTGTCGCCGCCGAGCAATGATTGAGCAGCGCTATGTTTAAGTGAAGAAAAACGCAGTATCTTTCAGTAACGATTAGAAATACTTAACCAGAGCGACAGCCATGCAACTCGACGCAAAACAGATGCAGGCGTTCCTCGCCGTGGTCGACAGCGGCAGTTTCGAGAAGGCTGCGGAACGTCTTAACGTGACGCCGTCGGCGGTGTCGCAACGCATACACGCCCTTGAAGTTCGCTTGGGCCGCTCGGTGGTGGTGCGCGGTCGCCCGTGCGAGCCGACCCTAGCGGGCAGAAAACTGATGCTCTATCTGCGTCGTGCAACCGTGCTCGAAGAAGAACTGCTGAACGAGCTGACCGGCGATGAACAGGATCACCTGCGCGTGGTCATTGCCGTCAATGGCGACACGCTGGCGACATGGTTCTTTCCGGCACTGGCCGAGATATTCGTCAGCGAGAATATTTTGCTCGACGTCGTGGTCGATGATCAGGATCACACCTATGCCTTGCTGGAAAGCGGCCAGGTCATCGGCTGTATCGGCACGCGTTCGCAGCCTATGCGCGGTTGTTTCGCTGAGCTGCTGGGTCCGGTGCGTTACCAGTTGGTCGCATCGCCAGAGTTTCAGCAGCGCTGGTTTGCCAAAGGCCTGACCCGCGCGGCGGCACGCAAGGCGCCGGTATTTGCCTATTCGCGCAAAGACACCCTGCAGTCGGAGTTCATGCAGTCACGCTTCGGCCTGCACGCAGACGCTTACCCCACGCACTACCTGTCACTGCCAGAGGCTCGTCTGAAAGCCATTCGCCGCGGACTCGGCTACGGCATGGTGCCGTATATGCAGGTCAGCGATTTGCTGAAAAGTCGTGAACTGGTGGATGTGGCGCCGGGGCATTTCACCGATGTCGAGCTGTACTGGCATGCGTGGGCGCTGCAATCACCGCGCATGGAAATGCTCTCCGAGCGCGCCGTGCACGCAGCACGACGGATCTTGAGCAGCAAAGGACCGGTGAAGCGCTCCACCATCTCGAGAAAATGACCAGCGCCGCTGCCGAGGCTGCCCTCGGCAGCGGCGACGCGAGTCACCGCTGCACATCTGCCCTCAGTCCGGCCCATCCTCAAACAACGGTAGACCAAACAGCAACACGTCCGCCCGCTCCTCGCCAAACCGGGCGATACCTGGCAAGCGGGCCCAGAGTACCGCGCCGATGGATTGCACGATGTGCTGGCTAGGCACGTTGGCGGCCATGATCCAGGCGACCAGGGTTTCCAGGCCGAACTGACGCCCGAGGATCACCGTCGCATGGCCCAGGCGCACGCCGATGCCACTGCCGTAGCGATCGGCGCGCACATAAATGGCGGTTTCGCCGGTGTTGCGGCAGGCCTGGGTGCCCCAACTGAAGCGGTTGATCGACAGCCAGCCAACCACTTCGCCGCCGCGTTCAAGCACGTAGACGGGCAGGCCATCGCGCTTGTACAGATTGATATAGAAAGTCACTTCCTCAAGCGTCATCGGCCGGGTCACTGGCGAGTTGGCACCCGTGCCGGCGGTTTCGTTGAAGATCTCCATCATCGCCGGCAGGTCGGCATCGCAGGACTCACGCACACCGCGCGGCAGGGTCATGGGTTGGCTATGACGAAATCCGTTCATGCGCTGGCCCTCTCGGTGTAGACACTGGACTTCAACTGGCACCGGGCCCTGGCCAGACGTGAACGCACCGTGCCGATGGGCACGCCCAGTTGCTGCGCGGCGTCCTGATAGCTGATGTCGGAATCCACCACCAGATCGATCACCGCGCGCATGTCCACCGATAAGTCGTCGATGGCCTCCAGCGTGCGCCTGAGCAGACGCTGGTGCTCGCTGACCTGGCTCGGGTCGTGGCCATATTCCAGACTTTCGATGCCTGCCTCTTCCAGCACCGCGCACTGCGGCCGGCGATAGAAGTTCTTGAAGTGGTTGCTGACCAGGTTAGTGGCAATGCCGAACAGCCAGGTTTCCGGTTTCGACGCCCCGGTGTACTTGTGCTGGTTGCGCCAGGCTTCCAGATAAGTCATCTGCATCAGGTCATCGACATCGGCCGGGTTGAACACTCGCTTATTGATGAAACCGCGCAGCTTTTTCTCGCTGCTGTGTGCCAGTCCGCCCAGGTCCAGTTCGATGGCGGCAATGACTTTCGCTTCCGTTTGAACACTACTCGATTCCACGCTTGTTCCCTCATCACTCACGCTATGCCGACAGTGGCGGGAGGGATAGAGAGCAGCGAGCGTACCAACCCTGGTAATTTTCCAACGTGTTGTTTTTAAACACTTTTAAAAACAGAAAAGTGCGTTTTTTGCCATTTGTTGCACTTTCGACAAAATGCCTGTGCCAGTTCTTGCACAGTCAACCGGGCTGCTTCGCGCCCAGGGAACCGGACGCCGGCAAACGCCACTCACTGCACACCTGAATAGCGGTGGAACGTGCGCCTCCATGAAAATTTCCAACTACAACGATGCCCTGCCACTGGACTTGCTGCCGCGTCCGCTGTTTGGCACCGAAGCCACTGCGGCCACGGCGAAGAACCCGCTGATCGACTCCATGGAAGAGGTGGCCCTGAAGTTCAGCGAAAGCATCGAGCGCCACAGCAAGAGCCTCGACGAGCGCCACATCAGCGATGCTTCCCGAGGGCAGCGCGTGGAGCGCATCGAGAAGCTCGTCGAGCTCTATCGCCTGCTTGATCACGGCGACCAGCCAAGCCTCGAACAACAGGCGCGGCGCATGCAGCAGCAACTGCAACAGCAGCCGTCGCTGCAGGCGGCGCTGAGCGTCGCGGACAATGATCCGGCGCGCACCGACATCCTGCTGCAACAGGCGATGCGCCTGTCATTGGCTGAAGGTCTGGACGGCGAGGCGCAGAACACGCGCGAGCTGATCGACGAATTGCGTCTGGTGCACGGTGACAAAATCCGAGCGGGCTTCAATACCGCCAGCGCCATCGCCCTGTTCAGCCGCGACCCGCAGCAACGCGCGGCGATGCGTCAGCTCTACTACAAAGCCATCGTCGGCCAGCAACCCTTGGCCAGCCTGCTCGAAGCCCTGCTCGAACACTTCAGTGAAGAGCAATTCGCCCGTGGCCTGCGCACCTTGCAACGGGCGCTGGCGGACGACATCGCCGCCCTTTCGCCCTCGTTGCCCGGTAACGTTCTCGGCTCGATGTTGCGCGGCTTGGGCTCCTGCGGGCAGCTCAACAATCTGATCAAGGCTTGCCACGACCTGTTGCAGCGTTTGAGCCAGAAACAACGCCGCGAAAGCATGACGCCGCTGGCCATGAGCAAACGGCTGCTGCGCTTTTGTGCCAACGGTTTCTTTGCCCGCGACCTGACGCTGCTCAGCGATGACACCCTGGACAACGCTCCGCACTTGCAGCCGCTGTATTTCAACGGCCTCTATCCACTGCTGCAAAACCTGCCGCTGGTGTTGTGGAAAGACCTCAAGACCCGGCAAAACGGCCTGCGCCTGTTGCATAACCTGATGGAGCAACTGGCCCGGCAAGAACGCCAGGCCATGGGGCTGGTCGAGCCGGGGCGAGGTCTGCAATGAATCGCCTGATCCACGCCCTCAACCGCCTGGCGCTGGCGGTGATGCGCCGCACCGAAATCGTCGGCGCCGTGATGGTCATGGCCATCGTGTTCATGATGATCCTGCCACTGCCCACCGCATTGGTCGACGTGTTGATTGCGCTGAACATCTGCATCTCTTCGCTGCTGATCGTGCTGGCCATGTACCTGCCGCGACCGCTGGCGTTCTCGACGTTTCCGGCAGTGCTATTGCTGACCACCATGTTTCGGCTGTCGCTGTCGATTGCCACCACCCGCCTGATCCTGCTGCAACAGGATGCGGGGCACATCGTCGAAGCCTTCGGCAGTTTCGTGGTGGGCGGCAATCTAGCGGTGGGTCTGGTGATCTTCCTGATCCTGACCATCGTCAACTTTCTGGTGATCACCAAGGGCTCGGAACGGGTGGCCGAAGTCGCCGCGCGCTTCACCCTGGATGCCATGCCCGGCAAACAGATGTCGATCGACAGCGACCTGCGCGCCAACCTGATCAACGTGCGTGAAGCCCGTCAGCGGCGCGAGCAATTGTCCAAGGAAAGTCAGTTGTTCGGTGCCATGGACGGTGCGATGAAATTCGTCAAAGGTGACGCCATCGCCGGTCTGGTGATCGTCTTTATCAACCTGATCGGCGGCTTCTCCATCGGCGTGCTGCAAAACGGCATGCAAGCCTCCGACGCCATGCACCTGTACTCGGTGCTGACCATCGGCGACGGCCTGATCGCGCAGATTCCCGCGCTGCTGATTTCCCTGACTGCCGGCATGATCATCACCCGGGTAGCGCCGGACAGTCAGGCCGGCGACGCCAACATCGGCCATGAAATCGCCGAACAATTGACCAGTCAGCCCAAGGCCTGGGTGTTTTCCTCGATCGGCATGCTCGGCTTTGCCGCGATCCCCGGCATGCCCAGTCTGGTGTTCATCAGCATCAGCCTGATTTGCCTGTTCAGTGGCCTGATTCAGCTGTGGCGCATTCGCCAGAAGCAGATTCTCCAGGATCACGACGGCGCCACCCGCAATGGCGCGCCCGAGCTCAATGGCCGCGAAGACATCCGCCGCTTTAATCCGTCCCGCGCCTATTTGTTGCAGTTCCATCCCGCCCACAAAGGCAGTGCGGCGCTGGAGCGTTTGCTGCACGGCATTCGCCAGCGACGTAACACCCTGGTGCACCGTTTCGGCTTGACATTGCCTTCGTTCGATCTGGAGTTCAGCGAGGATTGCGCCGAAGACGAATTTCGATTCTGCGTCTACGAAGTGCCGCTGATTCGCGCCACCTGGAGTGAAACCCTGCAAGCCGTGCATCTGCGCCAGTGCGGGGAGCTGCACGACGGCGAGCCGGGGCGCGCGGAGCGTGATGAGAGTGAATGGGTGTGGTTTGCCCCCGACCATGCGCTGTTGCGCATGAGCAGTGTCGAGCCGGTCAGTGCCGAGGAACTGATCCTCGAACGCATGAGCCGCGCCTTCCAGGCCACCGGCCCGCAGTTCATTGGTCTGCAGGAAAGCAAGGCGATCCTCGGCTGGCTCGAAAGCGAACAGCCGGAGCTGGCGCAGGAGCTGCAACGTACCCTGCCCCTGGCGCGTTTCGCCGCCGTGCTGCAACGGCTGTCCGCCGAGCTGGTGTCGCTGCGCTCGGTGCGGCCGATTGCCGAGACGCTGATCGAACAAGGGCAACACGAACGCGACCTGAACGCCCTCACCGATTACGTGCGCATCGCCCTCAAGGCACAAATCTGCCACCAGCACACCGAACAAGGTGCGCTCAATGCGTGGCTGATCACCCCGGAAACCGAAGTGCTGCTGCGCGACGCCCTGCGCCAGAGCCAGAACGAAGCCTGGTTTGCCCTCGAACCGGAACTGGGCAATGCCCTGCTCGAACAACTGCGCCACGCTTTCCCGCTGCGCTCGCGACCGGCGCCGGTGCTGCTGGTGGCGCAGGACCTGCGCAGCCCGTTGCACGGTTTGCTCAGGGATGAATTCAACCATGTTCCGGTGCTGTCCTTCGCCGAGTTGCTGTCCTCGGTGCAGGTACAGGTGCTGGGACGCCTCGATCTGCAAGAAGCCCATGCCTTGATGGCCTGACGGAGTGATGCGATGAAACCCGAGATGATGTATGAGCTGCGCGTGCTCACCGGTTTGCACCGGGGTGCGGCGCTGCCGTTGAGCGGTGGCGAATGGTGCATCGGTTCGGCCCAGAGCGCCGACCTGGCGTTGTACGACCCCGGCATCAAGGATCGCCACTGCCTGCTGCGGCTGGTCGACGACACCTGGTCGCTGGCCCGCAAGGACGGCCCGGTCACCGACAGCGAGGGGCACAAGGTCGATGCCATCGCCACCCTGCAACCGGGCACGCCGTTTGCCCTCAATGGTGTCTGGTTGTCGGTGGTCAGTGCCAACACCGAATGGCCCGCCGAGGAAGAGCCTGAAGATCAGCCGCAGGCATCGACAGAAACCCCATTGCCGCCCATGAATGCGGAGCGCGACGCTGACATAGCCGCCCCGACTCGCTCGCGTTCGCTGCTCGGCCCATTGCTGATGCTGGGTGCGCTGTTGCTGTTTCTCGCCACATTGATCTGGGGCATCAACACCCCGGCGCAACCGCCGACGCCGCTGCCAGTGCCGGGCCGAACCGCGCTCAAGGATGCCGCCGAAGTCCGTCAGGTTCTGCAAGACATGCTCAACGAGCGTGAGTTGCAGAGCCGGATCAGCCTCGTCGAGCAACCGGGCAAAATCCTGCTCAAAGGCCGTTTCGACGAGGACGATCTGCTGCAATCGACCGAACGCATGCTGCTGCGTTTCGAGCAGCAGTATCGCAGCCCGTTGCAGGTGCTCAGCGACCTGCCCGAAGCCACCCCGCTGCTGCCGTTCAGCATTGTCCAGATCAGTCTGGCGCGCTTGCCCAACGTGTTGACCAGCGATGGCCGGCGCTTGTTTCTCGGCGACGAAGTGGCTGGCGTGCGGCTGGTCGGCATCAGCGAACATCAAGTGGTGTTCGAAGGTGATCGGCGCATTGAGGTGAGCTGGTGATGCAGGATGCCATCGCACAGTTGCAGCAATGGTGCGGGCAACATCGGCAACGGATCGAACACTGCGCACCGGTAGCGATCCACGGGCGCATCACCGGGGTCAGCGGCATTTTGCTGCACAGCCGCATGCCCCGGGCGCGGATCGGCGATCTGTGCCAGATCCAGCGTGCCGACGGCAGCGAGGTGATGGCCGAAATCGTCGGGTTCGACCGTGAACACACGTTGCTGGCGGCCCTCGGCGCGCTGGACGGGATAGCCATTGGCGCGCGAGTCACACCACTGTTCCAGCCGCACAGTCTGCTGGTCGGCGATCACCTTTTAGGCTGCGTGCTCGACGGCTTTGGCCGCGCGCTCAACGGCGAAGGCCCGCAGGCGTTTGCCGAGGCCGGGGCGATTGGCGCGCTGCCGGTGATTCGCGATGCCCCTGCCGCCAGCGAGCGCCCGCGAATCGAAGCACCGCTGGCCACCGGGCTGCGCGCCATCGACGGTCTGCTGACGCTGGGTGAAGGCCAGCGGGTGGGGATATTCGCCGGCGCCGGCTGCGGCAAGACCACCCTGCTCGCCGAACTGGCACGCAATACCCCGTGTCAGGCCATCGTGTTTGGCTTGATCGGCGAGCGCGGACGCGAGCTGCGTGAGTTTCTCGACCATGAACTGGATGCCGAACTGCGCAGCCGCACCGTGCTGGTCTGCGCCACCTCCGACCGCAGCAGCATGGAGCGCGCCCGCGCTGCGTTCACCGCCACGGCGATTGCCGAGGGCTTCCGCCAGCAGGGCAAGTCGACGCTGCTGATCATTGACTCGCTGACCCGCTTTGCCCGTGCCCAGCGCGAGATCGGTCTGGCCAGCGGTGAGCCGGCCGGGCGCGGTGGCTTGCCGCCGTCGGTCTACAGCCTGTTGCCGCGTCTGGTGGAACGCGCCGGGCGCACCCACGACGGCGTCATCACCGCGCTGTATTCGGTGCTGATCGAACAGGACTCGATGAACGATCCGGTCGCCGACGAGGTGCGCTCGCTGCTCGACGGCCACATCGTGCTGTCCCGGCGCCTGGCCGAACGCGGGCATTACCCGGCGGTGGACATTCTCGCCAGCCTGAGCCGGACAATGAGCAATGTGGTGGGAACCGAACAGCAACACGGGGCCACACAGTTGCGCCGACTGATGGCTGCTTATCAGCAAGTGGAAATGCTCATCAAGCTCGGCGAGTACCAGCCTGGCAACGACCCGCTGACCGATTGCGCCGTGGACGCTCGCGCCCGCATCGAGGCCTTCCTCCAGCAATCGCTGCGCGAGCCGGTGACGCTCGATGAAACCCTGGATCACCTTCTGCAGGTAACCGCCCATGCTCCAGTCTGATTCCGATTACCAGACCCCGGCCAATGCCGACCTGACACCGACGCTCGATCTGCTACTGCCGATCCGCCGCCACCGTTTGACCATGGCCGAACAAGCCTGGCACCGCCAACGCTCGGTGCTCAGCGCCTTGCACGGCCGGCTCGAACAATTGGCCGGTGAGCTGCGCGAGCTGCGTGACCAACACCAGCAAGGTCGCATTGACCAACGCGACGCCCACGTCAATCGGCGTCTGCTGCTCACCGAGATGAACCAGTGGCTGGTCGGCGAGCAACAGGCTCTGCGCAAAATCGAGCGGGTCGAGCAAAGCTATCAGGCCTTGCAGGACGAACATCGGCAACAGCAGCAATGGACGGCGGACAGCGAGCAGCAACTGCGGCGGCGCCAGCGCGATGTGGAGAAACTCGACTATTTGCGCGACCTCGCACGGGATGCCTCATGAATCCGCGCCACGCCACGCTCAAACCGCCACCGCGTATGCCCGAAGCCCCGCGCCCACGTCAGGAAACCACGGCCTCGACCTGGCCCGCCAGAACCGAACGGCGCCAGGATCTGCGCGGTGAAATTCGTGACGAGAGCGAGCATTTCGAACACTTGCTGGACACCCTGGGCAACCTCGACCGAGACCTGCTGGCCGACTTTGGCGGTGCCGGTTTTCAGGAGCCGCAGCAGCAGAATTCCGGTTCCTCCGCAGACAGTGCGGCGGCACCGGAGCAGCGCGACATCGATTGGTGGCAAGCACTGCTGGAACGTCTGGAGCAGCATCTGGATGATCCGCAACCCGGCGTACTCGAAGCGCATCTGGAGCTGCCCAACCTTGGCCCGGTCAAGGTCAATGTCATCCACCACGGCGCGGCGCTGGAAATCGCCGTGCACATGACTCCGGATGCGTGGCGTCAGGTTGAACCACTGCAGCAGACCAGCGCGACGTGGCTTGCCCGGCAATTGGGACGTGCGGTGCGCCTGCGGCTGCACCGGGAGGGCGTTTGACATGACCGTGCAAGCGTTGCGCCTGCGCAACCTGTCGTCGGCCGAAGCCCAGGTGCGCGAGCGCCTGGGCGCGGGCCTGTGCCTGAACCTGACGCAACCGGCGCCCACTACCCTTCATCTACGGCTGGCCCCGACCGCCTTCAATAGCGAGCCCACCACAGCGCTCGAATCAGTTTGCGGCCGGTTCTGGCTGGACAACGCAGAACCACTGCTGAGTGCGATCTCCGCATGCCCGGCGATCCTTGCCGACCCACTGACTGCCAGCACGCAATGCTCCTGGTACTGGCCGCTGTACAACCAGTATCTGGCCCCTGAACTGCAGGCGATATGGAGCCCGTTGCAAACGGTCATTGCACCGCCCGTGCCGGGGCTGGACTGTCTGCTGGAGCTGCGCGGCGCGACGCTGGGCACCCACACCAGCCGTCTGCGAATCAGCGCCGAGACCTTGCTGCGCTGGCTCGAAAACGCGGCCTGGCAAAGCAATCCCGGCAACGATAACGACCCGATCTGGCCCGTGCATATCCCGTTGCTGCTGGGACATTGCAGCTTGAGTCGCGGCGAATTACTCGGCCTGCAACCGGGTGATGTTCTGCTTATCCACCAGGCCCTGTTCAGCGCCGACGGCCAGGGCAGCCTGCAGATCGGCGCCTGCCGTCTGCACCTGCGTCAATTGCCGGGCACTGCCCTGCACTTCACCCTCACCGAACTGGAAGACCTGACGATGAATGCCTCTCTGGATCACTTCGCCCTCGCCGATCAACCCGTGTCCAGCGAGGTACAGCCCTCAGCGCCGGGTGCAGAATCCACGCGCTTTGACGACCTGCCGCTGGCCCTGACCTTGCGTGCCGGCAGCCTCCACTTGAGCCTCGGCCAGTTGCGTAATCTGGGGGTCGGCTCGGTGCTGCGATTCAACGGCTGCACCCCGGGGGAAGCCACGTTATGTCACGGCGAGCGGGTGCTGGCGCAGGGCGAACTGGTCGACATCGAAGGCCGTCTGGGCTTGCAGATCACCCGGCTGGAGCCGCGCTTGTGAATGTGCAGGATGTCGACCCGCTGACCCTCGCCCTGTTCCTCGGCGCCCTGTCGCTGGTGCCGCTGCTGATGATGATTTGCACCGCGTTCCTGAAGATTTCCATGGTGCTGCTGATTACCCGCAACGCCATCGGTGTGCAGCAGGCACCGCCGAACATGGCGCTGTACGGCATCGCGCTGGCGGCGACGCTGTTCATCATGGCGCCGGTGTTCAACGACATGGGCCAGCGCTTCCGGCAGTTGCCGCAACGCATGGACAACTTCAGCGCCATGCAAAGCGCCGGCACCCAGGTGCTGGAGCCGTTGCGCCTGTTCATGTCACGCAATGTCGATCCCGACATCCAGACCCATCTGCTGGAAAACACTCAGCGCATGTGGCCGGCGCCGATGGCGGCCAAGGCCAGCCGCGACGACCTGCTGCTGATTGTCCCGGCGTTCGTGCTCTCGGAATTGCAGGCCGGGTTCCAGATCGGTTTTCTGATCTACGTGCCCTTCATCGTGATCGACCTGATCGTCTCCAACATCCTGCTCGCGCTGGGCATGCAAATGGTGGCGCCGATGACCATTTCCCTGCCGTTGAAGATCCTGCTGTTCGTGCTGGTCGATGGCTGGACACGACTGCTCGATGGCCTTTTCTACAGCTACCTGTGAGGGCGCCATGGATACATTGACGCTGTTCAAGCAGGCAATGTTGCTGGTGGTGGTGCTGTCGGCGCCGCCGTTGATCGTGGCGGTGATCGTCGGCGTGCTGACCTCGTTGCTGCAAGCGGTCATGCAGTTGCAGGACCAGACCCTGCCGTTCGCGATCAAACTTGTCGCCGTGGGCATCGCTCTGGCGTTGACCGGACGCTGGATTGGCGTCGAGTTGATGCAATTGGCCAACCTGGCATTCAGCATGATCGCGCAGACGAGGGCCTGAAATGTTCCAGCCGGCCTTCACTGAAGTCTCCGAATCCATCCTCGCTCTGACGTTAGGCATGGCGCGCCTCTATCCCTGCCTGTTTCTGGTGCCGGCGTTCGCCTTTCGCGAGATCAAGGGCATGCTGCGCCACGCCATCGTCCTGGCGTTGGCGCTGGTGCCGATGCCAGGCATCCGCGCCAGTCTGACCGGTCACGACCTGGGCTGGATCGACCTTGGCGGGCTGGTCTTGAAAGAGAGCCTGATCGGCCTGCTGCTGGGCCTGTTGCTGGCGATGCCGTTCTGGATGTTTGAGTCCATCGGCTGCCTGTTCGACAACCAGCGCGGTGCGCTGATCGGCGGCCAGATCAACCCGGCATTAGGCGACAACACCTCGGAACTGGGGCACATGTTCAAGCAACTGTTGATTCTGTTGCTGATCCTCGGCGGCGGTTATGCCGCGCTGACGCAGGTGATCTGGGACAGCTACGCGGTGTGGCCGGCCAATCACTGGCTGCCAATGCCCGCTGCGGATGGCTGGGATCTTTACCTGAAACTGCTCGCCAGCACCTTTCGCTGCATGGTGCTGTACGCCGCGCCGCTGGTGGGTTTGTTGTTGCTGATCGAGTTCGGCATGGCGATTCTCAGCCTGTACAGCCCGCAGTTGCAGGTGTCGACGCTGGCGATGCCGGCAAAAAGCCTGGTCGGTCTGGGCTTTCTGGTGCTCTATCTGCCGATGCTGTGCTGGCTCGGCCAGGGCCAGTTGGCGCAGTTGGGCGACTTCAAACACCTGCTGCCCTTGCTGCTCAAGGCCACGCCATGAGCGAAAAAACCGAGCAGCCGACGCAGAAAAAACTCGCCGATGCCCGCAAGAAAGGTCAGGTAGGCCAAAGCCAGGACGTGCCCAAACTGCTGATCTTCGGCGCACTGCTCGAGCTGATCCTGGGGCTGGCCGACGGCGGCATCGCCAGGCTCAAGGCGCTGATGAACCTGCCCCTGCAGCAGATCGGCCGGCCGTTCGGCGCCGGCGTCGGCGAGGTGTTGACCAAGGCCGGCTGGGACTTGTTGCTGTTCATGCTGCCAGTGCTGGGGATTGCCGTGGCCATGCGCCTGATCGGTGGCTGGGTGCAGTTCGGGCCGCTGTTCGCGCCCGAAGCGCTCAAGCTGGATTTCGAGCGGCTCAATCCACTGAATCAGTTCAAGCAGATGTTCTCTTCGCGCCAGTTGTTCAACCTGCTCAACAGCCTGTGCAAGGCGTTGCTGATCGGTGTGGTGCTGTACCTGGTGTTGCCGCCGGCGCTGGGCGATCTGATCGGTCTGGCCAGTGCTGACCTGGACACTTACTGGCAAGCCATGATCGCCCTGTTTCGCCGCCTCTCGCGTATCTGCCTGGGTTTGCTGCTGGTGCTGGCGGTGGTGGACTTCGCCCTGCAGAAGTACTTCTTCATCAAGGGTCAGCGCATGAGCCACGAAGACCTGCGCAAGGAATTCAAGCAAATGGAAGGCGACCCGCACATGAAGTCGCACCGCAAGTCGCTGGCCCGGGAAATGCTCCAGCAGCCGGCCGGCGCGGCTGCGGCCAAGGCGCCGGTGGAAGAAGCCGACTTGCTGCTGGTCAACCCGACCCACTATGCCGTGGCGTTGTTCTATCGCCCGCAGCAAACCCCGCTGCCACGCATCATCGGCAAAGGCCACGATGCCGAGGCGCGGGAGCTGATCGAGCGCGCCCGGGCGGCCGGCGTGCCGGTGATTCGTTACGTGTGGCTGGCGCGCACGCTGTATCGCAGCGAAGTCGGCCAGTTCATCCCGCGTGAAACCCTGCAAGCGGTGGCTCAGGTCTATCGCCTGCTGCGTGAGCTCGACGATCAGCTGCAGGAGCAGACCATTGAAATGCCCGGCACACCCTACTGAACCACCAAGGAACCATCAAGGAACCAGCTCTCGGCGCCGGCCACTCAGGGCAAAGGAATTTTTCCTGAACGCCCAAGGCGGACGTAACGACCCCGCCGTGTCAGTCCATGACCTGGAGCTCTCCCATGGAGTCATCGATTCAACGGGCGGCGTCGCCGACGCTGGCGCCCCTCCCGCAGACCACCCACAACCCGCTGGGCCTGGAACAACAGCAGCAGGCACCGACCCAGCGCAGCAGTCACACCTTGAGAGATCTGGGTCGACGCCTGCTGAACCTGGTCGGCCATGTCAAACAGGACACCCAGGCGACGCCTCGCCTGTCGGCCCCCTCCTCCTCGGCCAGCAACGCCAATCCGTCGGCGGCACTGGAAAGCGAACCGCAGGCCTCGTCTTCGAGCGCCGGCAACACCGGGCAAACGCCGCGACTGAGCCGCAGCAACGCCGCGCACTTCAATGGTCAGGAAGAGCGCATTCAGCGCCGCACGCCGAGCGACGACAAGTCGCCGGAGATACATCTGGATGCCAAGGGCCAGCCGCAATTCAGTGATTTCAAACCGGCTGCGGTGGCCGATCTGCTGCACAGCACCTTGACCCGATCCGGGCAGCACTATCAGGCCAGCGCCAGTGACCGCAATGGCGAGGACCATCTGCTGCTGGAGTCCCAAGGCCATTTGCTGCACATCAAACAGACGCCGATCGCCGTGACAATGCTGCGCAGCAGCCAGCCGGCCGGCCCGCAGGAAACCGGCAAAGGTCAGTCACCGACACTGGTCCTGCAAGACCAGCAAGCACGCGTCAACACCGGCAACGCACTGGACACGATTGGCCGCGCGCATCTCGGCCATCTGACCGGAATCCATCAGGATCGCGACGGTCAGCCCTTGCGTCTGCACGAAGAAAAGCTTTACGAATTCGATCACGCCAGCCGCACCTGGAGCACGCCGCCGGGCAGCGAAGACATGCAGTTCAGCCATCTGTCGAGTCAGGGCAACGGCAAGTTGTATGGACAGATCGGCGATCATCTGGTGGACCTCACCAGCCGCGATGTACCGCACGTTGAAATTCCGCAACTCAAGGCCTTTTCGGTCGGCGCCGATCAGCATGTCGCGACCCTGAGTGGCGAGCAGAACCGTACCCTGCACCTGTTCGATCTGGCACAGGAAACCCCGGCCACCGGCGCCGGCAAGACGCTGATCCTCAATGGCGGCCTGGCCGAAGCCAGGCACATCGGACTGAGCCCTGAGCGCTTGTTCGTCAGCGACACTGAAGGTCGTCTGTACAGCGTCAAGCGTGCGGATATCGATGCCGAATCGTCGACCCTGCAACTGATGCCCGAGGAGCACTTCCACCCCGAAGGTGAACGCCTGGGCGGCAAACATCAGGTCAGCGGTTTGCTCCATGACAATCAGGGCGGTTTGCAGGTGTTGCTCAGCGATCGCGCCGGGCAGACCCACACCCATGCGCTGGACGAGCCCAATCTGCGCCTCAAGGATGGCTGGAATCTCAGTGACGCGCTGGTGCTGGACAACAAGCGCGGCCTGCCCGGCAGTGCCGCGCCAACGCCGGCGCAGACCTTCGACCTTGATCGGCTGGGCCGGGTGGGCCTGAGCGATCAGCGTGTGCAGCGCTGGGACTCCACCAGTCAGGACTGGAAGGACACCGGCATCAAGGACGTCGAGCAGTTGCAGCGCGGTATCGACAGCAAAGCTTATTTGCTGCAGGACGGGCAGTTGAAAAAGCTCGATGTCAGCCCCCATTACAATACCGTCAACGTCGGCGGCAGCCACACCCTGAACCAGCCGCCGCGCTCAACCAAGGTTGCACTGGGCGAGCCGCTGGCCGGCCTTGAAGAGCGCCATATCACTGCATTCGCGATGCTCAACGACAAGCAGTTTGTCGCCCAGGACAGCAACCAGCGCCTGACCGCGCATCATCCCGACGGCACCAGCAGCGACCTCAGCCGCCTCGATCTGGAAGGCACCGTGGCCTCGCTGGCACTGGACGAAAATCACAACCTGCATGCGCTGACCACCGAAGGCAAACTGTTCACTCTGGCCAAGGATGACTGGCAGGCCAAGCCCGACCAGCCGCGCCCTGAGGCCAGCTGGAAACCCGTGCCGCTGCCGGCCGGGCAACGGCTGCAAAGTATCCGCACCGGCGATGACAATCGCTTGAACGTGACCGTCAGGGACAACCCCGAGCAACCGCCCTTGCAGCTCAAGGACCAGACCTGGCAACCCGTGACACCGCGCCCGGCCGACCATAACGCCCTCAGCGACTTGTTCACGCGAGTGCGCGGCGGCGAGAAAACCGCAAGAATTCCCGGTACCGGCCTCACCGCACGCCTGAATGCCAACTTCATGGGCCGTGGCAACGTGGAAAATTCCAACCGTGCACCCACCCGTGAATTCATCCGCGCCAACATTTTCAAACCGACGCTGGAAACCCCGCGGGTACTGAAAAATATCGGTAACCACATCCAGCATCACCACCACGGCCGCGAAGGTTTGCGTCCGCTGTACAAGTCCGAAGGCGAGTTGTTCAAGCGTCTGGAAATTCTCAATCACGATCAGCCCGCCGCGCCGCCGGGGCGCGATCTGAAGTCGCGGATCAGTCAGCTCGATCTTGGCCCGCAAGGCGCCGACCTGCTGCAGGATCTCGAATCCCTGCGCGGCGAGCTGGAGGACAACAGCCTGCGGGCCACCCGGCATCTGGGCCAGCAACACGGCAAGTCGAAACTGCTGCAGCAAAAGGAGGGTTTGCTGAACATTCACGGCGAACTGGCGCCGGCATCACGACGCACGCAACTGAGCATGAAACTGGAAAACCTCGGGCAAAAACTCAATATCGCCAGCTCGGGTCATGACCTGCTCAAGGAGGTGCAAGGCGCACTCAAGCAGGTTGCACCGTCAGCGGACAATCCCACCGGCGCCCTGCTCAAGACCCTGCAGGACAACGGCATGAAGCTCTCTCATCAGAAGGCCGATATTCCCCTCGGGCAACGCCGTGACGCCAGTGACAGCCAAGGACTGACCAAAGCCCGGCTGGCGCTGGACGTGGTGACGCTGAAGGACCTCGGCGACCTGCTGGGCAGGGTGGAAATGCTCCGCCCCGACGCCGACAACAGCCAGCAGCTGGCGCAGTTGAAAAAGCAATTCAGCGATTTGCGGGACAAGACCTACGGTGAACATCCGGTGAAGCAGATCACCGACATGGGTTTCACTGATCACGCCAACCTCGAAGCGTCCTACGACGGCATCAAGGCCTTCCTCAACGGGTTCAAGAAGGAAGACCACGCCACCAGCGTCAACCTGCGGGCCGCAACCGGCAGCAAGACCCAGGCGGAACTGGCGGACCAGCTCAAGTCGGCGCTCAAGCAACTCGAACACCCCGACGACGAAATTGCCCTGCAACGCAGCTACGGACTCAACCTCAGCACGCCGTTCGTGTCGCTGGCCAACAAGGGCATGGGCCCGTGGCCCAGCGGTGCGGTGGGTGGCGGGCGCAATTACAACCTCAACGCCGAGCGTGGCGACAAAGGCGTGACCGTGTACCTGCAACGTGAAGGCTCGGGGATGGCCAGCGGTGGCGTGGGTGGCGGCAAGGACTACTGGCCGGGGTTCTTCAAGGCCGGCGAAGTGGACAAGTTCACCAAGGTTGATATCGGCAATGATCGGCAACTGACCCCGGCGTTTCGCCTGGGCGTGGACGTCACCGGCACCGCCACCCGCACTCAGCGTGACGGCGTGGTGTTCACCGTGCCTGACGAAGGCATCGATCAGTTCGTCGACAACCTGTTCAGCGGCAAGATGAGTCCGCTTGAAGTGATGAAAAAAGGCGTCGATCACGAAACCCAGAAAGGCCTGCGTTTCAACGTCGACGTCAATGCCAGCGCCAGCGCCGAGATGCGCGTCGCCCTTGGCATCAGCGACAAGGACAGCTCGCCGTTATCCGCCGCCGCACGGGTCGGTGTCGGCGGCACGGTCAACGTCAACCTGCTCAACTACACCAACTACTCCCTCGACCAGCACAGCAACAAGGGCGAGTTGCAGGAAAGCAGCCGCAACCGTCCGCGCGCGCTCAACAGCTTCGGCGGTTCACTGTTCGCCCGCGCCCAGCTCGCCGGCAGCAATGCCCAGCCGTCCGGCGCCTCGCAGGGCGTGGTCGCGCCACTGGGTGGCAGTGCGACCGTCAACGTCGACAACAAGACCAGCAAACGCGTCAAATTCACCTTCAAGGAAGCCGAACCGCTGACCAGTGCCAACCTGAGCAAACTCGGTGGCAGCCTCGGCGCCGCGTTCAAGGATCCGGCGTCACAACAGATACTGACGCGACTGGCCGATACCGCACATGCCGACTACGCAGGCCTCGGCCCCAAGGAAAAACTGCAAAAGCAACTGGACGGTCTGCAGCGACACTTCGCCGACAAACCGGCGGAAAACGACGAGCAATACGCAGCCCTGCGCGCGCTCAAGCGGGCCGGCGTGCAGCAACAGGCGGCGGAGGCCAGACACAGCCTGCTCGACGGCGGACGCTTTGAAAGCTCCTACACCAACCTCTCGCGTCTGGACGAGCAAGGCGTGGTGTCCAAGGTCATGAGTCTGGTCAGCCCGATGCACTCGCCGAGCAACGCTGAGCGCGTCTCGGCGTTGCTCGGCCAGGACCCGACGCTCAAGGCCCTGGTCAAGGATCTGCAAGGCACGCCGGGAACCCTGGCGCGAGTGCGCCTTGAACTCAAGGACTCGGTGCAGGACCGCATCGATGAAGGCAGCCGCCGAGGCGACCTGTCGCAGAAGGAACTGGCGGCGCTGCTCAGCGACCGCGACAACATGCGGATCAAGGCCATCACCGTGTTCCAGAGCGTCAACCAGCCCGAGAGTTTCACCTCGCCGCTGCCCTTGGTCAGCTACAGCAGCAGTGCTTCGCTCAACGTCAACAAGACGCTGGGCAAGATCAACTTCAGCTATGGCCAGGATCAGGACACCCCCAAGAGTTACTTCCTCGACGGCGAACTCTCAAGGCCTGGGGCTTCGCTCAAGGCTACGGTGGATGCCTTGAAGAAAGACGGCCTGCAACTCAAGAGCTGAACCTGCCTGCCTTCGCCGTGGTCCGCGTGGCCACGGCTTTTTCTCCAAGCGATTATCCAGACTCTCCAAGGAGGCCACATGCGTCCTGCGTTTTATCCCCTCGACGATTTTCCGTTACTGGCCGAACTGGCCGCGCAATGGCCGTTGATGCAGCACGAGGTGCTGACGTTGCAAGCGCCGGTGCTCGACATCGACCGCACTGACAAGGCTCATGAACAGATTCACCACGAAGTCACCACGCACCTGCAACAGGGCGGCGACTATGGCTGGCTCAAAGGCTGGGGCGACGCCGGTGGTAACCGCGACTGGGTGCAATACCCGCTGCTGTTCCGCGATCAGGTACTGCCTCCCGCCCGGGCGGCACTGCCGCGCACGGTGGCGCTGCTCGAAACCCTGGCCGGGCTCAAGGTCGCCGCCCTCGCTCGACTGGAGCCTCACGCCTGGCTCAGCACTCACCGTCATCCCGAGGTCTGCGAGGAAGGCCTGCTGCAAATGCACCTGACCCTGGGCGCGGCCGCCGAACGCAACTACGCCTACCTGAACGTTGCCGGCGAGTTTTATCAGCATCGCTGCGGCACGGCGGTGATCTTCGACGGCTCGCAGGATCATTTTGTGGTCAATGCCAGCGATGCACCGCGCACGATCCTTTATCTGGAATTCAAGCAGGCACGCCTGCAGGGCCAGCACTGAAGCGCAATAAAAAACGGGCGCCTGTCACCAGGTACCCGTTTTTTTATGGTGGCCGTTAGCGGCGCGGCTGAGCGTTCGCTTCCTGCAAACGCTCAGCCAGCAAACGGACAATCCAGTAGGCCGTCAGCGCAGCTGCCTGCTGTAATTGATCCGTTGCGCCATGCGGCTGGAAATCCTGTTCCAGGCTGTCGATGTAACGCGCCAGGCTGAAGCGCTCACTGCGGCGAATCGCCGGTTTTTCGAGGCTCGCCCGCAAGCTCTGACTGACCAGAGCGATGGCCTGTTCGAACGCCTGACGCTGACGGGCATCCAGCTCGCCATTGCCATGAACCAGCGCCTTCCAACTGCTCGGGATTGAAGGCTGGGCGCTCATGTCAGACCTCCTGGAACCGGGTCGACTCGGGCAGCTTGCTGTAAGCGTTCTGCACGTTTTTCAGGTCGATGTTGTGAGTGCTGATGTTCAAACCCTCGCTGTCGCTTTTGACGAAGGAGAACTTGCCGTTTTCGGCGCTGATATTGCTCAGATTGAGGTTCCAGTTGCCCTGCTGACCACCGTTGGTGCGCATGAAGGTGCCAAAGTCCTTGGCCTTGAAGTTGTCGACATTGACGTTGGCATCGGCATTGAGCTGGAAGATCTTGTCCGCCGCGCCCTGGGCACTGCTGTTGGTGATGTTCAGGTGGGTGGTCTTGGCGCCGCCGTCCTTCACCGTCAGGGCATCTTCGCCGACATTGGTCCAGTGCACGTTATCCACGTTGACTGGCTCCTCGCCGTTTGCCTTGACGTGCACGCCATCAGCGCCGTTTTCGCCGATGATCACGTTTTTCAAAGTGGCGCCTTCAGCCAGTTCGAACAGCGGTTTCTGCGACTCGCCCTGACCACCGTCGCCCAGTGCGGCACCGGCAGTGAAGGTCTTGCCGCCGCCGTCGAACACTTCGCCCGGCCCGACCTTGATGGTGCTGTTGACCACGGTCGGGTTGCTCGAAGCGGTCGGGAACATCACCGGCGCTGCACCGCTGTTGTCCAGAACCGGTGCCCCAGCTTCCGGGTTCGGGCTGACACCGGCGTCCGACACCGGCACAGTGTTGCCGGTTACCGGTGCGCCGCCCTTGCTTGATGTGCCACCACCGTCGGCTCCCGGCGTGCCAAAGGTATCGGGGTGGCTGTCCATGAACTGGGCGATCATCTCCAGCAGCTCCTTGAGTCGATCGTCGCCGGACACTTGTCCGCCGCCCTCTGCAGTCGGACTGATCGCGCTGTTCAGGGAGCCTTCGCCAAGGCTCTTCATCAGCGTATTGACCAGATCCTCGGGGCTCGAACCAGCGCCAGCCCCTTGCGTGCCCCCCACACCCTTGGCCTGTGCGCCGTCACCGCCCTGAGCACCGTCGCCGCCGAGGATCTTCTCGAACAGTGCCATCAAGACCTGAGTCAGCAACTCTTTGGACGACTCGCCGCCACTGCCCTCGGTGGCGGTTTGCCCGTCCTTGCCCGACCCTTGCAGCTTCTGCAGCAAATCATCGCCGGCGCTCTGGTCGGAGGCGCCGGCTTCCTTGCCCGACGATGAGCCCAGCAACATCTCGGCCAGCATGCTGGCCAGATCATGCAACCCGGAAGCACCGGACGGCGCGTTCTGACCTGGCAGCGTGCTCTGATCCAGCGACAAACCGGCCACCGACCCACTCTGTGAAAGCCCTGAAAAAACACTGAAATCTGCCATCTGCATCGTACCCCGTTGCTGAGAGAGTCCGGATCGAGGCCGGGATGGCCTCCGATCCACCGTGCTCGCCGCAGCACTGTGCGGCGACACGCCCTCTGTGTGGCCGGCGCTGACAGGCAGTTCCTTCGTCGATCAATTGAGCAGACGGGCCAGACTCACACGGGTTTCCCGTACCTGGGCAATAAAGCCCTGCACCAGCCCACCGAAGGTGTCTTCATCGAGTCGAGCCAGTTCACGGGAAGTACACAGGCGCACGTCGCCCTGATCCAGGGCCAACCAGCAGCCGCGCAAAGTCGCGACATCGAAGTTCATGCTCAGCAGACGTTGCAGGTTCTCCGCCCCCGGTTGCGCAGTGCCCAGGCGACAATGCAAAACCACGGTTTCGCTGTGTTCCGGCAACTCGATGACAGCCGCTTGAATATGGTCGCGGTCATATAACGCACAGACGCCGCGCTGAAAGGTAAGTGGCGTACCCAATTGGCTGGCCAACTGGGCAATTAAACGCTGGATGATGGACTCGGAGTTCGCCATTGCTTTTCCTGTAGTTGATTTCGCCGGACAGCTGCCGGTACGAAACATGAGTGGAAAAACAACGACGAGGAGTTCCGTTCAGAACAAACATTGCGAAATCAGTGTTTCAACCCGGCCAGCGACAAGAGTTGAGCAAGTAACGCCTGTAGTTGTTCTCCTTGATATTCATTGTTGAGTTCATGCCAGACCACGAAAGTGTGCTGGCTATCCAGGCAAATGTAGTAACCGTCGTAGGATTCAACATTTTCGAAACGCCGTTTAAGCGCGTCCGAAAACAAATCGGGACGTTGTGCCTGACGCTGGATATTCAGCGCCAGCCCCCAGCCCAGACTCTCCTTGCGACACACGAACTCAATGCCCGGAGCCCATTGCCAGGCACTGGCCTGCTTCTCGCCGATACGCGCAAGAAAATCCTGTTGATCGGTACTTTGCAAAATCGTTTCAGTCATTCAGAGACACCGTACTGTATTCGCCGCCGCCATCCCGTAATGCGGGAGACCACCAGACATTCAACTCGGCATTATTGGCGCCAAGTTGCTGACAATCACCTGAACCACATGAAGCTTCTGGAATTAAAGTACAAGCGCTCAACAAAAGCAGACTCGCTGCCACAATAATGGCCTGGTACAACTTCATCTCGTCACCTTCCTTGTCGGACGCTACATCCTTTTTCGGCCACCCATTGGGCAGGACGGCGAAAAAACGATGCAGGTCTCGTTATTTTTTATAACCCCCATCACTGTGGGGGCAACATCGATATCCGTGCCGGTGTTGCCGCAGGCGTTGCAGTCGCCGTCGGTCGTAAAGCCACGAAAATCTCAGTTGATTCACCAGGTTGCAACAGGAACTTGGGCGCAACTGTTACGGCCAATGTCTGTGATCCTGAACAAGCTGCCGGGTCAATGCGCTGCGGTGTGGCACTGGTGTTTTTCACCACGCCGACCGCCACCCGATAATCCGTTGCGTTGAACCACTGCATCCGCTGCCGATCCAGCGTGAGCGTCGCTGGCACTTTACACAGGTCGCCCAAGGCCGCACCAGATGATGACTGTTTGATATCACCCGGGATAGCGCCCTTGACCAGACCGGCAAAAGTCGCGGCTATCGCTGCACGCAAAATCGCAGGTTTTCCCGGTTCACGGCCGGACGCCAGCGCCCGGTCGAGTTGCCCGCGGTTTTCACTGGCCACATAGCGCGCCGGGTCTACCTGGTCGCCAATCAGGCGTGGTGTCAGGATGAACAAGCGCTCGCGCCGCGACGTCTGGCGCTTGTTGGAGGAAAACAGTGGCCCCAGCAACGGAATCTGTCCGAGCACCGGAACCTGTTGCTGCTGGTCGCCACGCTCATCGACGTGGAAACCACCGATCACCAGCGAACGGTTTTCGGCGATCACCGCCTGAGTGCTCACCGTGCCGCGTTTGACGGTCGGCGTCTGTTGGTCGCGAACCTGCTCCAGCTGGCCATCTTCGATATCGACGATCAACTGAAAACGATTGTCGCCACCGCCGGCAATGGTGCGCGGAATCACTTGCAGGCTGGTGCCGGCCGTAACCGGTTCAATCGTCGCCACGCGTTCGCCGGTGGCGGTGATGTACTGCGTGCGGCTGAAGTCGATCACTGCCGGCTGATTTTCCAGGGTCAGCACCGAGGGACGGGCGATCACCGAGGCCACGCCCTGCCCCTCCAGTGCCTGAATCTCGGCGAAGAATCGGTCGAAGTCGCGTATGAACAAGGTCGACGAGCCACTGCCGAGCAGCGAGCTACCCGCCGTGACGCTGCCAGCACGGGCCGACCAGCGCGACTCCAGGGTGGTCAACTGACTGCGGTCGATATCAAGGATGATCGCGTCGATCTCCACCAGTTTGCTCGGCAGATCCAGCTGCTCGATCAGTTGCTGGTATTGCCCGCGCTTGTCCGGGTTGTCGTAAATCAGCACGGCGTTGTTGCGCACATCAGCGGCAACGCGCCGCTGTCCACTGGCGTTGGACTTGACCTCGGCACGGCCGCTGACCCGCTCCGTGGCCAAACGCACGATCTTGCCCCGGGCAGTATCAGCCATGCTCTGCAGCGCATTGATATTGGCCTTGGGGTCCAGCGCTGAAGGCGTCGTGGAGCGCTGGTTTTCCAGCAGCCCTTCGAGAATCGCCGCCACGCCGGGAATGCTCACGGTTTGCTCGCGGTACTGAATCTGCCGGTCGGCGACGGCCGCAAAACGCAGAGGAAACATCATCACCTGCTGCTTCTCGTCAGGCTTGATCTTCTCCTTGCTGAAGCTGCGGATCAG
Organism: Pseudomonas sp. 14P5.3.2; assembly: GCF_057799175.1. NCBI lineage: Bacteria > Pseudomonadati > Pseudomonadota > Gammaproteobacteria > Pseudomonadales > Pseudomonadaceae > Pseudomonas > Pseudomonas sp. 14P5.3.2. The sequence continues at coordinate 66,222 of NZ_JBYOKU010000001.1, read as the reverse complement.
CTCGACATAACGCGCCGGCCCGCTGACCAGCACCACACCTTCATCGGGCAATTCGCCCCAGCCGAAACGCTTGTCCAGCAGGCCGATATCGGTCAGCGCCTGTTTCAGATCCGGCGCGGCATCGGCCGACACTTCGAGGCGCTGTGCAACCTGAGCCGATTGGGGGCTGATGTACAACTTGCCGTTGTAGACGAACCACTGAAACTGGTGTTCCAGCGCCAGTCGATCGAGAAATTCCACGGCATTGGTCGCGCGCAATTTGACGTCGAGCATACCGCTGACACCGGTCACACTCAGGCCGACCCCAAAGGCATTGGCGAAATCCCTGAGCACGGTGTCCAGCGGAGTTTGTGTGGCTTCGTAGGCGTAAGCCGATTGCCCCCAGTCAGCGGGGACCGCAGCCAGGGTCGGCAACGACAGTGCCAGTAGCAGGGACATCCCGCACAAATGCTTAAACATACCGGTGCCCCAAAGGTAGAGCGTGATGCCGAGGGCGCACCGGTGCCGGGGTATGGGCCAGCATCGCTTCCCAGACTTCACGCTGATTGGCCAAGGCTTCCAGCGCGGCGATGATCGGGCTGACACCGTCGAATGGCAGATAGCGCACCAGACACAGACGCCGCTCCTGCGGGTCCAGCGCCAGGGCGGCGCTGAAGCGTCCGAGACTGGGGCCGGACAAACGCAGAGCCGCTTCAAGGTCGGCGTCGCCACCGCGCCAGGCGACACTCAATCCGGCACAACACAGCACTCCGGCGGGTCGCCGTTGCAGGCGCACCGATTGCTGATCGATCAGCAGCGTCAGCTCGCCCTCACCACTGTCCAGCCAGCGTTGCACGGTGACGCTCAGCTCAGCGGATTTCATTGATGATTGCCTTGGCCAGGTTGTGCTTGACGACAATTTCCTGATTGGCCGCCCAACTGGCGGTGGAGGACTGGCGGATCGCCGAGTTGAACGCGTGCCAGTCATCCGGGGAAAACGCATCCAGTGACAAAGCCGCGGAATCCAGATCCTTTTGCGTGTGTTCGAAGGTGTTGTCGAGACGGCGGCGCAGTGCATCAGAAGACAGCATGGTGAGACTCCAGGTCCGAAAACTGCCCACTGAGTGGTCAGCCTTCGAGTTTGGTTCCATGCGTTATCGCACTGATTGCGCCGGGACTCGCGGCAATGGCCAGACCTGGGCGACCAGGGCGCCCCACGACAGGCTGAAATCCCCCAGCGCCGTTCGCAGGCACAGGCTGTCCGGCGGCAGTTGCGGGTCGGCGCGGACACTCCACAGCGCTTGCGTCGTCTGCAACTGGTGGCTGACGGCATCCAGCTCTGCAGGATGACAGTGCAGCACGCCTGCTTCATCCGAGGGCTGAGCTGCGGCGAGCTGGCGCAATAGCGCCTTGATACGCTCCGGTTGCACCGTTTCGCCCAACAGACACTGCATGGCCTCGCTGACCAATGTTTCGGCACTGGCGATAATGTCCGTCCACATCTGTTGCCGCTGCTGCTGCCATTCGTTGAGCAGCGCGTCCGCCTGACGCCAGACCTCGGCCCGTGCCTGCTCACGGGCCTCGTCGGCCAGTTGCGCCGACTGCCGGCGTGCCTGAGCGAGGATGCTTTCGGCATTGCTGCGGGCAGCCTCCAGCAGCTGACTGGCCAACAGATTTTGTTCGAGGATTTCACGGCGCAGAACCGGGCCGTCGGGCAACGCCTGAGGATCACTGAACGTCAGACAGCGGCGAGTCAACATGGGGCGTTCCTTGTTCATTCGGGACAGTAAGGGCGTACCAACTGACGGCCTGCCACAGGCTCGTCAGGCGTTGCCCCGGCAGCGAAGCGAAACTCACACGTTCGGCATCGACCACGCGCGAACGGGCAAACGTCAGACGCAAGCGAGACCAGGCCGACTCCCCCACCCACGCCCGCAACAGGCGCAGGCCGCGAATCTCGGCAGTGTCGGCCAACGCTGTCGGCGGCAACCAGTTTCCCGGTTGCAGCGCCTTGCCCAGACGTCGACACCAGATCAGTTCGGGCTGGCTCAAGCCCGGTGGTTGCGGGGTCTGGCTGCCCGCGCAGACCGTTGCCACCAGGTTCAACACCCGCCGCCATTGCTCACGATCCAGGCTGAGCAACGGCAACAGAACGGGGTTGGGTGTGGCGGGCCAATCGGCGCTCATGCCCAGATGCGCATCCAGCCACGGCCCCGAATGACTGCGTAAAAACGCCAGGCAGTGTGTTGCAACGTTCTGCTCGCCCAAAGCCCAATCAGCCTCGGCTTGCCGTGCGCCCTGCACCCACCAGCGCACCCAGGCCAGCGCTTGCTCCGGAGAAACCGCCGGCACAGTCATCGCGGATCGGACGGCGTCGGTCTCGCCCCGCCTACCGCTTTGCCCAGGCGCTGACGCCATTGCGGGTTGAGCACCAGCAATCCGCCCGCCAGCAATAACGCCGCCAGCACACACAGCCCGGCAAGCCACTGCCAGAACTGCCAGCGTTCCTGAGTCATGCGCAGCGGGCCGATACTCACCTGTTCCTCGGCCTCCTGATAGCTCTGGGCGGGCACGAAGATCACCGCGAGTTTCTTGTCATCGGCGCCGCTGATTCCCGGAATGCTGCTGGCAACCATGCGCCGGATGCGTGGCAGTACACTGTCCGGGTCGAGTTCCGCGCGGTGTTTGATGAACACCGCTGCCGACGCCGGTTGCACCGGTTCGCCCGGCGCCACCCGTTCCGGCAGCACCACGTGAACCCGGGCCACCACCACACCGTCGATCTGCGACAGGGTCTGCTCCAGCTCCTGGGACAAGGCATAGAGGTACCGCGCGCGCTCTTCCAGCGGCGAGGAAATCACCCCTTCCTTGCGAAACACTTCACCCAGGCTGGAGCGCGAGCGGCGCGGCAACCCCACGGCTTCGAGCGCCCGCACCGCCCGGGAAATGTCACGGGTCGCCACCAGCACCGCGACGCCGTTCTTGTCCAGCCGCTTCTGCGCATCGATGTGCTTGCCGGCCAGTTCCGCCAGCACTTCGTTGGCGTCCTGTTCGGAGAGGTCGCGATGCAGCTCCATACGCTCGCCACAACCGCACAGCAGCAGGATCATCAGCGCCGGCACAAGCCGCCTGAATGCCTTGAAATGCATGGTCTGGCCTTATTGAAGACTGGTGAGTTTTTCTACGCTCTGAGCAGCCTTGCTCACCAGTTTGGCGCTGAGCAGGCTCTCCAGATAAAACGAGGACAAGGACCGGTTGGCCTGCAACGCCTGCTGCGGATCGGTGGAGCGCGATGCTCGCTGCAAGTCTCGATCGGCCTTGTCGGCATCCTTTTGCAGGGCCGTAGAAGCCCGGGCGATCGGCGAATCTGCCGCCTCCTCGCGCGGTGGCCGGGCAGCGGCCTGCTGCATCTGTGAGTTAAACCAGGCAATGTCCGCCTCGGCAGGCGGCCTGAGCGGCAGCCCTTCGGTAACGGATAGACCCGAGTGGTTAACTGTTACCCCTGTAATCGCCATTCACGCTCTCCTGCCGGGACGAAGGTTTACAATCAGCCGCGATAGCTGGTGGAGCTTTGCTGTACCAGCACCGACAAGACGTTGCCGGCCGCGATGCTGGCGTCGGTTTTCAGGGTGTTACCGGCACCGCCGTTAAGGAAGTTCTGCTCGGCATTGGGGAACAGTCCGCCCAGTGAATTGCCTTGGGCACTGCCCTTGACCTCACCCTTGATCATGTCGATGGCTTTCTGGAACTGCTTGCTCTCGCCTTTGGACATGAACAGATCGCCCTCGGACAACTCGCCCATCCAGTCCTTGGATTTGCCGTCCGGTTTGCCGAACTCTTCCGGGTGCATGTCCATGAAACGCGCGACTTCCTTGAGCACGTCCTTGTCGTCGTTGGAGAAAGCCATTTCACCCTTCGCGTCACGCACGGGGTTGCCGGTTGGCTTGAGCAGGTTGTCGAGTTTTTCTTCGCCCAGATTGCCCAGCAACGACGACAGCAAGTCTTGGATACCGCCACTGCCCTGACTGTTGCCGGTATTGCCGGCGCCCGGATTCCAGCCGCCATTGCTGCCACCGACGTTGCCGCCGTTCTGGGTGCCGCCGCCGAGAATGTCCTTGATCAGACCTTCCAGACCTTGGGTGAAGGCCTGTTTCTCCTCTTTGTTGAGGTAGTTGTCCTCACTCAGCTCATCACGCCAGCTGCGAACCTTGCCGTTGGCATCGTCGGGTTTGCCGAATTTGTCCGGGTTCTTGTCCATGTAGTCGGCGATCATCCCCAGCAGCGGGTTTTTCGCATCACGGATGTTCGCGCCGCTGCCGTTTTTCTCGAACAGTGCCTCGCCCAGCAACGAGGCGATCTGCCCGGCGCCGCTGTCGGAGTTGCTCTGCAGATTGCCCAGGCCGGAGGTATTGAAACCGCCCTGGAACGAGGTGGTCTGGGGCATGCTTATCGAAGTGGAAAACATAGATGTGCTCCTGCTTGACTGCGCAAGTCATGGCCCTCTCGACCGGAGTCGAGAGAGCCCACGACCACTTAGTAGTTGATCGCCTTGCCGGTCTGCTGGGCAGCGTTCTGCGCTTTGGTGGCAGAGTCCTGATAGGCGCTGGCGATACCGTTCACGGTATCGGTCATCATCTTGTTGGACTGAGCCTGGGCGTTCATGGTGGTGGTTGCTGCAGCAGTGGCGTCCATCTGCGTCATGGCAGCCATCGAAGCGCCAAGGGATGCGGTACCGGCCATAGTGTTACTCCTGATAATCGAAGGTTGTTTGAACACCCCAATGGTGTTCGAACAGTGAGTGGTCGATTCTCGGAAGCGGTTCCATGAGGTCGGCAAATCGATGCGCACAAACCCGAGATCACAGCTCGGGGGAATCGATGCTCAGGCTTTTCATACGGTGGTAAAGGGTGCGTCGGGGGATCCCCAGTTCGCTGATCACCGCGTCAATGCACTTGTCGTGACGGCTGAGGCAATCCTGGATCAGGGTTTTCTCGAACAGGCGCAAATGGCTTTTGAGCGGCACGCCGGACTGGCAATCACCGAAAGGTGCATCCATCTGCAACGCAGGCATGCCCAGCACGAAACGCTCGGCAGCGCATTTGAGTTCTCGGATGTTGCCCGGCCAGCGATGGCTGAGCAGACGCTTGAGCAGGTCGGGGTCGGGTTGCGGAATCGGTTGATGGTGACGCACGGCGGCTTCATTGACGAAGCGCTGAAACAACGGCTGGATGTGTTGCAGGCCCGAGCGCAAGGTGGGGAGCTGGATCTTGATCACATTGAGGCGAAAAAACAGGTCGCGGCGAAACTTTCCCTCTTCCACCAGTTTTTCCAGGGGGGTCTGGGTGGCGACGATTACCCGCAGATCCAGCGGCACAAAGCGCGTCGAGCCCAGGCGCTCGATACCGCGCATCTCCAGCACACGCAGCAACTTGGCCTGGAGCAGCAACGGCATGCTATCGATTTCGTCGAGATACAGCGTGCCGTGGTTGGAGGCTTCGATGTAGCCCGCCCGGGACTTTGACGCGCCGGTATAGGCGCCGGCCATGACCCCGAACAATTCACTCTCGGCCAGTTGTTCGGGCACCGCTGCACAGTTGAGTGCAATCAGCGGTCCCTCGCGACAGGACAATTGATGAATACGTCGGGCCAGCGTGTCCTTGCCGGTGCCGGTTTCGCCTTCCAGCACCATATCGACCTTCAATGGCGCAGCCTTATTTATGAAAGCTTGCAGCGTCCCTGCACTGTCGAGAACTTCATGTTCCCAATGCGTAGAGTGATTATTCGAAAAACCCCCGGTCATCTTGTTCCCTCATGATGATCACTTCTGTCGGGCTCGAGGAATACAGAACGCCGCACCTTCCTCAACGCAAAACACTGGAAGGAGAATCGACGTCGCGAACGCAATGTATGCCTGCCACACCATTCTTTTTTTTCTGGACGATAGAGATCAGCAGGTACCCGGCGTTCATTTTCACAGCCAATCCCCCACTGACTGGATCTGCCCGGCAATGCTTGCATGAACGACGGCGACTTGTATTTGCGCAAATCTGCCGCGCGACTGTCAATCGAGCAGACATCCGCTGTCAGGCAGTCTATGCAGCCCGTTCGAGCCGGCAAAATTGAAATTCAACAGCTCAATCATAGGGAATATCAATAACCCTGACATCTTGACGCTATCTGCGAAAGTACACCTCAAAAAGCGCCAGAAAACTTCAGGGATCTCAAAATGAATAGCCAATGGTAATACCCGCTTACTTTCTCTCGGATTAAACATTGAGAGGCTGTTTATACAAACGCTGCATGACAAATCTTGCAATAACTATTAACTTACCGCCGCCCCGACCGATGGAGGGTCGGGCATTCGCACTCAGTTAAGGAAAACGATGGCAATGGTCTATTGTCGTGCTTGCGCCAAGGAGCTACACGAAACGGCGCTCACCTGCCCCCAATGCGGGGCTGCCCAACAGGCCTGCGTGCCGCAAACGCAAGCTGCAATACCCTGGCTGGCCATCGTTTCGTTGATCCTCGGAATTATCAGCGCACTTACCCTGTTTGATGATTCCGAATGGGACAGGGATGCGATTGTCGGTGTGGGCATTCTCAGCCTTGCGGGCCTCACTTGCGGCATCGTCTGTATCAACCAAAAACACCCAGGAAGAAACCTCGCGATTGCCGGCATTGTTTTGTCAGGCCTTGCCGCGTTCGTTTTGTCCTGTCTATCGATTGAATAATTTTAGGGAAAAAATATGAGCTTGGTTTTCTGCCGTGGTTGCGCCAAGGAGATTAGTAGTCTGGCTGTGGCCTGCCCACAGTGCGGTGCACCTCAGGCAACTCAACAGTCCTATGCAAGCGGTCCCGCGATCACCACGGGCAACCCTTACGTGGAAGCGCTGAAGAATTACGCCGAATTCAAAGGCCGCGCCACTCGCCGCGAATACTGGATGTTCGTGCTGATCAACCTGGGTATCTGCATTGTCATGGGCGTTCTCGATGCAATGCTCAACACCAAGGGCGTGCTCTACAACCTGTACAGCCTGGCGATGTTCCTGCCGAGCATTGCCGCCGGTGCGCGCCGCATGCACGACACCGACCGTAGCGGCTGGTGGTTGCTGCTGCCGATCGTCAACCTGGTGTTCCTGGTGCAAGACAGCCAGCCGGGGCCAAACCGTTTCGGGCCGAACCGCAAAGGCAACAACTGAGTCACCCCGCAGCACGTTGAACGAGACGGCCTTCATGGCCGTCTCTTTGTTTGTACGACATGAATCTGAAACGCCGCTGGATCTTTACTCGCGGCGCAACATAGATTTGTCATCAAACAGATTGATAGCCCCCTAACGAAAGGTGCATGCTAGAGGGCTCGAATCGGTCTTATATCATTCCGAATGATAGTTACCTTTGCTTCATTCGATTCGTGCCATCACACCCCCGCCGAGCATCATCCGCCCATCTTCAATACATTGGCGGATGATTCCATGGAACAGTCACTCAAACATTTGCGCTTCCCCTTGGCCCTGTTGGCCGTGCTGGTGATGAGCGCTTGCGGCAAGACTCCGGAGACTGCCGCCACCCTGCCCGCTGCCAAAGTCAGCGTGGCGAAGGTGCTGGAACAACCGGTCAACGAGTGGGACGAATTCACCGGGCGCCTCGAAGCGCCGGAAACCGTTGAAATCCGTCCCCGGGTCTCTGGCCAGATCGACGAGGTCGCCTTCACTGAAGGCGCGCTGGTCAAAAAAGGCGACCTGCTGTTCCAGATCGACCCGCGTCCTTTCCAGGCTGAGGTGCGCCGCCTCGAAGCTCTGGTTGCCCAATCCCGCGCCAACGCCACCCGCAGTGAAAACGAAGCCGGTCGTGGCGAACGTCTGCGTGCCAGCAACGCGATCTCCGCTGAACTGGCCGACTCGCGCACCAGTGCTGCACAGGAAGCCCGCGCCGCCGTTGGCGCCCTGCAAGCGCAGCTGGATCTGGCCAAGCTGAACCTGAGCTTCACCCGCGTCACCGCGCCAATCAGTGGTCGCGTCAGCCGTGCCGAAATCACTGCGGGCAACCTGGTGACCGCCGACACCACCCCGCTCACCAGTGTGGTCTCCACCGACAAGGTCTACGCCTACTTCGACGCCGACGAGCGTGTGTTCCTCAAATACACCCAACTCGCCCGTAACGGTCAGCGCGGCGCGACCACTCCGGTGTACATGGGCCTGTCCAACGAAGACGGCAACCCGCACCTCGGTCAAATGAACTTCGTCGACAACCAGGTCAACCCGAAAACCGGCACCATCCGTGGTCGTGCGGTGTTCGACAACAGCGACGGCACCTACACCCCAGGCCTGTACGCACGGCTGAAACTGGTCGGCAGCGGCACCTACAACGCCATGCTGATCAACGACGAAGCGGTCGGCACCGATCTGGGCAAGAAGTTCGTGCTGGTGATGGATGCGGACAACAAGACCGCCTACCGTCCCGTCGAACTCGGGCCGAAGATCGAAGGCCTGCGCATCGTGCGCAGCGGCCTGAACAAGGACGACACGATCATCGTCAAGGGCTTGCAGCGGGTACGTCCGGGTTCGCCGGTTACCCCTGAAGTGATCCCGATGGCCAGCGAGCAGACCATTGCCGCTCTGGCTCAACAACGACAAGCGCTGGAAGCCAGCAACCTGCCCAAAGTCGCACCCGCCAAAGGTGCACAGGGTACGGCTGTGAAGCTCGCCGCTGCGACCCCACGCGGTTAAGGGACGACAACTCCGATGAATTTTTCCCAATTCTTCATTTCACGGCCGATCTTCGCAGCGGTGCTCTCGCTGTTGATCCTGATCGCCGGTGCGATCTCGCTGTTCCAGCTACCGATCAGCGAATACCCGGAGGTCGTGCCGCCCACCGTGGTGGTGCGTGCCAACTTCCCGGGCGCCAACCCCAAAGTCATCGGTGAAACCGTGGCCGCTCCGCTGGAGCAAGCCATCACCGGCGTCGAGAACATGCTGTACATGTCCTCGCAGTCCACCGCTGACGGCAAGATCACCCTGACTATCACCTTCGCCCTGGGCACCGACCTGGACAACGCGCAGGTGCAGGTGCAAAACCGGGTGACCCGTACCGAACCGAAACTTCCCGAGGAAGTGACGCGCATCGGTATCACCGTCGACAAGGCCTCGCCCGACCTGACCATGGTTGTGCACTTGACCTCGCCGGACAAACGCTACGACATGCTCTACCTGTCCAACTACGCGATCCTCAACATCAAGGATGAGCTGGCTCGCCTGGGCGGTGTCGGTGACGTGCAGCTGTTCGGTATGGGCGACTACTCGCTGCGGGTCTGGCTGGATCCGAACAAGACCGCTTCGCGCAATCTGACCGCCACTGATGTGGTCACCGCGATTCGTGAGCAGAACCGTCAGGTCGCTGCCGGTCAACTCGGTGCGCCCCCTGCCCCGAATGCCCAAAGCTTCCAGCTGTCGGTCAACACTCAGGGCCGTCTGGTCTCCGAAGAAGAGTTCGAGAACATCATCATTCGCGCAGGCGACAACGGTGAAATCACTCGTCTCAAGGACATCGCTCGCGTCGAGCTGGGTTCCAGCCAGTACGCCCTGCGTTCGTTGCTGAACAACCAGCCTGCTGTAGCGATCCCGATCTTCCAGCGCCCAGGCTCCAACGCCATCGAGATCTCGAACGAAGTTCGCGGCAAGATGGAAGAACTGAAGAAAAGCTTCCCGCAAGGCATGGACTACAGCATCGTCTATGACCCGACGATCTTCGTGCGCGGCTCGATCGAAGCAGTGGTTCACACCCTCTTCGAAGCACTGATCCTTGTGGTGCTGGTGGTGATCCTGTTCCTGCAGACCTGGCGCGCCTCGATCATTCCGTTGGTGGCAGTGCCGGTATCGTTGATCGGTACGTTTGCAGTGATGCACCTGTTCGGTTTCTCGCTCAACGCACTGTCGCTGTTCGGTCTGGTATTGGCGATCGGGATCGTGGTGGACGACGCCATCGTGGTGGTGGAGAACGTCGAACGCAACATCGAGCTCGGACTGACCCCGGTCGAAGCGACCAAGCGGGCGATGCGTGAAGTGACCGGCCCGATCATCGCCACGGCGCTGGTGTTGTGTGCGGTGTTCGTACCGGCCGCGTTCATCTCCGGCCTCACCGGGCAGTTCTACAAGCAGTTTGCGTTGACCATTGCGATCTCGACCGTGATCTCCGCGTTCAACTCGCTGACCCTGTCGCCGGCACTGGCTGCGGTGTTGCTCAAAGGGCATGACGCGCCGAAAGACCGCTTCTCCAAAGTGCTGGACAAGATCTTCGGTGGCTGGCTGTTCCGTCCGTTCAACCGCTTCTTCGACCGCGCCAGCCATGGTTATGTCGGCACCGTGCGCCGTGTGATCCGCAGCAGCGGTATCGCCCTGCTGCTGTACGCAGGCCTGATGGTGCTGACGTTCTTCGGTTTTGCCAACACCCCGACCGGTTTCGTCCCCGGCCAGGACAAGCAATACCTGGTGGCTTTCGCGCAACTGCCGGACGCCGCGAGCCTGGATCGCACCGAAGACGTGATCAAACGCATGTCCGACCTGGCACTGAAGCAACCGGGCGTGGAAAGCGCCGTAGCGTTCCCGGGCCTGTCGATCAACGGCTTCACCAACAGCCCGAACGCCGGCATCGTGTTCGTGACCCTGAAACCGTTCGACGAACGTAAAGACCCAAGCATGTCCGCCGGAGCAATCGCCGGAGCCTTGAACGGTCAGTACGCGAACATTCAGGAAGCGTACATGGCGATCTTCCCGCCACCGCCGGTACAAGGCCTGGGCACCATTGGTGGTTTCCGCCTGCAAATCGAAGACCGGGGCAACCTGGGCTACGACGAGCTGTACAAGGAAACCATGAACATCATCGCCAAGAGCCACAACGTGCCTGAACTGGCCGGGCTGTTCACCAGCTACACCGTGAACGTGCCGCAGGTCGACGCTGCCATCGACCGAGAAAAAGCCAAGACCCACGGCGTGGCCGTCAGCGACATCTTCGATACCCTGCAGATCTACCTGGGTTCGCTGTATGCCAACGACTTCAACCGCTTCGGGCGCACCTATCAGGTCAACGTTCAGGCTGAACAGCAGTTCCGTCTCGAATCCGACCAGATCGGTCAGTTGAAAGTGCGCAACAACAAAGGCGAAATGATCCCGCTGGCGACCTTCATCAAGGTCAGCGACACCTCGGGCCCGGATCGCGTGATGCACTACAACGGCTTCATCACCGCGGAAATCAACGGTGCGGCAGCCCCCGGCTACAGCTCCGGCCAAGCGGAAAAAGCCATCGAGAAACTGCTCAAGGATGAACTGCCGAACGGCATGACCTACGAGTGGACCGACCTAACTTACCAGCAGATTCTGTCCGGCAACACCGCGCTGTTCGTGTTCCCGCTCTGCGTCCTGCTGGCGTTCCTGGTACTCGCCGCTCAGTACGAAAGCTGGAGCCTGCCACTGGCGGTGATCCTGATCGTACCGATGACCCTGCTGTCGGCCATCACCGGTGTGATCATCTCTGGCAGCGACAACAACATCTTCACCCAGATTGGCTTGATCGTACTGGTGGGGCTTGCGTGCAAGAACGCGATTCTGATCGTCGAGTTCGCCAAGGACAAACAGCTGGAAGGTCTCGATCCGCTGGCGGCGGTTCTGGAAGCCTGCCGTCTGCGTCTGCGGCCGATCCTGATGACCTCCTTCGCGTTCATCATGGGTGTGGTGCCTCTGGTGTTCTCCAGCGGTGCCGGTGCCGAGATGCGTCATGCCATGGGTGTGGCGGTGTTCTCCGGGATGCTCGGGGTGACCTTCTTCGGTCTGTTGCTGACGCCAGTGTTCTACGTTTTGATCCGTAATTTCGTCGAGCGTGGCGAAGCCCGCAAAGCGGCCAAGGCACACGCTCTGCAAAAGCCACTGGAGGCGCAATAATGAGTCTGAAAGTCTTCCTGCCGAGTCTGCTGGTGCTGGCGTTGAGCGCCTGCGCCGTCGGCCCTGACTACAAGACCCCGGCGACGGAGGCGGCCAACATCACGACCGCCACCGACGGCGCTGCCGGTCAGAAGAACTTTGACCGTTCGAAGTTTGAAGGCATCTGGTGGCAGCAATTCGACGATCCGACCCTCAACCAGTTGGTGACTCAATCGCTGCAAGGCAACCGTCAACTGCGCGTGGCGTTCGCCCGCTGGAAAGCCGCCCGGGCGATCCGCGACGACGTCAGCAACGATGCGATGCCGACCATCACCAGCCGCGCGAGCAGCGATCTGGCCAAGGGACAAATCCCCGGCCAGACCACCAAACGGGTCAACAGCGAACGCTACGATCTGGGGCTGGACATGGCCTGGGAACTCGACCTGTTCGGGCGTATCCAGCGCAATCTGGAAGCCAGCGACGCCGACCAGCAGGCAGCGGAAGCGGATCTGTACCAACTGCAAGTCACCATGATTGCCGAACTGGTGGATGCCTACGGTCAACTGCGCGGTGCACAACTGCGCGAGAAAATCGCCGTGGCCAACCTGAACAACCAGGTCGAGTCACGCAAGATCACCATCAGCCTGCGTGACGCCGGCGTGGGCGATCAGCTCGACGTCGAACGTGCCGATGCGCGCCTGGCCTCGGTCGAAGCCAGCGTGCCGCAACTGCAGGCGGAACAGGTTCGGCAGAAAAACCGTATCGCTACCCTCTTGGGTGAGCGTCCGGACAAACTGACCGTGGATCTGAGCCCGAAAGAATTGCCGGCGATTGCCAAGGCCTTGCCGATCGGCGATCCGGGTGAGCTGCTGCAACGCCGTCCGGACATCCTCAGCGCCGAACGCAAACTGGCCTCGGCCACCGCGCGAATCGGCGTGGCGAAAGCTGATCTGTTCCCACGGGTCAGCCTCAGCGGGTTCCTTGGCTGGACGGCCGGGCGTGGTTCGCAGATCGGTTCCTCGGCCGCCAACGCCTGGGCACTGGGCCCGAGCATCACCTGGGCAGCGTTTGATCTGGGCAGCGTGCGCGCCCGCTTGCGCGGCGCCGATGCCGATGCCGAAGGCGCGCTCGCGACTTACGAGCAACAAGTGCTGCTGGCGCTGGAAGAATCGGAAAACGCCTTCAGCGATTACGGCAAGCGTCAGCAACGGCTGATCTCGCTGATCCGCCAGAGTGAATCGAGCCGCAAGGCAGCCGATCTGGCGGAGATCCGGTACCGCGAAGGCACGACCGACTTCCTCGTGCTGCTCGACGCTCAGCGGGAACGTCTGAATGCCGAAGACAGCCAGGCTCAGGCTGAAGTCGATCTGTATCGCGGCATCGTCGCGATCTACAAGGCCTTGGGTGGCGGCTGGCAGCCGGAAACCGTCGCCAGCAAGTAAGCATTTCTACAGAGCTCCTTTGGTTGGCCGCAACCAACCAATTTTTTGCCCCGCGTATCATTCGGTCGCGGGGCTTTTTTGTGCCTGTTCTCACAATTGATCGGTGTGGGAATTTGACTCAACGGCCATGCTGACCGAAGCTTGCCCCCTCTGCCAAAGAACGCCCGTTCACGGAATCCTGCATGCCTCAGTCCCGCCGCTACCTGTTCATCAGCCTTGGCCTTGTGCTGGTTATCGTCATCGCCTGGTTATCGCTGCGCAGCACCACCCCGGTGGTGCCGGAAGCGATCAAGCGTGGCTATAGCGAAGCCCTCACGGCGGCCCGTTCGGGGCAGCCGGGTGCAGCGCGGCAGTTGTATCAACAGTTGGGGCGCCCGGATCTGTCGCCCAAACGCAGTGCCTGGCTGCTGGCGGAGCTGCCCAACTATCCAAGCCCGCAAGCGCTGAAACTGGCCGACGCCCATCTGCAAAACGAAGCGCCCGAAGTACGGCTGGCGGCGATTCAAAGTGTGGTGGGACTGGTGCCCGGCGGGCAGCGCAGTCTGTTGCTCGGGCCAATGCTCGACGATGAAGACCAAAGTGTGCGGTTCGCTGCGATCAACGCCTTGCTGGGCCTGACGCCGGATGAACTGGGTCTGTATTTCGCGCCGTTGCAGCAAGCGATCGATGGCTGGGAGCAAGTGCTCAAGGAGCAACCGGAAAACGCCGCCACCTATGCGCAACTGGCGCGCCTGTATCTGCACAACGCCGAACTCAAACAAGCCCAGCAAGCGCTCGACAATACCCTGCGCCTGGAACCGGACAACCTGCCGGCGCTGGTCATGCAAATCGATGTCCTCGACCGTCAGGGTCAAAGCGACGCCGCCCGCCAGTTGCTGGCCAGACAGCTGCAGGCCCAACCGGATTCCGCCTACCTGCAACACGCGTTGGGGCTGTGGCTGCTGCACCACGACCAACGTGAGTTCGCCCTGCTCGGTTTGTCCAAAGCGGTGGAACTCGAGCCCGACAACAAGGATTACCGCTATGACCTCGCCACCACCCTGCACGCCGCCGAAGAGCTGGAAGCGGCGCAAAAACAGTTGCAGGAAGTGGTGCAGCGCCACCCCGCCGACCGCAAGGCGCGGGTGCTGCTGATCAATTACTGGAAGGAAAGCGGCCAGTTGCAGAACGTGCAGATTCTGCTCGCGCAACTGGAGCAGATGAACCCTGATGACCCGGCGTTACAGCAGGGCCTTTGAGCCTTTACTCGCTGATTCAATGACATTTTGATATCGAAACCTCGGAACCGTCATGACTGGCAGCGGTCAAGTAATCAGGTAGTGCACAACGGCTGATACAGCCTGCTGCCTCGATTCCCCTAGTCATGAGAGGGCATTCTTTGTCTACGTCCAACGAGTTGATCAGTGCAAAAGCCGCCACCGGCATCGTCGGCCTGGATGACATCCTGGCCGGCGGTTTGTCCCGAGGGCATGTGTTTTTGCTCGAAGGTGAACCCGGTACAGGCAAAACCACCGTCGCGTTGCATTTCCTGATGGCGGGCGCCCGTGCCGGCGAACGCTGTCTGTACATCACGCTGTCGGAAACCGAACGTGAACTGCGCCAGGGCGCGCTGTCTCACGGTTGGGAGCTCAACGAGAACATCGAGATCTTCGAGCTGACGCCACCCGAAAGCCTGCTCAACGCCGAGCATCAGCAAAGCCTGCTGTACTCCTCCGACCTGGAACTGGGCGAAGCCACCAAGCAGATTTTCGAAGTGGTCGAGCGCTTCAAGCCGACCCGCGTCGTGCTCGACAGCCTCTCCGAAATCCGCCTGCTGGCGCAGAGTTCGCTGCGTTACCGCCGACAAATTCTGGCGATCAAGCACTACTTTGTGCGCTACGACGCCACTGTCCTGCTGCTTGACGACCTGACCACCGAGTCCCTCGACAAGACCGTGCACAGCGTCGCCCACGGGGTGATCCGCCTCGAAGAACTGACGCCCAATTACGGTGCCGAGCGCCGACGCGTGCGCGTCGTCAAGTATCGCGGCCAGAAGTACCGTGGCGGTTACCACGACTTCACCATCATGGGCGACGGCGTGCATGTGTTCCCACGACTGGTGGCTGCTGAACACCGTGGCGACTACTCACGCTTGCAATTGACCAGCGGCATCAAAGAAATGGACGCCCTGCTCGGTGGCGGCATCGAGACCGGTTCCAGCACACTGATTCTCGGCCCGGCCGGTACCGGCAAATCGCTGATCTCGATGATCTTCGCCGCCTCTGCCGTGGCACGTGGCGAGAAAGCCGCGCTGTTCATCTTCGATGAAGAACTCGGTTTGCTGTTCGAACGCATGAAAAATATCGGTATCGACCTCAAGGCCCTGCAAGCCACCGGCAATCTGCTGATCGATCAGGTGGACGCCGCGGAGCTCTCTCCCGGCGAGTTCTCGCATCGGGTACGTCGCTGCGTTGACGAAGGCAACATCAAGACCGTGGTGATCGACAGCATCAACGGTTACCAAGCGGCGATGCCGGAAGAGAACGCACTGGTGCTGCACATGCACGAGCTGCTGCTGTACCTCAACCGCAAAGGCGCAGCGACCTTCATGACCGTGGCCCAGCACGGTCTGGTCGGCGACATGCAGGCGCCAGTGGACATCACTTACCTGGCCGACACGGTGATCCTGCTCCGCTACTTCGAAGCCATCGGCAAGGTCCGCCGGGCGATTTCGATCATCAAGAAACGTACCGGCAGCCACGAATCGACGATCCGTGAATATCGTATTTCCACGCACGGCATGACCATCGGTGAACCGCTGGAGGCCTTCCAGGGTGTGTTGCGCGGCGTGCCGACTTACCTCGGCGCGAGCAATCCGCTGTTGCGGGAAGAAACCTTGTGACGGTTACCGTAACGCTGGCGGAACGGGCGCTGATTCTGGCGCCCATGGGTCGTGACAGCCAGGTGGCGCTGATGATCCTCAATGAGGCAGGGTTTGGTGGGGTCATCACGCCAGATCTGGGTGCACTGTGTGCGCAACTGGAACCCGGCGCCGGACTGCTGCTGATTGCCACCGAAGCCCTGCGCGGCCCCGAACTGGAAACGCTGCTGAATTTTCTCGAACAGCAACCGGCCTGGTCGGATCTGCCGATCGTCTTGCTGACTCACCACGGAGGCCCGGAACCGGGCCCCTCCTCGCGCCTGAGCAAACTGCTGGGCAACGTCACATTTCTCGAGCGTCCGTTTCATCCGGCGACCCTGGTCAGTCTGGTCTCCACCGCTTTACGCGGGCGACGACGACAGTACGAAGCCCGCGATCGCCTGATTGATCTGAGTGAAAGCGAACGCCGACTGCAATCGACCCTGGAAACCCTTGAGCAACAGGTCGAGGAACGCACCGCGCAACTTCGCCACAACGAAGAAGCCTTGCGTCAGTCACAGAAAATGGAAGCGGTCGGTCAGTTGACCGGCGGCATCGCTCATGACTTCAACAACATGCTCACCGGGATCATCGGCAGTCTCGAGCTGCTGCGTCGACGGCTGGCTCGCGGGCGCACCGAAGACCTCGACAGCCTGATTGATCTTGGCGTGACTTCAGCCAACCGCGCTGCCGGTCTGACTCACCGCTTGCTGGCGTTCTCGCGCCGGCAATCGCTGGACTCCAAAGCCGTGCAGATGAACACGCTGGTGCTGTCGATGGGCGAGTTGTTGCAACGCAGCCTCAACGAAAGCATTCAGCTGGACATGCGCCTCAACGACCAGTTGTGGATCGCCGAAGCCGACCCCAATCAACTGGAAAGCGCCCTGCTCAATCTGGTGCTCAACGCCCGCGACGCGATGCCCGAAGGCGGCAAACTGGTGGTCGAGACCAGCAACCAGGTGCTTGAACGGGAATTCACCGAGGCCTACCCGAATCTCGAGCCTGGCGATTACGTGATGCTCAGCGTCACCGACAATGGCAGCGGCATGCCGCAGAGCGTGATCAACCGCGCGTTCGATCCGTTTTTCACCACCAAGCCCATCGGTCAGGGTACGGGGTTGGGTCTGTCGATGATTTACGGCTTCAGCAAACAGTCCCGTGGTCACGTCACGATTGAAAGCGAAATCGATCAGGGCACCACGGTCAAACTGTACCTGCCACGCTTTCGCGGCGAAGAGGTGGAGCATCCGGTGTCCGCTGTTCAGCAGGCCCCGGAGGCGTTGGATGGCGAAACCGTGTTGATCGTCGAAGACGACCCTGCCGTGCGCGTGCTGGTCAGCGCGGTGCTCAGTGAATTGGGTTATGCGTTTGTCGAAGCCGGCGATGCCGACGGCGCCGTGCCGATCCTCAACTCGACGCAGCGCATCGATCTGCTGATCAGTGACGTCGGCCTGCCGGGCATGAATGGTCGGCAACTGGCGGAAATCGGCCGGCAGTACCGGCCCGGGTTGAAGGTGTTGTTCATCACCGGTTATGCCGAGCACGCTGCCGTGCGCGGTGGCTTCCTCGACTCGGGGATGCAGATGATCACCAAACCGTTCACCTTCGATCTGCTGACCGCCAAGGTTCGCGAGATGATCAAGAACTGACCCCCAAAAACGACTGTAGGAGCTGCCGCAGGCTGCGATCTTTTGATCTTGTTTTCAGGATCAAGAGATCGCAGCCTGCGGCAGCTCCTACAGGGGCGTTTCGGTGTATTCAGATCAGGCCAGCAGTTCCTGAATCTTTTCCTGCAGCACATCCAGATCGAACGGTTTTTCCAGGATCGGCGCCTTGCGCGTGATCGGGCTGCCGGTCTCACGGATTTCCTGCGGGTAGCCGCTGATGAAGATCACTTTCAGATCCGGGCGCAGTTTTACCGCCGGCTCGGCGATCTGCACGCCGGAGATCCCGCCCGGCAGGCGGAAGTCGGTGATCAACATGTCCAGATGCGGCTTGCTCGCGAGAATCTCGAACGCCTGCTCGCCGTTTTCGGCCTGCAACACGCGATACCCCTGCCCCGACAGATAATCTGTCAGCACCATCAAGATAACCGGTTCGTCCTCGACGACGAGTACTACATCTTGTGCATCTACGCTCATGGGAAGCCTTTGTTCGGTCAATAGCTGCTGATACGACCGTGCGGTCACTCAGAGGTTGCGTCGGATATGCCGTTTTCCTGGATTGGCAGACAAACGCGAAACAGGGCGCCTTCGTTGATTTGACTCTCGACGACGATGGAACCGCCATGGGCGGCGACGATCTGCTCGGAAATGAACAGACCCAGCCCGAGACCAGCCACTACCGTCTTGGCGGAAACCCGTTCGAACTGTTGGAAAATACGCTTCTGGTTCTCTTCACTGATACCGATGCCATGGTCCTGAACCTCGATCCTCGCCTCGTCGCCCTCACGGTACACGCGCACCTGAATCGGACTGCGGCCACCGTAGCGCAAGGCATTGGTCAGCAGGTTGGACACCACCTGTTCGATACGGAACTCGTCCCAATGACCCACCACCGGCTCTGGCGCGGTGAAGCTGACTTCAGTCTCGGCGGCCTCCATCTGCTGCGCGAAATTCTGCAGCAGGTTGGCCACCAGTTGCGACAAATCGAAACGATTCGGCCGGATCGACAGCTTGCCGGTGCGGATGCGCGAAACGTCGAGCATGTCTTCGATCAGCCGGATCAGGCTTTTGATCTGGCGCTCGTCGCGATCGACCATCGCGTGCATTTTGTCGAGGGTAAACGCAGCGGCGTTGTCCCGTGCCAGATGCATCTTGCGCAATTGGGTCTCGAGTATCAGGCCATTGAGCGGCGTGCGCACTTCGTGGGCGACGATTGACATGAAGTCATCGCGCATCCGCACCGCCTGCTCCAGCTCCAGTTGCGTGCTCTGCAGTTGCTGCAGCAGCGCTTCCTGCTCGCGGCGCGCCTGCTCAAGGGCTTCGACCTGTTGCTTCATGGCCTTGCTCTGACGGTACAGGTCGACGAATACGTTGACCTTGCTCTTCACCGCGTGGATATCCAGCGGCTTATGCAGGAAGTCCACCGCACCACTTTCATAGCCCTTGAACGCGTAGTTCAATTCGCGGCCGGCGGCGCTGACGAAAATGATCGGAATGTTCTTGGTTTTCTCGGTGCCGCGCATCAACTCGGCGAGTTCGAAGCCGTTCATACCCGGCATCTGTACGTCGAGGATGGCCATGGCGAACTCGTGTTGCAGCAGCAGCGAAAGTGCTTCATCCGCCGACAGCGCCTTGTAGACGGTGCGGTCCTCGCGCTTGATCAGCGCTTCGAGGGCCAGCAGGTTTTCCGGCAGATCGTCGACGATCAGCAATTTGGCCTGGATATTACTCAGCATGCGATTCGTTCCAGCTCGACAAGCAGACGGCCGATGCCGTGAATGGGTAGGACATGGTCGGGCTGCTGAAGCTTGAGTGCAGCCTTAGGCATGGTGGCGACCTGTGCATCTTCTGGGTCTTGAACGATGGTCAGTCCGCCGCGCTGCTTGACTTGCGCCAGGCCGCGAGCGCCATCGTGATTGGCGCCGGTCAGCAACACGGCGGCCAGTGTTTCGCCGTAAGCGTCGGCGGCGGATTCGAACAGGTAGTCAATCGACGGTCGGGAATGGTGCACGCGGTCTTCAAGGCTCAGCGACAGACTGCGATCCTGCTCGACCGACAGGTGATAACCGGGTGTAGCGAAGTAAACCGTGCCGGGGACGATGTCCTGCTTGTCCGTCGCCTCCTGCACCGGCAGCATCAGCCGCCGCTCAAACACCTCGGCCAACAGGCTGCGGCGCTCTTCCGGCAGATGCAACACGACAATGATCGGCAACACGTAGCCCTTGCGCAGCGGCGCGAGCAGGGTCAGTAGTGCTTCGACACCACCGGCCGAAGCACCAACCACGATGGCCTCGACGCGAGGCAAATCAACGGCATCGTTCATAATTTGCGGTAGATCCGTTCTTGTTTGACCAGCGGTTCGAACTGATTCGAGTAGTTGGAAAAGTCCAGCGTCTCTTTGCTGCCCAGTACCAAAAAGCCACGGTGGCATAGCGATTCGTGAAACAGACCGAAGGCACGGTCCTGAAGTTTCTTGTTGAAGTAAATCAGTACGTTGCGACAGGAAATCAGCTGCGTTTCGGAGAACACGCTATCAGTCGCGAGACTGTGGTCGGCGAAGGTCACGTTCTCGCACAGGCTCTTGTCG
Organism: Pseudomonas sp. 14P5.3.2; assembly: GCF_057799175.1. Classification (NCBI taxonomy): domain Bacteria; kingdom Pseudomonadati; phylum Pseudomonadota; class Gammaproteobacteria; order Pseudomonadales; family Pseudomonadaceae; genus Pseudomonas; species Pseudomonas sp. 14P5.3.2. The sequence goes on along the minus strand of NZ_JBYOKU010000001.1, from coordinate 45,742 downwards.
AAGATCGCGTAGCCGTAAGCAGCGGTGTAGTAATCGGCAAAGGAACGCTGACCGCCGGCCTGCTGGTAATTGGCGGTGTAGGCGCGGACGTTCTCCATGGAGAAAATCCCCTGCTTGGCCTTGTCCAGCGAGCGCGGGTTGATGTCAGTGGCGTAGATGATCGTGCGGTCGAGCAGGCCTTCCTCGCGCAGCAGAATCGCCATCGAATACACCTCCTCACCCGTGCTGCACCCGGCGATCCAGATCTTCAGCGACGGATAGGTGCGCAGCAGCGGCACCACTTCCTTGCGGATCGCCAGAAAGTGCGATGGATCGCGAAACATCTCGCTGACCGGGATCGTCAACAACTGCAGCAACTGCATGAACGCGGTCGGATCGTGCAGCACTTTCTCCTGCAAGGCCGAAATGGTTGCGCATTCGAACTGGTTCAAGGCGTGCTGCACCCGGCGCTTGATCGAAGCGCCGGAGTAATCGCGAAAATCGTAGCTGTATTTGAGGTAGATAGCCTCGATCAACAACCGCAATTCGATTTCGCTGTTGCGCTCCAAAGAGTGACTGCTTTCCACTAAATGCGTTCCATCTTCGGTAACCACACGCGAATCAACGAGAACAGGCGATCCAGGTCAATGGGCTTGGCCAGGTAATCATTGGCGCCCGCCTGCAGGCAGCGCTCCTGATCGTCCTTCATGGCCTTGGCCGTCACCGCAATGATCGGCAGCTTGCGCCAGCGCGGGTCCTTGCGGATTTCAATGGTGGCTTCAAAACCATCCATTTCCGGCATCATCACGTCCATCAGCACCAGATCGATGTCCTCGACTTCATTCAACTTATCAATCGCCTCACGACCATTTCGGCCGATCACCACGACTGCGCCCTTATGCTCCAGCGCGCTGGTCAGGGCGAAGATGTTGCGCACATCATCGTCCACCAGCAGCACCTTGCGCCCCTCAAAAACCTTGTCGCGGCTGCGCGCAGTCTTGAGCATCTTCTGCCGCTCATGGGACAACTGCGATTCGACTTTGTGCAGAAAGAGTGTCACTTCATCAAGCAGACGTTCCGGCGAACGTGCGCCCTTGATGATGATCGAGCGCGAATACTTGCGCAGCTCGGCTTCTTCATCGCGGGTCAGGTTGCGTCCGGTGTAGACAATCACCGGCGGGAACGAGCAGATGTCCTCGGTAGACATGCGCTTGAGCAGATCGTTGCCGAGCATGTCCGGCAATTTCAGGTCGATCACCATGCAGTCGTAGATCGTAGTGCGCAGTTTCTCCAGCGCATCCTGCGCCAGACCGACGGCGGTGATCTCGATGTCATCGTCGCCGATCAGGCGGGCAATGCTTTCGCGCTGCAGATCGTCATCTTCGACCAGCAGCACGCGTTTGACCTTCTGGGTCAGCTTGGCTTCGAGACGGGCGAACACGTCCTTGAGCTCTTCGCGGGTGGTCGGCTTGACCGCATAACCGATCGCGCCCATGTGCATCGCGGCCTCAACGCGGTCTTCAACCGAGATCACGTGCACCGGGATGTGCCGGGTTTCGGCGTGTTCTTTCAGACGCTGCAGCACGGTCAGACCGGAGTGGTCCGGCAGGCGCATATCGAGCAGGATCGCGTCCGGCACGAACTCGCGGGCCAGGTCATAACCTTCATCCGCTCCGTGAGCCACCAGGCACTGATAGCCCAGTTCGTGGGCGAGGTCGTAAAGGATGTGGGCAAAATTCGGCTCGTCTTCCACCACCAGAATGCAGCGCGTAGCGAACGGCGCCTTGCCACGGTCATCGGCAAAACGCGGGATATGCACCGGCGCCATAGGCGATACGCTTGCCGGTGGCAGTGCAACCGGCACCGGAATCGACGCCGGCGCAGTGAAGGTCAACGGGGCCGCGGGGCTGTCACCCGGCTCGCTGTATTGCTGCGGCAACACCAGAGTGAACACACTGCCCTGCCCCGGCGCGCTGCTGACGCTGATCGAACCGCCGAGCAATGCCGCCAGATCCCGCGAGATCGACAGGCCCAGACCGGTGCCGCCGTACTTGCGGTTGGTCGTGCCGTCGGCCTGACGGAATGCTTCGAAGATGCTTTCCTGCTGATCCGCGGCAATACCGATCCCGGAATCGCGCACGATGAACGCAATGCGCTCGTCCGGCTGACTGGCGATGGTCAGACTGACCGCGCCGTGTTCGGTGAACTTCACGGCATTGGACAGCAGGTTTTTGATCACCTGTTCCAGACGCTGGCGGTCGGTGTACAGCATGATCGGCGCATCCGCCTGCAACTCGACGCTGAAAGACAGTTGCTTCTCCGCTGCCAGCGGTTCGAACACGCTGCGCAGGCCATCGGCCAGACGCGCGACGCTGGTGTTTTCCGGGATCACTTCCAGCTTGCCGGCCTCGACCTTGGAAATGTCGAGAATGTCGTTGATCAGGTTCAGCAGATCGTTGCCCGCCGAATAGATCGACTCAGCGAACTTGACCTGTTCGGCCGTCAGATTGTCCTGCGGGTTCTCCGCCAGCAACTTGGCGAGGATCAGCGAACTGTTCAGCGGCGTGCGCAGTTCGTGGGACATGTTGGCGAGGAATTCGGACTTGTACTTGCTCGAGCGCTGCAGCTCTTCGGCGCGCTCTTCGAGCTGCACCTGGGCATGATTGAGTTCGGTGTTCTTCTGATCCATCGCATCGCGTTGCTCGGCCAGGGTCTTTGCCTGCTCGGCCAATTGCTCGTTGGTCTGCTCCAGCTCGACCTGCTGGGTTTCCAGATGCGCCTGCGACTCCTTGAGAATCCGCGACTGCTCTTCGAGTTCTTCGTTGGCAGTTTTCAGCTCTTCCTGTTGCACCTGCAACTCTTCGTTGAGCTGCTGGGTTTCGGCCAGCACTTCTTGCAGGCGCTGACGATAACGCGCCGCTTCGATCGAAGTGCCGATGTTGCCGGCAATCAGTTCCAGCAATTCGATATCGCGCTCGGTGAGTGGCCGTAAAAAGCCCAACTCGATCACGCCGTTGACCTGGTCATCATTAGTCGTCGGCACCACCAGCACGCTGCGTGGCAGCCCCTGACCCAGGCCCGAGCTGACTTTGAAGTAGTCGGCCGGCACCGAGTCCAGACGAATCAGTTGCCCCTGCTGGGCAACCTGACCAACAATGCCTTCGCCGCTATAGATCTGCTGATCCAGTTCTTCCTGCTCGCGGGAGAAGCCGTAGGACGCCACACGCTTGAGGCCGCCGTGTTCTTCGCGCACGTACAACGCCGCCACGGCGGTGCCCAGATATTGCGCGCAGAACTGCAAAATGTTGCGCCCCAGCAGGTTCAGCGTGAGTTGCCCCAGCACCTGCTCTGCCAGTTCGGTCTGGCCGCTGCGCATCCACGCCTGGCGCTCCAGACGCTCGGCGCTGGCCTGTTGCGCGGCGAGGTTGGCGCTGTAGCTGTCAGACAGGCGAATCAGATCGCGGCGACCGACATAGGCCAGCAAGCCGCTGATCCCGGCGATAAACAGCAGGTACAGGGTGATGCTCCAAATCGTGGTGCGGCGCACGTCTTCGTTGCGCGTGGTGCGCAACTGCTGCTCCATATCGATCACATCTTCGAATTGCTTGCGGATCTCGTCGGTCAGGCGCTTGCCACGCCCGGCCTTGACCGCGCCCCGGTAATCACCGCTGGAGCGCTGCAGATCGATCATCGATTGCGCGTAGTTGGCCCACTCGGTCTGCAATGCCTGCAGACGCCGCAGACGATCGGTCTGCACCGGGTTGTCGGCGGTCAGTTCCAGCAGGGTATTGAGCGCGACGTTGATCCGCGGCTTGGCGGTTTCATACGGGTCGAGGAAGTGTTCGTCGCCGCTGAGCAGGAAACCGCGCATGCCGGTTTCCAGATCAACGGTGAGTTTCACCGCTTCGTTGGCGTTATTGATCACCCGGTCGGTGTGTTCCACCCATTGGATCACCGACAGCAGATAAGTAATCAGAGACACAAAGAACACGGCGCTGAGCGCGCCAACGCCCAGCGGCAAGCCGATGTTGCGCGTCAGGAGTTTGCGAAACCGTGTTTCATCAATCGAAGACGGAGTGGACATGGGGCGGCCTTGTCGAACTGTCGAAACCCGTGAGTTTGCCCGAAAACGGCCGCATGGATCCATGTTTCTGACTGCTTTGGCAGCAATTTCCTACATTTTTCTGCGCTTCCCGAGCAACCAACCGTTATCCTTGCGCCGCGGATTGCAGCTAATCTTTTTTCCATCGAATCGGGAACTTGTGGCCATGCGCCACTTACTCATGCAAGAGCCCGGCATTTTCGACCGGTCGCCGTCCCGATTTCCTTTCTTGAGAGCACCACTATGTCCACCCCAGCACCTACCATCCTTGTAGTAGAAGACGACAACATCGTGCGCATGCTCATCGTCGACGTGCTGGAGGAGCTGGCGTTCAAGGTGCTGGAGGCGGACGACGGCGAGTCTGCGCTGAAGATTCTCGGGGATCAGAGCACGGTTATCGACTTGATGATGACCGACTACGGCCTGCCGGGCATGACAGGTAGTGAACTGGCCGGCAAAGCCCGTGAACTGCGCCCCGCCCTGCCGGTCCTGTTCGCCAGCGGTTACGCCGAAAACATCGACGTCCCCGCTGGCATGCACGTCATCGGCAAACCGTTCTCGATCGATCAGTTGCGTGACAAGGTCAAGGGCATTCTCTCTCTGAAGTAACCGTGAAGCGGGCTAAAGTCACCCTATGCTGAATTTAGCCCCTCCATATTCGGCTTCGAGCCTTGGCTCGTTGCCGTAGGTCTCGCCATCCGTTGGAATCAATGGATCCGCACCGCTACCGGCCTTTTTTGCAACATCCCGGCCGAATCCGTGACCGACGCCGTCCTGACTCGCCTGGATCGCCAGTCGCAGCGCCTGCGGATTGGGGATGAATTTACCCGCACTGTCGTATGCCCCGAGGATCAACCTTGGCGAGATATCGACGGCATAGTTGATTTCCAGCGGAGGCAGCATCTTGAGCCCGGTGTTCGGCCGAAATGCCAGCTCGGTGTTGGCGTACAAATGAAACCCCTCCAGTTGCCGGGCATCGATGAAATACGTGTGGCCGCCCTTGTCGCCGCCGTAGACAAAGGCTCCAGCACCATCCTTCTTGTAAAATGCCGACGTTGAAATGCCTGCGCCGTCCGGTGCCAACGCATCGTGCGCGCCGCCGTAGCCGCCCTTGAAACCATTGACCTGATTGAGGTCAGTGATGGGCGTGCGCTGGCGGAACCCCTCCTTGAAGACAATCGACGGATCACGGGTGTCGCCGCGAAAGGTGAAGCCTTGATACACAAAGCCCTTCTGCGGCCCCGCGTGGTGCACGAGCTGGGTTTGATCGGCGATCATTTGCGCGACACTCGGCCCGCCCGCCAGCTCTTGCAGTTGACCGGCGACCACCGCGCCTTTGGCCCGATCCGGTATCTCCTTGCCAGTCGTACTCGCCAAATGATGCGACAGACTTGCGCCCGGTCGACGTAACAGTGAGGGTCTGTTCGCTTGGGTCAGGGTATTGAGAATGCGCTGGCTCAAGCGTTTTTTCGCGGCGGCCGACAACGCTTTGCCGATCAGCCGCTCACCGATCGGGCCCGCGAGCTCGGCCAGTACGCCTATCGCGGCAGTGATGCGCAAGCGGTCGGTTTCAGCCGGGTCGTCGGCAATTTCCGCACGGATCAGATCGGTCGCCGCCGCACCGAGGCCCACCAGCATCGATACCAGAACCTTCACCGAGGTCGAGGCCAGCACACCGCTGCCGCCCCAGGGCATCGAAGCCGCCAGCGCCAGACATTGCAGGACATGCCCTGCGGCCTCGAGCGCCAGGTCGGTTATGCGCTCCTCCGAGGTCGACACCAGGGTGTCGATATCCGCCAGTGCGCGCTCGACCTGCAGCTCATACAAGCTGCGCCCGATGTCGTTGCTCGTGCGGAACACCAGCTCCCGATAGTGCGGCCGAGTCGCGAACAGCGGCATTTCCATGCCGCGATATTTGAAGTCCCTGACATGGGCCTGCTGCTGTGCCCGAAGCGGAACGCGCTTGAGCAACAACGTCTGCAGTTGCGCATTGTTTTCGAGAAACTTCCCGCGCGCGTCATGTCCGGACGGAAAGACAATGGCCTGCCGGTCTTCACCCAGAAAGAACAGAATGCCGTTGGACAGGTTGTCGGGACCAATAAACACCGCGTTATCCACCAGCAGGTTCGGGTCACTGTGCAGCAGCAACGTGCGCGCTGGCAGAGTCCCTCTGAGAAACGCGAAAGCGATATGACGGTCGTCGAGCGCGCGCTTCTCGTCCTTGATGAATTCGACCACCAGTTTGATCAGTTCCGTTCTCTTTAAATAGTAGCCAAACGCACGGGCGCCGGCGGGCAAGAGATGGTCCTTCACGTACTGTTTGAAATCGTCCTGGTAGTTGGCCTCAGAAAAGGCCTCGATCAACGCCTTGGGATAAAACTCAGGCCAGAGGATCTCCTTGTAACCATGTTCCTTCAGCACCACCAAATGATGATCGGTGCAAATCTCGGCCAGGGTGAAGTTTTTCTGGCGCCATTTGGCCGGTGCTTTTTCGGGTTTCAGCGAATCGCTGCGATTGACCGGGTCATGTTCCAGATACTTGACTGCAATCGTCGCGTCATAGGTGATCTGTGCCAGTTCCTTGGGTGCAGTGACCCACGCATGCGCCGTGTCTTCGATGCGGGTGCGGATGAAATAAGCCGGGTGAAAACTGGCAGGATCGGTCAGGGCGGCACAATGACTGGCAATCTTGTCGCCGAGTTCCTTGATATTCACCGAATCAATGAAGTCGGCCGGATCTTCTCCGTCAGGTACCTGCGTCAGCGCCTCTACGCGAGGTTCGTTCAAGTTGCTCTGAGTCCCCCAGGGATCAAGCAGCGCCAATAACCCGCAGTTCTCGCTTGCGGCTTGACCAAGATCAAAAACATCTGCATCCATTTTCATCCGTTAACTTTCCATATGAGGCCAGCAACCTATGCTGACTTGAATGTATCGAGCCGCAGGCAACATACCGATATAAGAGAGAAATATTAAATGAAGTTTCGTTAGCAACTTTTGCCAACATCCCGACAACATTCAAACTTTCAGAAACAGGCTCTTGCGGTCAGGTAACTCCGCCAACGCCTCAAGTCGGAAAACTCCCGTCTGTAAAACCCGGCATCAGATGTGGTCTAATTGCGACCCGTTTTTGTCCGCCTGTCTGTAAGGAACACCTGTCAATGACTGCATCGCCTGCCACCAAAGTTCTGGTCATCGGCTACGTCTGGCCCGAACCCCGCTCTTCGGCGGCCAGCGGGCATGTGATGCAGATCCTCGAGACCTTCCTGCAACAAGGCTGGGACATCACCTTCAGCAGCCCGGCGGGGCCCGGCGAACACAAGGCTGACCTGACTGGGCTGGGGATTCGGGAAGTACCGATCGAACTCAATAACAGCAGTTTTGACGCTTTCGTCAGTGAACTGGCCCCGGATATCGTCCTGTTCGACCAGTTCATGATGGAAGAGCAGTTCGGCTGGCGCGTCGAGAAACATTGCCCGAACGCCCTGCGAGTGCTGGAGACTTCCGACCTGCAAAGTCTGCGACATGCCCGTCACCAGCGGCTCAAGGAGCGCTTGAAGGACGATCCGGATAATCAGGATTTCAGCGCACTGTTTGCCCCGGCGCTGGGTGAAGAGTTCGAGTTGATGGCCGACACCGACCTGGCCAAACGGGAAATCGCCGCGCTGTATCGTTGTGACCTCAACCTGATGATTTCCGAAGTGGAAATCCAGTTACTGATCGAACAGTTCCAGGTGCCCCGGGACCTGTTGCACTGGTGCCCGTTGATGCTCGAACCACCGAGCGGCGCGTTCGTGCCCTTCGAGGATCGTGCGCACTTTCTGAGTATCGGCAATTTCCGTCACGCGCCGAACTGGGACGCCGTGCTGTGGATGAAGAACGCAGTCTGGCCGCTGATCCGCCAGCAATTGCCCGGTGCGCAGTTGCATATCTACGGTGCCTACACCCCGCCCAAGGCCACTGCACTGCACAATGCGGCGCAGGGTTTTCATGTGATGAACTGGGCCGAAGATGCGCTGCAAGTGATGTCGCAAGCCCGGGTTTGCCTGGCCCCCTTGCGCTTCGGTGCAGGGATCAAGGGCAAAATCGTCGATGCCATGCTCTGTGGCACGCCGAACGTCACCACCCCCATCGGTGCTGAGGGCATGAGCGGTGCGTTGCCGTGGCCCGGTGAGGTGGCGCTGTCGGCCCAGGCGCTGGCCGATGCGGCGGTCAGACTGCATGAAGACAAGTTGCGCTGGACCGACGCGCAACAGGCCGGCGTCACGTTGTTGCACGAGCGCTATCGGCACGCCATCCACGGTCCGGCATTGATTGAACGTCTGCAAGAATGCCGCGACAACTTGCCGGCCCTGCGCCGCGCTAACTTCACCGGCAGCATGTTGCGTCACCACTTGCACAAAAGCACCCAATACATGGCGCAATGGATCGAAGCAAAAAACCACAACAGTTAATTTTTCAGCATTGAACAAAGTACCTCAACACTTTGAAAAGAGTGTTGACTTGTACTTTCTCCGAGCAAGCCAAAGAATGTTTTTCGAACTGAAGCAACTATCTTTCGGGTCGTAAACTCTCAACTTTGTCTGCAACGGAATGCACCATGAATAATTACCCGTATAAAAACTGGATGACGACTGCGTCCGCCATCGACGCCTTGACCCTCGGCGAAGTTCTCTGGCCTGGCGCACATAACGCCGGGCTGGATTACGACTTCTCGTATCCGGCCTATCTCCAACCCGCAAAAAACTGGTTCGTCTGCCAGGATGGCCCGTTCATTCAGCAACTGAGTGAAGGTGTGCGCGCCTTCGACTTGCGCCTGCATTCGGACGAACACTGGCTGGGCATCAAGAAGTTTCATACCTTTCACGGCCTGAAACTGTTCCGCGGGCGCTCCCTGAGTGAACTGATCAAGAGCCTGGAAGTGTTCCTCGATGAGCACCCGGGCGAATTCGTCGTCCTCGACATTCATGAACTCAAGGGGGTCGACAACAAGCCTTTTGATTATCAGGGTTTCCATCAAGTCATCATGAATCATCTGGCGCCGCGACTGATCCCCCGGAGCAACAGCCACTTGACGCTCGGGCAACTCAAACAAGCCGATTCACGGCAACGAGTGGTGTTGGCCAGTGAATGGCATCCCGACTTCAATTCGCCGCTGTACTGGCCGAATATTCGTCATGAATGGAGCGGCAGTGACATCACGTCTCCCGAGCAACTCAAGCAACACATCACGAAAACCCTGGCCAACCCGCCGCGATCCGGCACCTTGTGGTCATTGTCCGCCACCAGTTACGGCGAACTGGCCGGCGTCAAACGAATTACCAACGAGCTCGATCAATGGTTTGGCCCGGACTCGGGATGGGCGCCCAAGTGCAGCATCATCAATGCCGACTTCATCGGTGGCACGCCACTGATCGAGTATTGCCAGCAGATCAACCACGCCAAAGGTCTCAGGAAGGCCCGGGGCTGAGACGCTGGCACTGGCCGGAGCGTGCGTGCATGATGGACGTCAACATGACAACAGAATGCATCGGACATGACCCGGGCCACCCGAATCACTGATCCCTCCTACGAGTTGATGGACGACCATAACGGCCTGTCCATCATTTACCGCCAGCACGGTTTTCCCTGTCCGCTGGTGCGCTGGCATTTCCACAAGGAATACGAACTGCACCTGATCGTCGCCAGCTCCGGCAAAGTGTTCATTGGCGACTACATCGGCAACTTCTACCCGCAAACACTGTTCCTCACCGGGCCCAATCTGCCGCACAACTGGATCAGCCAGGTGGCCGAAGACGAGGTGGTGGAAAAGCGCGACATGCTGGTGAACTTCACCGACGAGTTGTTCGAAGGCGGGCATCTGGTGTTTGCCGAACTCAAAACCCTGACCCCCCTGATGGAACGCGCGCAGTACGGTATCGAGTTTCGAGACAAGGACACGATCCGCCAGGCCATGACCCTGATGCAGCAGATCGCCGATACACGCGGCATTACCCGTCTCGGGTACTTTTTCATCCTGATGGAGCTGCTGGCAGCCACTGACGACTATCAATTGCTGTCCGGTGCCACCAACACACAACTGGCCGACGAGCACAATATCGACCGCACCAACCGCGCGGTGGATTACATCTTCAGCCACTACGCCCGCGAGCTGACCCTGGAAGAAGTCGCCGAGCATCTGGGGATGAAACCGACCTATTTCAGTCGTGTGTTCAAACAGGCCACCGGGCGCAACTTCATCGAATTCGTCAATCGCCTGCGCATCAGCAAATCCTGCGAATTGTTGGCCGATGGCGACAAACCGGTGACCGACGTGTGCTTCGAGTCGGGGTTCAACAACATTTCCAATTTCAATCGACGCTTCCAGCAACTCAAGGGCATGACGCCGTCACACTATCGACGCCTCGCCGTGCAGCGCCTGACTGAACAAAACCTCGGCTGATACCACCGCCCCCTGTAGGAGTAAGCCTGCTCGCGAAAGCGCTGTATCAGTCAACTGATCGGCAAACTGACACAGCGCTTTCGCGAGCAAGCCCGCTCCCAAAAAAAGCATCCGACGCGATGAAACCTGTACTGATTCAATAGCCCCTCCCCGCTGAAAACCCCTTCCCTGCATTTACTGCAATAAACCCCAGTGCAAAAAAGTATTGATTCGAGTGCGACGGATGATTTGTCAGCCCGTCGATTGAGGGCTGTAATCAGTGCACATTCTTCCTGCACAGGAAGACACAAAAACAATAACTGTCCTTCTGCCTCCCAACGGACGCAGAAAAGGAGTGCACGATGCAACTCACTGCAAAAGCTCTGCTTACCCTCACCTGCATGACCCTCAGCAGCGTCAGCCTTGGCGCCCAGACCCTGACCATCGCCACCGTAAACAACAGCGACATGATCCGCATGCAAAAACTCTCGAAAACCTTCGAGAGCGAGCATCCGGAGATCAAGCTCAATTGGGTGGTACTGGAAGAAAACGTTCTGCGTCAGCGCCTGACCACCGACATCGCGACCCAGGGCGGTCAGTTCGATGTGTTGACCATTGGCATGTACGAAGCGGCACTCTGGGGCGCCAAGGGCTGGCTCGAACCGATGAAGGATCTGCCGGCCACTTATGCCCTCGACGACGTGTTCCCGTCGGTGCGTGAAGGCCTGTCGGTCAAGGGTTCGCTGTACGCCCTGCCGTTCTACGCCGAAAGCTCGATCACCTATTACCGCACCGACCTGTTCAAGGATGCCGGGCTGACCATGCCTGAGCGCCCGACCTGGGAACAGATCGCCGGCTTCGCCGAAAAACTCACCAACAAGGATAAAGAGCAGTACGGCATCTGCCTGCGCGGCAAGGCCGGCTGGGGCGAGAACATGGCGCTGATCACCACTGTCGCCAATGCTTATGGCGCGCGCTGGTTCGATGAAAAATGGCAACCGGAATTCACCGGCCCGGAGTGGAAAAACGCGCTGAACTTCTACGTCGACACCATGAAGAAATCCGGCCCGCCGGGCGCCTCCAGTAACGGGTTCAACGAGAACCTGGCGCTGTTCAACAGCGGCAAGTGCGCAATCTGGGTGGACGCTTCCGTCGCTGGCTCGTTCGTCACCGACAAGACCCAGAGCAAGGTCGCCGATCACGTCGGCTTCACTTTCGCGCCGCATCAGGTTACCGATAAGGGCTCGGCATGGCTGTATTCGTGGGCGCTGGCAATTCCGACCAGCTCCAAAGCCAAGGATGCCGCCAAGGCGTTCAGTGCCTGGGCCACCTCCAAGGAGTACGGTGAACTGGTGGCCAAGACCGATGGCATCGCCAACGTGCCACCGGGCACCCGCGCTTCGACTTACAGCGACGCTTACATGAGCGCCGCACCGTTCGCCAAGGTCACGCTGGAGTCGCTGAAAGCGGCGGATCCGAGCAAACCGACGTTGAAACCGGTGCCCTATATCGGCATTCAACTGGTCACTATTCCTGAGTTCCAGGGTGTGGGCACCCAGGTCGGCAAGCTGTTCTCGGCGGCGCTGATCGGCCAGACCACGGTGGACCAGGCCCTGGCCGCCGCGCAGCAAACTACCGAACGCGAGATGAAGCGCGCCGGTTATCCCAAGTAACCGCTGAACGACTTGCTCCTGCCTCCTGTGGGAGCGGGCTTGCTCGCGAAAGCGGTGGGTCAGTGTCATGTGTATTGACTGACACGGCGCCTTCGCGAGCAAGCCCGCTCCCACAAGGGATCTCCATAGGTCTGTATGACTCGGTTGTGATCACCATGAATACTTCAACTGCCAAAGCCCACCTCGACCTGTCGCAACCCCAGCGCAAAGTCCGCGTACGCAATCCTGGCTGGTTTCTGGTCAGCCCGTCGGTGGCCCTGTTGCTGCTGTGGATGATCGTGCCGCTGGGCATGACCATTTACTTCTCGATGATTCGCTACAACCTGCTCGATCCGGGGGTGAACGAATTCGTCGGGCTGGAGAACTTCACCTACTTCCTGACCGACTCCGGTTTCCTGCCCGGCGCCACCAATACCCTGTTGCTGGTGGGCAGCGTGCTGTTGATCAGCGTGGTGTTCGGGGTGTTGATCAGCGCGTTGCTTGAGGCCAGCGAATTTCTCGGACGCGGCATCGTGCGGGTGATGCTGATTTCACCGTTCTTCATCATGCCCACCGTCGGTGCGCTGATCTGGAAGAACCTGATTTTCCATCCGGTGTCGGGAATCCTCGCCTACGTCTGGCGGCTGTTTGGCGCCGAACCGGTGGACTGGCTGGCGCACTATCCGCTGCTGTCGATCATCATCATTGTCTCGTGGCAATGGCTGCCGTTCGCGATCCTGATCCTGATGACCGCCATGCAGTCCCTCGACCAGGAACAGAAAGAAGCTGCACGCCTGGATGGCGCCGGTCCGGTGGCGATCTTCTGGCACCTGACCCTGCCACACCTGGCGCGGCCGATTGCGGTGGTGGTGATGATCGAAACGATCTTCCTGCTGTCGGTGTTCGCCGAGATTTTCACCACCACCAACGGCGGCCCCGGCTACGCCTCGACCAACCTTGCCTACCTGATCTACAACCAGGCGCTGGTGCAGTTCGACGTCGGCATGGCCTCGGCGGGCGGCTTGATTGCCGTGGTCATCGCCAACATCGCGGCGATCATTCTGGTGCGGATGATCGGCAAAAACCTGACTGACAAAGCCTGAGGCCTGCCATGACTCTTCAACAATCCCGCCGGCTGCAAAGCCTGCTGCTCGGCACCCTGGCCTGGGCCATCGCGATCGTGATTTTCTTCCCGATCTTCTGGATGGTGATGACCAGTTTCAAGACCGAAATCGACGCCTTCGCCACGCCGCCGCAGTTCATCTTCACGCCAACGCTAGAGAACTATCTGCACATCAACGAGCGCAGCGACTACTTCAGTTTCGCCTGGAACTCGGTGGTGATTTCCTTCAGTGCCACCGCGCTGTGCCTGCTGATCGCGGTGCCTGCCGCCTACTCGATGGCGTTCTATGAAACCCAGCGCACCAAGGGCACGTTGCTGTGGATGCTCTCGACCAAGATGCTGCCGCCAGTAGGCGTGCTGATGCCGATCTACCTGCTGGCCAAGAGTTTTGGCCTGCTCGATACACGCATCGCACTGATCGTGATCTACACCCTGATCAACCTGCCGATCGTGGTCTGGATGATTTACACCTACTTCAAGGACATCCCCAAGGACATCCTCGAAGCCGCGCGTCTGGACGGCGCCACCCTGTGGCAGGAAATGGTCCGCGTGCTGCTGCCGATTGCCAAGGGTGGGCTCGCTTCGACCGTGCTGCTGTCGCTGATCCTGTGCTGGAACGAGGCCTTCTGGTCGCTGAACCTGACCTCGTCGAAAGCCGCGCCTTTGACCGCGCTGATCGCCTCGTATTCAAGCCCTGAAGGCTTGTTCTGGGCCAAGTTGTCGGCGGTCTCGACCCTGGCCTGTGCGCCGATCCTGATCTTCGGCTGGATCAGCCAGAAACAACTGGTACGCGGCTTGTCGTTCGGCGCCGTGAAATGAATCTCGCTCATTCGACACTCTCCCCTGTGGGAGCGGGCTTGCTCGCGAAAGCGGAGTGTCATCCAACAATGATGGTGCCTGACACGGCCCCTTCGCGAGCAAGCCCGCTCCCACCAAAAGCTTGCCCGGCGCAATTGAATTAACTTAAGCGGAGGCCCATCACCATGGCCAACCTGAAAATCAAGAATCTGCAAAAAGGCTTCGAAGGTTTCTCCATCATCAAGGGCATCGACCTTGAGGTGAACGACAAGGAATTCGTGGTCTTCGTCGGCCCGTCCGGCTGCGGCAAATCGACCCTGCTGCGGCTGATCGCCGGGCTGGAAGAAGTCAGCGGCGGCACCATCGAACTCGATGGCCGCGACATCACCGAAGTCAGTCCGGCCAAACGCGATCTGGCGATGGTGTTCCAGACCTACGCGCTGTACCCGCACATGACCGTGAAGAAAAACATGTCGTTCGCCCTCGACCTGGCCGGCGTTCCGAAAGCCGAAGTCGAGAAAAAGGTCGGTGAAGCGGCGCGCATTCTCGAACTTGGGCCGATGCTGGAGCGCAAGCCAAAACAACTGTCTGGCGGCCAGCGGCAACGGGTCGCCATCGGCCGGGCCATCGTGCGCAATCCGAAGATCTTCCTGTTCGACGAACCGCTGTCCAACCTCGACGCTGCGCTGCGCGTGCAGATGCGTCTGGAGCTGCTGCGTCTGCACAAAGACCTGCAAGCGACAATGATCTACGTGACCCACGATCAGGTCGAAGCGATGACCATGGCCGACAAGGTCGTGGTGCTCAATGGCGGCAAAATCGAGCAGGTCGGCTCGCCGCTGGACCTCTATCACAACCCGGCCAACCTGTTCGTCGCCGGTTTTCTGGGCACGCCGAAAATGGGTTTCCTCAAGGGCAAAATCGCCCGTGTCGACAGCCAGACCTGCGAAGTCTCGCTGGATGCCGGCACGCGCATCACCCTGCCGTTCAACGCCGCCAACCTGAGTATCGGCAGCGCCGTGACCCTGGGCATTCGCCCGGAACATCTGGAACTGGCGCAACCGGGTGACTGCACCCTGCAAGTCACCGCCGACGTCAGTGAACGTCTGGGCAGCGACACCTTCTGCCACGTCACCACCAGCGCCGGCGAAGCCCTGACCATGCGCGTGCGCGGTGACCTCGCGAGCCGCTACGGCGAACAACTGAACCTGCACCTGGACGCCAGCCATTGCCACCTGTTCGACGCCAATGGCGTGGCGCTGACCCGCCCGCTGCGTGCGGCGGCCTGAATTTCGAGACTTGCCCGATGAAACTGAATAAACAAAACCTGCATCGCCTCGCTCCCGAGGTGCAACTGCCGGCCTACAGCCTCAGCGACACCCGACAGGGCATCGCACACATTGGCGTCGGCGGCTTTCACCGCGCGCATCAGGCGTACTACACCGATGCACTGATGAACACCGGTCAGGCACTGGACTGGGCGATCTGCGGCGTCGGCCTGCGCGCTGAAGACCGCCGCGCCCGTGACGACCTGAAGGAACAGGACTACCTGTTCACCCTATTCGAACTCGGTGACAGCGACGACACCGAGGTGCGGGTGATCGGCGCGATCCGCGACATGCTCCTCGCCGAAGACGGCGCGCAGGCGCTGATCGACAAACTCGCCGATCCGCAGATCCGCATCGTCTCGCTGACCATCACCGAGGGCGGCTACTGCATCGACGACAGCAACGGCGAGTTCATGGCGCATCTGCCACAGATTCAGCACGATCTGACGAATCTGCAAACGCCGAAAACCGTGTTCGGTTTCCTCTGCGCCGCGCTGGAAAAACGTCGTGGCGCGGGCACGCCGGCGTTCACCCTCATGTCCTGCGATAACCTGCCGCACAACGGCGCGGTCACCCGCAAAGCCCTGCTCGCCTTCGCCACCCTGCGTGACCAGGGGCTGAGCGACTGGATCGAGCAGAACGTCAGTTTTCCCAACGCCATGGTTGATCGCATCACGCCGATGACCAGCACCGCGCATCGCCTGCAACTGGCCGACAAACACGCGGTGGACGATGCCTGGCCAGTGGTCTGCGAGCCGTTTGTGCAATGGGTGCTGGAAGACAAATTCGTCAACGGTCGCCCGGCCTGGGAACAGGTCGGCGTGCAGTTCACCGATGACGTTTCGCCCTACGAAGAAATGAAGATCAAACTGCTCAATGGCAGCCACTTGGCGTTGACGTATCTGGGTTTTCTGAAGGGCTACCGCTTCGTTCACGAAACCATGAACGACCCGCTGTTCGTGCGCTACATGCGTGCGTACATGGACCTCGACGTCACCCCACAACTGGCGCCGGTACCGGGCATCGATCTGACCGACTACAAAAATACGCTGGTCGCGCGCTTCTCTAATCAGGCGATTGCCGATCAGCTGGAACGGGTGTGTTCAGACGGCTCGTCGAAGTTTCCCAAGTTCACCATTCCGACGATCAACCGCTTGATTGCCGATGGTCAGGAAACCAGGCGTGCGGCGCTGGTGGTGGCGGCCTGGGCGCTGTATCTGAAGGGCGTCGACGAGAACGGCGATACCTATGCGATTCCTGATCCGCGGGCGGAATTTTGTCAGGGGCTGGTGGCCGATGATGCGCTGATTACCCAGCGGTTGCTGGCGGTCGAGGAAATTTTCGGCACGACGATTCCGCGTTCGGCGGAGTTTGTCGCGGCGTTCGAGTGGTGCTGCAACAGCTTGCGTGAGGTGGGGGTTTCGCGGACTTTGGAGCGGGTTTTGGCCTGAGTTCAGCGGTGAAACCACCGACGCCTTCGCGAGCAAGCCCGCTCCCACAGGGAAACGCGTTTCAAAATGTGGGAGCGGGCTTGCTCGCGAATGGCAGCCTCACCCTGGCAAACCTGACACCCTGAGGACCTCACTGTGACCACCCGACAACTCTTCCTCGGCATCGACTGCGGCACCCAGGGCACCAAGGCGATCATCCTTGATGCCGCCAGCGGTCAGGTGCTCGGCGAAGGCGCCGCTACCCACACGATGATCAGCGGCGCCAACGGCCGGCGCGAGCAGGACACTCAACAGTGGCTGGACGCCTTCGCCCTCGCCACCCGCCGCGCCTTGCTCGCCGCCAATATCGACGGTCAGGCGATTCTCGGCATCGGCGTCTCCGGTCAGCAACACGGCCTGGTGCTGCTCGACGATCAGGGCCAGGTGCTGCGTCCGGCCAAGCTGTGGTGCGACACCGAAACCACTGATGAAAACGACCGCTTGCTCAAACACCTCGGCGGCGAAAAAGGCTCACTGGAACGCCTCGGCGTGGTCATCGCGCCGGGCTACACCGTGTCGAAACTGCTCTGGACCAAAGAACAACACCCGGAGGTGTTCTCGCGTATCGCGCGCATTCTGCTGCCCCACGATTATCTGAATTACTGGCTCACCGGCCGCGCGTGCAGCGAATACGGCGACGCCTCCGGCACCGGCTATTTCAATGTGCGCAGCCGCCAGTGGGACTTGCAACTACTGCGTGACATTGACGCCACGGGTCGCCTGCAAGCGGCGCTGCCGGAGCTGATCGACGCGCATCAGGCGGTCGGCACGCTGCTGCCTTCGATTGCCGAACAGCTCGGCCTCAACCCGAATGCACAGGTCTCCAGCGGCGGTGGCGACAACATGATGGGCGCCATCGGCACCGGCAACATTCAGCCGGGTGCGATCACCATGAGCCTCGGATCCTCCGGCACGGTGTACGCCTATGCCGCAGCGCCGAAGGTCAGCGCGGATGCCTCGGTCGCCACGTTCTGTTCGTCCAGCGGTGGCTGGCTGCCGCTGAACTGCACCATGAACCTGACCAACGCCACCGGCGCAATCCGCGAACTATTCAACCTCGACCTGGAGCAATTCAATCAACTCGTGGCCCAGGCGCCGATCGGTGCCGAAGGCGTGAGCATGCTGCCGTTCCTCAACGGCGAACGCGTCCCCGCCCTGCCCCAGGCCACCGGCAGCCTGCACGGCTTGACCTTGAACAACCTGACCCAGGCCAACTTGTGTCGCGCCGTGGTCGAGGGCACCACCTTCGGTTTGCGTTATGGACTGGATCTGTTGCGCCACAATGGTTTACAAAGCCGCAGCATTTGCCTGATCGGCGGCGGTTCGAAAAGTGCGGTGTGGCGGCAGATCGTCGCCGACATCATGAACACCCCGGTGATCTGCACGGAACACAGCGAAGCCGCAGCCCTTGGCGCGGCGATTCAGGCGGCGTGGTGCAAATCATGGTCGAACGGCCACGAGGACACTTTGGCCGATCTGTGCCAGCGCTGCGTAAAACTCGATCTGCACAGTGAAACCCTGCCGGTTGCCGCCAATGTCGCGGCGTTCCAGCAGGCCTATGAACGCTATCAACAGCATGTCGCAACCCTATAAAGAGCAAACAATTATGTATTTGGTGTGTGGCGAAGCTCTGTTCGATTTCTTCAGCGAAGACGATGCCAGCGGTCTGGCCTCGAAGGTGAATTTCAAGGCGATTGCCGGTGGCTCGCCGTTCAACGTCGCGGTCGGCTTGCGCCGTTTGGGCGTGGATTCGGCGCTGTTTGCCGGGCTGTCTACCGACTATCTCGGCCGGCGTTTGCAGCAGGTGCTGCAGGATGAAGGCGTGCGTGCGGACTACTTGATCGACTTCGCCGCGCCAACCACGCTGGCGATGGTCGCGGTCGGCGCCAACGGTTCGCCGCATTACAGCTTTCGCGGCGAGGGCTGCGCCGATCGCCAGTTGAGCCTCGCCCATCTGCCGCAGTTGAGCACCGAAGTACGCGGCCTGCACATCGGCTCGTTCTCGCTGGTGGTGCAGCCGATCGCCGACACCTTGCTGACGCTGGTGCAGCGTGAAAGCGGCAAGCGGTTGATCACCCTCGACCCCAACGTGCGCCTCAACCCGGAGCCGAACATCGACCTGTGGCGCGAGCGCGTGGCGACCCTGGTGCAACTGGCCGACATGATCAAGGTCAGCGACGAAGACCTGAGCCTGCTGTACCCGGAACAGGATCCACAACGCGTCATCGAAGGCTGGCTGCAGCATCGCTGCCAGTTGGTGTTCCTGACCCGTGGCGGCGAAGGCGCAACGGTATTCAGTCGCGCTCACGGTTCATGGTCGGTACCAGCGGTTTCAGTGAAAATCGCCGATACCGTCGGCGCCGGCGATACCTTTCAAGCCGCGCTGATCACCTGGTTGACTGAACAGGGGCTGGACTCGGTCGAAGGGGTTCAAGCACTCAGCCGCGAGCAGATCGACACGATGCTCAGGTTTGCCGTACAGGCGGCCGCCCTGACCTGCAGCAAAACCGGTCCGGATTTGCCCTATCGTCAGCAGTTGAGGTGAGCGCGTAAACTGTCGCCCTTTTTGCGCGCATGGGGATGACGGTTTGATTTCGGGGCGGACGGCGGGACTTTTGATACTGGCAGGATTACTCAGCGGCTGCGGCACCTCGCCGCCACGTTCGCCGGAAGACATCTGCGCAATCTTCCGCGAAAAAAGCGACTGGTACGACGCCGCGCAAGTCACGCAAAAGCGCTGGGGCGTACCGATCCAGGTGCCCTTCGCGATCATGTATCAGGAGTCCGGCTATCGCTACGACGCCAAGACGCCGCGCAAATACCTGCTGTGGGTGATCCCGTGGGGCCGGGTCACCACCGCGTCGGGCTACGCCCAGGCCAAGGATGAAGTCTGGTCCGACTACCAGAAAAGCACCGGCCGACACGGCGCCGACCGCGAAGACTTCGACGACGCCATCGACTTCGTCGGCTGGTACATGGACAAGACCACTTCGATCAACGGCGTGTACAAGTACGACGCCTACAACCAATACCTGAACTACCACGAAGGCTGGGGCGGTTTCCGCAACAAGACCTACGCCAGCAAGGCCTGGCTGATGCCGACTGCACGCAAGGTGCAGACGCGTTCCGACGTGTATGCGCGGCAGTATGCCGGGTGCAAGGACGATCTGAATCGCGGCTTCTGGAGCCGGTTCTGGCATTGGTTGTAGTGGTGCCTGCAAAGACGCCTTCGCGAGCAAGCCCGCTCCCACATTGGATCAGCCGTGAACACAGATTTTGTGCTCCGCGCTGATCCCCTGTGGGAGCGGGCTTGCTCGCGAAAGCGGTCAACCAGCCACTGCAGCTCTAACCGTTACAACACCGAAAAGTTGTAACTCACAATCAGCCGGGTCTCATCCACATCCCGCGCAAACTTTTCATAGTTGGTGCGGTACGTCGCATTGCGCAGACGCAGGCTCACATCCTTGAACGTGCCCGTCTGGATCACGTACTTCAGCTCGCTGTCGCGTTCCCACTCTTTGCCTTCCTGATCGCTGCCCGGCACCTTGATGTGATCACCGTTGACATAGCGGGTCAGGAAGCTCAAACCGTTGATGCCGATGGCCTTGAAGTCATAGTCATAACGCAGCTGCCAGGAACGTTCCTGCGCCGCGGCGAAGTCGTTGACCTGCACGTAGTTGACCAGATACGGATTGCTGCCATCGAGGTACGGCATCGAATTGTCGCCGTTCATGCGCTGCCAGCCGGCGCTGAAGGTGTGGCCGCTGATGCCATAGGAAAGCATGCCGCTCAAGGCGCGGTTGTCGATCGAACCGGCACGCTCCGCACCGCTGTCGGCACTCTTGATCACACGCAGATCGGCCTTCAGCACGCCGTCGCCCAGCGGCTGATTGCCGAGCAACCCAATGAAGTGCTGACGGTAGATGTCTTCCAGTTCCGCGTAGTGATACTGCGCGGTCAGGCGATCGTTGATCTTGTAGTCGATGCCGTACATGTCGAAATGATCGGCAGTGGTGTTACAGGCGTAGCGCTTGTTCTTGCAGTGCACGCGGATGTCTTGTGAGTCGGTGGAATCGCGCGCGGTGTACTTGTCCAGACGCGCGGCCATGAAGGTCAGGTTCTTCACTTCCTTAGAGGTCAGCATCGCACCGTTGAACATGGTCGGCAGCAAGCGACCGTCGTTGTACTTGAGCAGCGGCAGGTCCGGCAGCAGCGCGCCATATTTCAACACCGTGTCCGAGACCTTGACCTTGGCGGTCAGGCCCATTTTTGCGTACTGGCCCTTGGAGCCGCGCGGGTTGTCGCCGCTGGACGGCAGCAAGCCGCTGTTGCTGCGATCAGGGCTGGAATCGAGCTGGAAGCCGAGCATGCCCAGCGCATCGATACCGAAGCCCACCGTGCCCTCGGTGTAACCCGATTGCAGATTGAGAATAAAGCCCTGAGCCGACTCTTCACGCTTGGAAGCGCCCTGCTCGTTGGAGGTGTGCCCATCACGGAAATCGCGGTTGAAATACACCGTGCGCGATTCGATTTTCGCCGTGGTGTCTTCGAGAAAACCGCTGGCCTGAGCCTGCGCGGCAAAACCGGCGCACAGCACAACGGCGCCGAAGCCAAACGAGTGGCGCGGGGTGATGAGGGGAAATGGGGGACGCATGAAAAACTCCAACAGTACAGCGTTTGCGCCGGGGCGCAGTTAGCCAGAAAAATAGCTCCCGTCCCGGGTCAAAAACAGCCGGGAAGAAGTGGACACGCAGGGGTGAGCCGCAATGATGGCAGATGGCTTTTACGCGCTGAAGGCGACTTTAGTCTGAAACTGACTGGCTATTCTTTGGCCTGCGATTGGCTAAAACCGCCTGCTGACCAATTGCTCACGACTGCGAAGCCCCCGGTTTCATTGGGCCAAAAAGCCGATCTAAGGGTTTTCCCTATACGTCGCAGACCCCATCCCTACGGCATTTGCGCCTTGAACGGGGCGGTTTAATCCTCCATCATCCGTCACCTGCTTATTCAATGGACGGAATTCAAGGCATGCTGGACGCCAACGCTACCCACATTACCCTTACGCTCGAAGGCGCCTCCGCCGACCTGCAAGTGCTCAGCTTCACCGGTCGCGAAGCCCTCAACGAGCCTTTCCGTTTCGACCTCGAACTGGTCAGCGCCCGCCCCGACCTCAAACTCGAAGAGCTGCTGCACAAGCCCGGCGTCCTGACCTTCGGCGCCACCGGCGAAGGCAAGATCCACGGCCTGGTGTACCGCATCGAGCAAGGCGATTCCGGCAAGACCCTGACTCGTTACAGCATCAGCCTGGTGCCGCAACTGGCCTATTTGCGGCACAACCATGACCAGCAAATTTTCCAGAACCTCACGGTGCCGAAGATCATCGCCCAGGTGCTGGAAGATCGCGGCATCCTCGCCGACGCCTACAGCTTCCAGCTCAACGCCGAGTACCCGCAACGCGATTACTGCGTGCAGTACGACGAGTCCGACCTGCACTTCATCCAGCGCCTGTGCGAAGAGGAAGGCATCCACTTCCACTTCCAGCACAGCAGCAGTGGGCACAAACTGGTGTTCGGCGACGATCAGACAGTGTTCCGCAAACTCAAGGCCGTGAGCTACCAGCAAGACTCCGGCATGAGCGCCGACAAACCGGTGATCAAGCGCTTCAGCCTGCGCCTGGAAACCCGCACCACGCGCGTCAGCCGCCGCGACTACGACTTCGAAAAACCGAAGATCCTGCCCGAAGGCGCGGTCAAATCCGAGTTCGCCCCGGACCTCGAAGACTACGATTACCCCGGCCGCTTCACCACCCGCGAGCGCGGCAAATTCCTTTCGACCCGCGCCCTGGAACGTCATCGCAGCGACTACAAACTCGCCGAAGGCAAAGGTGACGAACCGACCCTGACCAGCGGCCACTTCCTGACCCTGGCCGAACACCCGCGCGCTGAATGGAACGACTTGTGGCTGCTGCTGGAAGTCATCCACGAAGGCAAACAACCGCAAGTGCTCGGTGAAAACGTCACCAGCGACGTCACCGACAACAAAAGCGATTTCCACCAGGGCTACCGCAACAGCTTCCTCGCCACTCCGTGGGACGCGCACTACCGCCCTGCCCTCGAACACCCGAAACCAAAAGTCCTCGGCAGCCAGACCGCGGTCGTCACCGGCCCGGCCGGCGAAGAAATCCACTGCGACCAGTACGGCCGCATCAAAGTCCAGTTCCACTGGGACCGCGACGGCCAGTCCGACGACAAAACCACCTGCTGGCTGCGCGTCGCCAGCGGCTGGGCCGGCGCCGCCTACGGCGGCATCGCCATCCCGCGCATCGGCATGGAAGTCCTCGTCACCTTCCTCGAAGGCGACCCCGACCAGCCACTCGTCACCGGCTGCCTGTACCACAAGGAAAACGTCGTCCCCTACGACCTGCCGGCGAACAAAACCCGCAGCACCTTCAAAACCCTCAGCTCACCGGGTGGCAAGGGCTACAACGAGTTTCGTATTGAAGACAAAAAGGGTGTGGAGCAGATCTATATCCATGCGCAGCGGGATTGGGACGAGAACATCGAGCACGACCAGAAGATCCGTGTGGGCAATGAGCGGCATGACACGGTTGAGGCCAACACCTACAGCGAATTCAAAGTCGAAGAGCACCGCATCACCCATTTGAATCGCGTCAGTGAAATGCGCGCAGATGATCACCTGACCGTCGCAGTCACCCAGCACCTCAATGTAGGCACAGCGCAATTCGTCGAAGCCGGCAGCGAAATCCATTACTACGCCGGCCAGAAAGTCGTCGTCGAAGGCGCAATGGAACTGACCGCCAAAGCGGGCGGCAGCTTCGTCAAGGTCGACGCCGGTGGCGTGACCATCAGCGGCGCCGAGGTGAAGGTCAATACCGGCGGTGCACCGGGTGTAGGTACGCCGGCCGCGCCGTTGCTGCCGGGGCCGATGAAGGTGGCGGATGCGGATAAGGCGGGCAAAGTGCTCATCCCGCTGCCCAAACGCCTCAACGAGTCCGGTATCACGCCGTTGTGCGGCAAACAAAGCAACGGCGCTTGCAGCCGTAAGGATTGCACATGCATGTAAAAGCACTGAGCGCCCTCCTCGAAGCGCCACGCTACGCCTTCGAGGGTTTGCCGAAAGAGAGCTCCGACCTTAGCCTATGTTTCATCATTGATCGCGCCCGTCAGCCAGAGGCCATGAGCCGCCTCTACCGTGTCGGCGAACCTGTCGACACTCAAGGCCTGTTCCTCAACACCGACTTCGCCGAAATCGCCGCTGACGGCCCTCTATGGCTGGTCGCACCGTGGGGCAGTCGCCTCGCTGCAGAAGCGGCAAGTCTCTGCGAAGAGAACTTCGCCGGCATCGCCCTCACCACAGCAGATCCAGCCAAGGCACTGGCACACGCCCGCTGGCTCCTGCGTGCCAACGATGGCTCCGGCGGTCAAAGCCTGTTGAGTTATCACAAGCCAAGTCTGTGGGCCGCGCTGGCCTACACCGCCGTTGAAAGTTCACATCAGCTCTTCGGCCCTTGGCAGCACGTGTACAGCCCGGCGCCGGTCCACTTCGGGCGCAATCGCGGTCGCTGGCTCAGTTGGCGAGCCCTTTCGGAACTTGAATGGCTGGGCGACGTCTCAGCGTTCAACCTGCCACCAGCAGCGCCAAAGGTTCAGGAGCATCTGGGATGGGTTTACTGGGCAGACGAGCAATACGCTGCCTACGGTGAACCTACCGACGAACAACTGCCCAACCTCGTGGAAAACCTCAATGTGCTGGTTGCCCACAACATTTACGAAGGTCGTCATTTACTGAAACTGGGCCAAATCACCAACGGCCCGCTGCTCGAAACGCAGCCACAGGCAATGGCCATCCTGCAATCAAGGGAAGAGTCGTTCATCAAAGTGCAGCAGTTGCAGAAACTCGCTAACAGCGCTGCTTGATGAGCCCGTCCGTAAAGAATGAATGGAAGCGAAATGGAACAGAACATCAGCGCAGCAACTAACACCGAGTCAGCACCCACAACAGCAGTAGTCGCTGATGAAGCTTGTGCAAAACCGCCTCGGGATATCGGTGAACAGCCCGAAGCGCCGGAAGATACACCAGGCGATCACGACAAAGTGAAAACGCCCTGCTCCACCGTCTATGGCAGCGCAATTTACGACACTGAGAATGAATCATTCTGGCTGCTGCCGGAGCGGACTAACTCGGCACTAAAAGAAGCTTCCAGCGATCTGGAACAAAAAGTCAGCTCAACCAAATCACCCGAAGAGCGCAAAAAAGGGCTCTACGAATCAGGTCTCCTGGAGTACTTCCTTGAGCCCAAGCTGGCAAACTTTCTTGAGGGCGAAGAGAAGTCCCGGATGCTGGAGATCGAAGCTCAACATCCCAACATAAGCAATTTGGACGCGGCGCTGCTTGAAGCTCAACAGAGCAGGAAAGCCGCAGCACCAGAAGCAGCACCACCTGCGACGCCCCTCACGCGCCTCGAACAGGATCAGATTAAAAGAACCGAAATGATGACCGCCCGTGACGATGCTACTCGCGTGCACGGCATGTACAGTGAATGGCAAAAGCTCAAGCGCACCGCCATTGCCGCAGCCAAAGAAAAAGGCTACGCGTACGAAAGCGGCAGCCTTTATGCGCCGAAAGCCATCGCCGCACGTGAAGCCGTTCAAAAATATCTGAAAGCACGAGAGGCGTTGTTAGAAGACAAGGATCTCACCACGTTAACGTCGGCAGAACTCGCCCCGATGCTCGCTCAGGACAAAAAGCGAATAGATGAGATCGCGATGTGCGGCACCAATAATCAATTGATGCTGTGTACATATGTGCGGGACCAGGAAATCAAACGCAAGGAAAGGAAAGCGACCTATAGCGCTTATCTGGACGCCATCACCGATGTTGCCCAATACGGAATCGCATTGCCCGAGTTTGCATTGATCCCCGAGGGTGGAGCAGTCGAGGGTGGCGTCGACTTGTTCAAGCAGTATCTGGCGCTAGAGAAAGAGCAAAAAGAGGTCAATGAACGCCTCAGTGCCAAGTACAAAGGCTGGATTGAAGCCAGTGGACGACAAGCCAAGGCGCCCACCAACCTTGTGACCAATGAACGTGCCGCCTGGGACCGGCTGCAGGCGTCAAAAGAAAAGCTACGGCTCCAGGCTGAGAACAACGTGGAAACGGCGACTGTTCGCCGTCATCTGTTGTGGGAGCCAGAACAATTTCAGGCGAGACCCGAAGAGCGTTTGATCAAGAATGGCTTCCCGCTGGCTGAGATGAGCATGGCGGACAGCCTCAACAAGCCGCTCACCTATCTCAGCATGTATTCGCTGCCACGACTCAAACAGACCGTAAAGGATGACTGGAAGAAAGTAGGCGCCAAGGTCAAAGATCTGGCGAAGCGTCCGGGCAATAGCGATGGAAAAGCAGCGACCGACTCTGAGCTGAGCTTGTTCGGACAGTGGCTGAAAGACGAAGGTGCGTTGAGGATCAAGGATCAGGAAAGCGACTGGTTCTCCTCAGAAGGCTGGTTCGAGATCGAAAAATTCAACGCCTACCTTGAAAGCAAGAAGTACAAGGTCACGGCGCTGGAGAATGCTGGTACACGTAAAGAATGGGGGGATCGATTGCAGCAAGTGTTGTTCAAGGACAACGTACGCAAGACCTTCCGCATTTTCGATATCACTCCGCAGGCACAGCTGGTTCGTTGCCTGATGCCTTCCACCACGAAGATCATCCACTCGTCGACAAAAGTAGAGGGGCCAGATTGGACACTGGCCGAAGGGTTCCAGGCCTCGGCCAAGGCGACTTTTGCCGTTGACCTTGCAAGGGGTGAAGTCGAACTCTTTAAAGTCGACTTGCCAGACCGTGCCAACGCTAAAGATATCGTCATCACCTACCGAAACGCCGAAGACATACAGCAGAAGATGAACCTCGGACGGTTCTCGCTCTATCTAGGCGCGAAGGCTTGGGGCTACGCCGGAGCATCGTTGCTGCTTTCTTCGGAAATTGCATTGGATGTCAGCAACGCTGGCTTCCATTTAGCTCCTCCCGAACCGGTTGTGCGCAACCCCGATAAGCGCAGCTACGCAAGAACTGAGAAAAGTGGCCAAATTAAAAAAGCTCCAGAAACTCTACAGATACAGGATGGCGCAAAAGCCGCATTCAATCTATTCGCTGGTCTGCAAACCGGGATCATGGTCACCGGAGCGCTGAACTGGGCTCCACCTTCCGAAGTAGCCTTGCTAACCAAAGCCCCCGTTGCTGGTAAAGCCGCAGGAATGAAAGCCAGCGAATGGTTTAGCCTTGCGCGCTTGACCGTGGAACTCAATGCAGCAGCCGGCCTCGGTGCGAGGGCTGAAGCGAGTATTTCCCTGCACGAGGGCCGTCTGATTCTGGTACTCAAGGCCGCATTGATAGCCGGCCCGGGCGTTGGAGGCTCCTTCAAATTCGAGGTGGGCTACGACGCCGTCACTGAACTGCTTAACATGTTCCGTAGAGAACTTTATAAAAACAAACAGAATCCGTACTTTGTTATTGAAGATAAAACCTACGCGTACCTTTCGAAATTAAATACTCTGGCCATTGGTGGCTTTGATATCCGGATGATTTACCTCATGGGTGCTGATGCGGTAATGACGCTTTATGAAAGCTTGACTGCAACGGGCAAAGGCGGCGCGATAGCACAAACCATCATGTCTTATGAGAATCAACTCGAACTGGAGGAGTGGTGCATAAATGCTATTCCCGGGGCGTTAGGACCTCTTCTTTTAACTCTGATCAGCCCTCCAAGTGATTTTTCTGTGACCATCTCCAGACCCACAGGGAAAACAGCAGAAAAAGACGACACGATTAAATACAGCGACGAAGAATCAAAACTACTCCAACAGCAAGCCATTGAGAAAATTTTGTCTTGGATTCTTAAGCGTGCACAGAAAGACAATACCATTGATAAAGCACAAAGTCAGTTTGAAGACATATGCATGTCGATGAACAAGTTCGGGATAAAACCAGCAAACGCAGGTCAGTTGTATTGCGAGAGCAGGCTTGCCCTTGACAACTTTATGGCAGACCCTGTTCTCCGCCTAAAAAATCGCACCGGTGATGACATGCGCGCCGATTATTTGTCCCATGTAAAAATTCTAGGTGCGAAAAAAGATGGGCAATGCCAAAGATCCCAGTATTTTGGTAGAACTTACATGCCGTCTGGCACAGCCAAATTTATAGACCCAAAAGCATAACACTTGAGAAAAAAACATGCGCCTCATAGTATTATTTTCAGCCATGCTATTACTCGCCGGCGCCAACCAAGCAAGCGCCGAACTGAATCCTGAGCAGTTGCACGCAAAGCGACAAGGAATAATTCTTTACAATCAACTTAAAGCTGTTTCTGCGTCTCCTCTACTGAGAATAGCGGCAGAGGCTGGAGACCATGAGGCACAATATTATCTAGCTGAGTCATTACGGCAAAAAAATACCTACATGAATCCTGAAGCTAAAAAGTGGTATGAAATGGCAGCTGACCAAGGGGATCTTTATGCAATGATCCAGCTTGGGCGAGTAAAAAATGATCTATGTAAATTATCAGACGACTGCCCTGCCACAGAAAAAAAACCATCAGACTGGTTGAATCAAGCATCAAGCATCGCTCAGCCTAAGGCAGAAGATGGAAATGCAGAAGCCATGTACATAATGTATGAATTAACGCTCGATACAACTTGGCTAGAAAAAGCAGCCGCAAAAAACCACCAAATCTCACAGTACTTATTAGCTAAGAGCTACAATCAGGGAGACGGTTTTTTCCTTCCATGGAAACGCTCGGAAGCGGTTGAAAAATTATTCAAAGCTTCAGCTGAGAGTGGGTACCCGCCCTCCATGATGGAATACGGAGCCCTTCTTTATGAAAAAGGTGACATTGAAGGTTTCCGTCATTGGAATGAGCAAGCAGCTTTAGCAAGCTACGCCACAACAGTTTATGGTTACGGTTCTGATCTTGCTCATGAGCCAGACACGTATGGATTCCCATTCGATGTCGTTAAAGGTTATGCCCTCGTTTACACCTTGAAGGAGCTAGACGGCGGTGGAGGTTTACAAGAAAGAGTGGAGAGTAAGTTACCGAAAATTGAAGCAAAGATGACAGCTGAGCAAATTGCAGAAGGTAAAAAATTTGCAAAAGAATGGAAGGCGACTCACGCACCACTTTCGTTCTACCCGGACAAACTAAGTCGTTGAAAACCAAGCTTAGCATTATCTCTTTTCTGGCGAGTTGAACTGATAGAATCCATGAAGTATTTGGCCATTTCCCTGCTATTCATGCTTTCTTCTCACGCGGAAGCCCAACTGGACGCACAGCAGAAAATCGCTAAAAACGAAGGCATTATACTCTATAACCAATATAAGGCCACTTCAGCCATTTCCTTTTTGACAATCGCAGCAGAGGCTGGCGACGCAGAAGCCCAATATTATTTAGGTGAAGCCCTCCGAGCGAAAAATCATTACATGAATATAGCTGCCAGAAAATGGTACGAGGCGTCTTCAGGTCAAAACTATCTTTATGCCATGGTTCAGTTAGGGCGTATCGAACACGACCTATGCGATATATCCAACGAATGTCCCGCTTCACAGAAAGCACCTATAGATTGGTTAAACCAAGCAAAACAATTAGCCCAACAAAAAGCAAATGCTGGCGACGCAGAAGCGATGTACATAATGTATGAAATCACTTTAGATGATACTTGGCTAGAACGATCTGCAACTTCAGGAAATGCTCTTGCACAATACTGGCTTGCCACTTCACTTAAGCAAGGTGAGGGATTTTTGCTACCATGAAAGCGAAGTGAGGCAGTTGAAAAAAGGTACAAACTTTCAGCTGAAGGCGGCAACCCTAGATCAATGATGGAGTTGGCTGCTCTTCTTTTTGAGAAGGGAGATATTGAAGGCTTCCGACATTGGAATGAGCAAGCTGCAGTATCAGGTTACGCAGAGTCCATATATGGATACGGTTCATATTTAGCTCACGAGCCCGATACCTATGGCTTCCCGTATGATCCTGTAAAGGGATACTCGCTTATTTTTTCTCTAAGTAGCTTGGATGGCGGGGGCGGTATGCAGGAAAATGTTAAATACAAGCTTCCCCTCATTGCTTCCAAGTTGACTCCTTCGCAAATATTAGAAGCTAAAGAGCAATCAGAAAAATGGATATCCATGCACCCTCCCCTGTCCTTCTTCCCTGACAAACTAAGCCGTTAGCTTGTTTTATTCGAATTCAAGGGCACGAGAATCATACAAACGGGAGAGTAGATGGCGTGAGGTTCGCCCAACGCGACCATACTCCCGTTCGCATTCAAGGCATCAAACCGGCGCCTTCCAATCCAGCATCTGCTGCTGCGCCACCTGCAGCAAATCATTGCCATCCTGCGCCAGCAGGTACAGCGCATGGGTAATGTGTGGAATGTCCTGAACATCGCCATGCCGGAAGCACATGCAGTGCAGGGTTTCGAGCAGGTCGCTGCAGGCGCGGATGCGCTGGACGGCGGACTCGAGGATGTCTTGGGGATTGGCTTGGGTGTCGATGACTATTGGTGCGCTGTCGGTGACGCCGCTGTTGAGCGGGTGATAGCGGTTTGGGAGCGGGTTTAGTATTGGCATTTTGATTACTCGATATTTTAGAAAGTAACCGCCAGTACCGTGACCAAACAGTGGGAGGCGGCCGCATGCAGGATTGGTCAACTGAGACAACACCAAAACTCAGCTCGCCCGAAGGCGCCCTGCACACAGCCGCCATAACAGCGCACTGCAAAGACATAGAAGTCCGCAGCGCAAATGATGGCACATCTGCAATGGTGTCGTGCTCAGGTGACCAAACCCGAATCGCTGATTTTGCAGCGACGCCAAACCATACCCGCCCCGCTCCCGCCGCCGAAAGCAGACAAAGCATCCATCCTTGTAGGAATCGGCCCCGCATCCCAAAGAAATCATCCCTCTGCCAGACAGCCGGCGTTCAGCCAGGTTAACCATCACTTAACGCCGCAGTCCAAGACTCTACTGAACCGCACACCTCAGCCGCTGGCTGGCGCCGAGTGCGGCAGGTTCGGCCGTATGGTGCCGAACGCTCATTCCGTCGCACGGGAGTCCGATCCATGAACATTCGCACGCTACTGCTCACCTCCGCCCTCGCCTGCACCGCATTCGCCGGGGTGGCTCAGGCCAATGACACCACCGCCACAACCAAGCCTGTCCCCTATCAGTACGGCATGCCGTTGCATGTGAACAAAGTGATCTCCATGACCGAGCAACCCACTCGTCAGTGCAAAGTCGTTACTGCTGACATGAAGTACGTCGACAATGCCGGGAAGCCTGAGGAAATCACCTACCGGAAAATGTCCGACGCCTGCAGTGACCAGAACTGACAGAAGGCTCTGATTTGCGGGGTTGCGGTAGGCGCTGGAGGGTTCGCGGGTTATGCTCGGGGGCCCTCCTCACTGCCGCAAGGACTCGCCATGCAGTTGTCGTTTCGTACGTTGTCGATCATCACTTCTTCGTTGTGTTTTGTGCTGGCGCTGGTCTGGGGCTTTTTCCCGGAGGTGTTGCTGGCGATCTGGAGCATTGAGTATTCGTCCGCTGCCGGTTTTGTTGCGCGGCGCAGTGCGGTGCTGTTTGCGGCGTTGGGGGTGATGTTTTATCTGGTGCGCAGCGCTCCGCCATCACTGGGTCGAAATGCCCTGAGCAACGGTTTTATCGTCGGTTGTTTTGGTTTGGCAGTACTGGGTTTCGGCGAATGGCTCAACGGCCATGCCGGCCCCGGGATTCTGCTCGCGGTGCTGGTCGAGTTCGCGCTGGGCCTTGGCTTTGTGCAGGCCCGGCGCGTGACGGTCGAACTGGGTGAAACGGTGAGTTAAAGCGCTCTGGAGCGAGGACTGTAATGCTGTGGCGTGGTTTGTTGCGCCAGATCCGAGCGCAGGCCGGCAATCAGTTCGTTGATCTCGCGGCAGCCATTGAGATGGCTGGCATCGATCCCGCTGACGTGCAAATCAACCTGGTCAGTCTGGTGGTCACCGAATACCTTGACGGTCATCGACAGGTCTGGCGACAGCGTGCACTGGCAGCGTTTAGGCAGAAAACTGCTTTCAATGATATTGCGTAGTTCCAAGGCAGACAGAAACATGGTGAACCTCTCCTTATTGATGAAACTGCCAATCAACTCTTCACGTTGACCGCTTTTGCTGCCCCTGCACGGGTGTTTCCCCGCTGATTCCCTGGTGCGGCAAACGGTTGTACAGCGAAATGCTTCTTGGAGTGTAGGCGCCCGAACGCGGTGCGCTGCACCAAGTAGACGCATAAACCGTGCCTTTCATCGGGTCATTTTGACCCTCGATAAATCAAGCACTTGGCGCGGTGGCCAGTAGTTGGCCAGTTGCAAATTGCAAGAATGCCCCACTTGGACACTGCAATATGCACGTCGACGCCGGTTTGCATTCATCGACCATGACAGTGAGAATGCCGGTCACTCCACCCTACACCCGCCAGGAGGCTTTCATGGGTTCTTTAAGCGTTCACGCGACAATCGGTCTGCTCGTTGCCGGCCTGTCCACCTTCGCCCACGGGGCCAAACTGGAAGACGTTGCCCCTTACCCCAAGGCGGAAAACGGCTTTACCCGTCAGGTCATCTACCTACCTAAGCAAGAACAGGAAGAGAATTTCCAGGTTGAAGTCCTTGCCGGCAAAACCCTGGAAGTCGACTGCAATAGCCAACGTCTGGGCGGCGCCCTGGATGAGAAAAATCTCGAAGGCTGGGGTTACCCGTTCTACCGACTGGAAAAAGTCATCGGCCCGATGAGCACACTGATGGCCTGCCCGCCTGGCACTCAGAAAAAGCGCGCATTTGTGCCGGTCGTCGGTGATGGCTTCATGCTGCGTTACAACAGCAAGCTGCCGCTGGTGATCTACGCCCCGAAAGACGTCGAAGTGCGCTATCGCATCTGGTCGGCTTCGGACAAGGTTGGCACCGCCATCGCGGAATGACCTGAACAGGGAGCGCCAAACGTGATTACTTGCCATGTGCGATACGTGATCGATCCGTACCAATTGACCGAGTTCGAGGCCTACGCCAAAGCCTGGCTGGGCATCGTCGAGCGGTTGGGCGGTACTCATCACGGCTACTTCCTGCCGTCCGAGGGCGCGAGCAACATCGCTTATTGCCTGTTCAGCTTTCCATCGCTGGCCGATTATGAAAGCTACCGGCACATCGCGCTGACCGATCCGGAAAGCACGGCGCTGGTGGAATCGCTGGTGCAGAAAAAATTCATCGTCAGCTACGAGCGCAGTTTTCTGCGCCCGCTACTGCCCTGAGCGTTATCACGCCGGGACGCCGCAAACTGCGGCGCGCTCGGCGACGTGGCGCAGGCTGTCGAAATTGATGTTGGCGCCGGAGTCGATCGCGACGAAGGTCTGCTCGCGAACACCGTTGCGCGCCACGTATTGTTTGATCCCGGCCACCGCCAACGCGCCGGAAGGTTCGGTGATTGAGCGGGTATCGTCGTAGATATTCTTGATCGCGGCGCAGAGCTCGTCATTGCTGACGGTGACCACCTCGTCCACGCAGAACCGACACACTTCGAAACCATACGCGCCGATCTGCGCCACGGCCACGCCATCGGCGAACGTCCCGACACTGGGCAACATCACACGCGCATCCGCTTGCAACGCTGCCTTCAAGCAGGCGGAGTGCTCCGATTCAACACCGATGATGCGCACCTCCGGCCGCAGGTATTTGACGTATGCCGCGATACCGGCGATCAGGCCGCCACCGCCCACCGGAACGAAGATCGCCTCCAGCGGCCCCTGATGCTGACGCAGGATTTCCATGGCCACCGTACCTTGCCCGGCGATCACGTCCGGGTCATCGAACGGTGAAACGAAAGTGCGCCCGGTTTGCTCGGCCAGTTGCAGCGCATGGGCCAGGGCAAACGGAAAACTTTCGCCATGCAGGAGCGCCTCAGCGCCCCGACTTCGCACCCCAAGCACCTTCAGTTCGGGCGTGGTCAACGGCATGACGATGGTCGCCGCCATCCCCAGTTCCCGTGCCGCCAGGGCCACGCCCTGGGCATGATTACCCGCTGACGCGGTGATTACGCCGCGTGCTTTCTGCGCATCACTCAATTGCACCAGCTTGTTGTAGGCGCCACGGATCTTGAAGGAGAACGTCGGTTGCAAGTCTTCGCGCTTGAGCAGGATCCGGTTGCCCAGCGCCTCGGACAGCGCCGGCGCCGCTTGCAACGGCGTGCGCACAGCAATGTCGTAGACCGGCGCGGCAAGGATCTTTTTCACGTACTGCTCAAGCAGGACTTGTTGGACGGGGCTGTGCGGCATGGTCGTCTCCTGACGTTTTGATCAGAACCCCGGAGACAGAAAATGAAAACCCGCCTCTAGGGCGGGTTGGGTGCAGCAGTCGTGAGCTAGCCCGCCAAATGAGGAATGGCGGTAATAATGCTTGGCTGGCAGCGCAATACGGTGGAAGTCATGGGCCTGAAATTAGCCCGGCGGCGGCCGGCGAGTCAATGGCTTATTTGGGGATGCCAAGGTAGGCTGGCGATTCTGCTCATCACCCCAAGGAAGGAATACATGATGCCTGTCGCCCTGCCCCTCACGGCGTTGATTGCGTTTACTGGCTACACCGTGTCGGTGATGCTCCAGGCCGAACAGTCGTTGATCGACTTCGGTATCAGCCTGATGTCGCGCCCGGACACGGCGCAGGTGGTGATTGATCTGTATCTGCTGGCGACGCTGGCCGGGGTGTGGATGGTCAAGGATGCACGGTCGCGAGGGATGTCGGTCTGGTCGGTGGTGCCGTATCTGTTGCTGACGGCAGTATTTGTGTCGATTGGGCCGCTGTTGTATCTGGTGGTGCGTGGGGTTCGGGAGCGCAAGAAAGTGGCAGCGGCAGCCCCTGCGAGCTGATCCCGAGCTTCGAGTGCTGCTGAGATCGCTTTCGCGAGCAAGCCCGCTCCCACTTTTTGAAATGCATTCTCCTGTGGGAGCGGGCTTGCTCGCGAAGGTGTCAGCTCAGGCACCGATCAATCACTGGGCCAACCGCCGCAGCCCAAACAACATTCCCCCCGCCCCGAGCAACATCACCATCAGAAACACCGGGTAGGAAATCCACCACGGCGTCCCCGCCGTCATCATGCTGAACTCCGACATCCCGCCAATACTGGCAATCAGGTTCAACGGCAGAAACACCACGTTGATCAACGTCAGCTTGCGCAGCAGATTGTTCATGCTGTTGTTCATCAGATTGCCGCGCGCATCGATCAGCCCGGAAAACACCGTTGAGTAGATCTCTGCCTGTTTGTAGCACTGGTTGTTCTCGATGATCAGGTCGTCGATCAACCCGATCGCCTCGCTGCCGAAGTGCTGTTTTTCCGCGTGATTGCGCAGCCGCGTCAGCACTGCGCCGTTGCTGTGCAGGGCATTGATGTAATAGATCAGGCTTTCGCTGAGGTTGAACATCTGCACCAGATGCTGGTTCTGCATCGAGGCGTTGAACTTCTGTTGAAGCTCCCGGGCGACCAGTTTGATCACCTTCAGGTGGCCGAGATAATGGTGGATGTTGTTGAACAGCAAATCGAGCAACACATCCAGCGGCGCATTGAGCGGCTGGCGCGTGCCGATGCCGTGCAATGGTGTGTCGTCGGTAGCGATCACCAGCAACTGACCGGGTGAAAACAGCAGGCCGCAGGACGACACTTCAAACGCCAGGCTGCCACCGCCGGAATAGTTTTCCGGGCGCTTCCAGATCAGGAACAAATGGTCGGGGTGAAACTCGATTCGCGAGACTTCGTCCGGGTCCAGCGCCGAGGCCAGCGCGTGTTCGTCGACCTTGTAGTGAGTGTGGAGCAAGTCGCGCTCGGCAGCATCGGGATTGCTGAACAGCATCACCTCGGCATCCAGCCGTTCCACCCGCTGCAACGCGCCGTGACTCAATGCGAAACTGCTGATCATCGGCGCTTCACCAGGCCTGGCCGCGACGCTTGAGTTCCAGTCGTCGCACGAACTCCTCCAGCACCAGTGAATACAGATCGTCCTGCAAATAGGCGTCTTCGATGCCGGCATCGAGGTTCGGATTGTCGTTGACCTCGATCACCACCACTTTGTCGCCGGCCTGTTTCAGATCCACGCCGTAGAGGCCGTCGCCAATCAGGTTCGCGGTCTTGACCGCCAGTTCCACCACTGCCCGCGGTGCCTCGTGAACCGCCAGGGTGCGGCACTCGCCGTTGATGTCCTGGCCCTTGGCCTTGTGGTTGTAGATTTGCCAGTGGCCCTTGGACATGAAGTATTGGCAGGCGAAGATCGGTTTGCGGTTGAGCACGCCGATGCGCCAGTCGTACTCGGTGTAGAAAAACTCCTGAGCCAACAGCAATACCGAGTGTTCGAACAATTCAGCGGTAGCCTCAAGCAGCGCCTGCTGGCTTTCAACCTTGATCACCCCGCGAGAAAAACAGCCGTCGGGGATCTTCAGCACCAGCGGAAAACCGAGGCGTTCGCCGACCCGTTCGAAATCTTCCGGTCGTTCCTTGTAGAGAATTTCCGTGGCAGGCATACCCAGTTGATGGCTGTTGAGCAGGTCAGTCAGATAGACCTTGTTGGTGCAACGCAGAATCGACGTCGGGTCATCCATGACCACCAATCCTTCGCTCTCGGCTTTTTTCGCGAAGCGATAGGTGTGGTTATCGACGCTGGTAGTCTCGCGAATCAACAGGCCGTCGTACTCGGCGAGCCGCGCGTAGTCCTTGCGTTCGATCAGCTCGACATCGATGCCCATACGCTTGCCGACCCGCACGAAATTATCCAGTGCCTTGGCGTTTGACGGCGGCAAGGCTTCTTGTGGATCGTGCAGAATCGCCAAGTCATAACGCGCCACTTGCGGCGAGCGCGGCACTCGCCAGACTTTACGGCTAAAGCCGTCCAGCGCATTGGCGAACTGATCTTCCTGATCGTCGCGCAACTTGTGCAGGGCGCCGGACTTTATACCTTCGATGTGCCAGCCGTTAGTTCGGCGAAACTCAACTAGCAGAATCGGACACGGAAACACTTCAAACAATTGCCGGGCCAGATCCTGCAGCGGCTCGATATGCGTCTTGCCGAAGTAAAGTGTCAGGGTGAAACCTTCGGTATCGCTGTACAAATGATGGCTGAGGGCTTTTTCCAGGGTTTTATCGAGGTCGTCCAGCGCCAGGCCGTAAAGCGATTTTTTCGTCAGTTCGCTGATGGTGCGGACCGATGGAATCACCTTGTGGCCGCGGGCTTCTGCCAGCAGCGAGCAATAGTAACCGTGCCCCAGGTACTTGTAACTGCGGCACAGGTTAATCACCTGCACCCGTTTGCCAGGTTCGCTGTCACGGGTTTGCTCAAGGTATTCCTGAGCCGTGACGATGTCCTCGCTGGGAAAGTACGAGGCCCAGTCTTCCTTGCGTTCGACGATGATCAACACTTGACTGGAAGTTCTGATGACTGGATTTAAAAAAGTTGCCGTCGGCAAACTTTGCTCGGATACTTCGCGCCAATGACCCTGTACCGCTGACATAGAGATTGATCCGTTGGAGAACAAGACCATTTCTATTAAGCACGAAGTTTTTCGAAAGTCCCGTTTCGTTACGCAACTTTTACGGTGGTCATATGAGTGCTGTTTTTCGTTTGGCGGTAGTTGAAGATCTGCCAGCGTTGCTGGCCCTGGAAATGCAATGTTTCACCACCGACCGGCTCACCAGCCGCAGCTTTCAATGGATGATCACCCGCGCCCATGCGCAACTGCTGGTCGCCGAGCTTGACGGGCGATTGCTCGGCTATGCACTGGTGCTGTTTCATCGCGGCACATCACTGGCGCGCCTGTATTCCATCGCCATTGCCGGCGAAGCCCGTGGCACCGGTCTGGGCAAACAATTGCTGCAACGTATCGAGGCCTGTGCCGTTGAGCATGACTGCGCATACCTGCGCCTTGAAGTACGTATCGATAACCCCACCGCCATCGGGCTTTACGAGCGCAACGGCTATCGGCGTTTTGCGCTGATTCACGATTACTACGAGGACCATGCCGATGCACTGCGTCTGGAAAAGCGCATTGTTCAGCACCGTGACTCGCGCAGTATCAAGGTGCCCTACTACCCGCAAACTACCGAATTCACCTGTGGCCCGGCCTGTCTGCTGATGGCCATGGGCGCGCTGCATCCTGCGCGCCTGCTGGAGCGGCGTGAGGAATTGCAGATCTGGCGTGAAGCGACCACGGTGTTCATGACCTCCGGCCATGGTGGCTGCAGCCCCCAGGGTTTGGCACTGGCGGCCTGGCGGCGGGGTTTCCGGGTGCGTTTGCAGCTGAGTATGGCCGGGCCATTGTTTCTCGACGGCGTGCGCGATGAGCATAAAAAAGACGTCATGCGCCTGGTGCATGAGGAGTTCACCGCTCAAATGCAAGAGACCGACATCGAGCGGAAGATTGGCATCCATCTGGATTTACCGCGCCTGCTGGAGGCTGGCGGTCAGCCTCTGGTGCTGATCAGCAGTTATCGCCTGACCCGCTCCAAATCACCGCACTGGGTAGTGGTCACCGATTGCGATGAAGACTTTGTGTACCTGCACGATCCAGACGTCGATCACAGCCAGCATCGCCAGCCGATGGACTGCCAACATGTGCCGGTCAGCCATGGGGAGTTTGAAAAGATGAGCCGGTTTGGGCGGGGGAAATTGCGGGCGGCGGTGGTTTTGTATGACCGCCCTACGCCAACTATCGTTAGGCTCTAGAGGCTTTTTGGTGGCGAGGGCGCTTGCTCCCGCATGAATGCGTAGCGCTCACAAGATTTTGAGGCTGCTGCGCAACCCAGCGGGAGCAAGCTCCCTCGCCACAGGAGATCTGTGAAAATTTGAAGTGAGGTTACTTCAGGCCGATCTTGTAGAGCGAACCGTCCTGCTCATCCGTCAGCACATACAGATACCCATCCGGCCCCTGCCGCACATCACGAATTCTCTGTTTCAAATCGCCCAGCAAACGCTCCTCGTGCACGACCTTGTCGCCATCGAACTGCAGCCGGATCAGCTCCTGACTGACCAGCGCGCCGATGAACAGGTTCTGCTGCCACGGTTTGAAACGATCAGCGTCATAGAACGCCATCCCGGTGACGCCGGGAGACTTCTCCCACACATGGTGTGGATCCACGGCGCCTTCGACACTTTTGCCCTTGGCTTCCGGAATCGGTTGCAGCGAATAGTTGATGCCGTGGGTCGCCAACGGCCAGCCGTAGTTTTTCCCGCGTTCGATGATGTTCACCTCATCGCCACCCCGGGGACCGTGTTCGTTCTCCCAGATTGTGCCGTTCCACGGATTGAGCGCAGCGCCCTGCGGATTACGATGGCCATAAGACCAGATTTCCGGCCGCACGCCGGGCTGGCCCACGAAAGGGTTGTCATCCGGCACCTTGCCATCGGGGAAGATCCGCACGACCTTGCCTTGCAGCTTGTCGAGATCCTGCGCGGTGGGCCGCTCGTTGTTTTCGCCAAGCGTGACAAACAGGTAGCCGTCGCGGTCGAAAACCAGCCGTGAACCGAAGTGGTTGCCAGTCGAAAGCTTCGGTTCCTGACGGAAGATCACTTTGAAATCATTCAGACTGCGCAAGTCGTCCGACAGACGACCGCGCCCCACCGCCGTCCCGGCCTTGTCCCCGGCACCACCGCCCTCGGCATAGGACAGGTAGACCAGCCGATCCTGTTTGAAGTCCGGCGACAGCACCACATCGAGCAATCCACCCTGGCCCTTGGCCCAGACTTTCGGTACGCCACTGATCGGTTCAGAGCGCTTGCCATCGGCACTGATCACCCGCAGGTTGCCTGGACGCTCGGTCACCAGCATGCCCTGCCGATCCGGCAGAAACGCCAGCGCCCAAGGGTGCTCGAGTCCTTGGGTAATCGTGGTGACTTCAAGGGTACCCTGCTCGCTTTTGAGCTCTTTGGGGACAGCGGCGAAAGCGGGAGCGCTGATCAACGCGCCGACACACAGCGTGGCTAGAAAGGTTTTACGCAACATGCACGATTCCTTTTGTTCGTTCGAAAGGCTGACAGGCGCTCAGTCCTGCCGTTCAACGGTTGCTGTCTCCATCGCGTGAAGGTGGGTTGGGAATGAATTTTGGTGGTGTACTCGGCACCGAACGTTGTTGCTGACCATTGCCGATGCCGCCATTACCGACGGTTGGCGAACTGGGTACCGGCACCGTGTTCGGCCCGCGAATAATCGGCGCACTGGGCTGTGTGCCCTGCATGCTGTTGGGATTGGCGCGGCGGATCGGGCTGTTGTAAGGGTTGTTGTCGGTACCGGTGGGACTCTGTGCCAGCAGCAGCGGCGCGGACGGCGGCCCGACTTCGGCATGCGCGAGCCCCGCCCCAAGGAACAGAACGATGATGCCTAACGGAATTCGGTTCATGGCGCGGCCTCTCGATGCGCAGGGGATAGAGCCTTCGAGTCCACGCTACGCCCTGGGTTCGGATTTGTTAACCCATGGGCCTTAAACAAGATGTAACACGACTTGACCGGCATTGCTGCGAGCCCATGCAAACGCTGGAAACTTTCGAGCCGGGGCACGGGTCACCTGATCATCACTCGGAGAACTCACCATGGCTCGGGCAATCTGGAAAGGCGCGATCAGCTTCGGACTGGTACACATCCCCGTCGCGCTGGTGTCGGCAACGTCCTCGCAGGGCGTCGACTTTGACTGGCTCGATAGCCGCAGCATGGACCCGGTCGGTTATAAACGGGTTAACAAAGTCACGGGCAAGGAAGTCACCAAAGAGAACATCGTTAAAGGTGTGGCTTATGAAAAGGGCCGCTACGTGGTGCTCAGCGAGGAAGAAATTCGTTCGGCGCACCCCGTGTCGACCCAGACCATCGATATCTTTTCATTCGTCGATGCCGAGCAGATTCCGCTACAAAACATCGACACGCCTTATTACCTGGCGCCGGACAAGCGCGGCGGCAAGGTCTATGCGCTGCTGCGTGAAACATTGAGCAAAACCAACAAGGTCGCCCTCGCCCGCGTCGTCCTGCACACTCGGCAATATCTGGCGGCACTGATGCCGCTGGAATCGGCGCTGGTGCTGGTCAAGCTGCGCTGGCCGCAGGAAGTGCGTGGCCTCGACGAATTGGAGCTGGGCAGTGAGGTGACCAAACCGCAACTGGCCAAAGGCGAACTGGACATGGCCAAACGTCTGGTGCAGGACATGAGCGGCGACTGGAGTCCGGAGGATTACAAGGACGAGTTTGAAGACAAGATCATGGCGCTGGTCGAGAAAAAGGCCCATGAAGGCAAGATCGAGGATGTCGAGACGGTGGGTGGCGAGGAAGAGCGCAAGTCTGCGGATGTGATCGACCTGACCGAGCTGCTTAAACGCAGTCTGGGCGGCAAGGCCACGACCAAACCGAAGGCAAAAGCGAAGCCTGCCAGCAAGGCAGCCCCGGCGAGAAAGACCAAAAAGGCTTCGGGGGGGTAATCAGATCCGGCTCCTGTCAGGAAGCTGACAGGTTGGTTTTGAGAGACTCATCGCCAGCAGGCTGGCGATGCTGTCAGATCAGAATGAACACCGCCAGCAAACCGCCGAAGATCGCCCACTTTTCCATGTAGTAACGCGTGCGATTGCGCTTTTTCAGCTCTTTGCCACGCAGTCGGACTTTGTAGATTTTGGTAAACAGTCGGTTGATCCCACCGACACGATCGCCCGCATCGTTTGGCGCACCTGCCGCCGACATCACGGTGCGGCTGAACCAGGCATTGAACGCCGCTGCCCAGCGATACTTCATCGGCCGCTCGATGTCGCAGAACAGAATGATGCGGTTTTTGTCGGTGGTGTTTTCCGCGTAGTGAATGTAGGTCTCATCGAACATCACCGCCTCACCGTCGCGCCAGTGATAGCTCTCACCGTCGACATTGATGTAGCAACCCGCGTCGTTTGGAGTGTCGAGACCCAGGTGGTAGCGATACGAACCGGCGTAAGGATCACGGTGACGGACCAGTTTCGAACCCGGCGGCAGCTCGGCGAACATCGCTGCCTTGATCGAACCGATGCTCTGCACCAGCTCGGTGGTGCGCGGGCACAACTTCATGGCCGACGGATGGCTCTCGCCATACCACTTGAGGTAGAAACGCTTCCAGCCACTTTTGAAGAACGAGTTGAAACCGACGTCATCGTATTGATTCGAGCGTTTGATCTCACCGGCGCGCAGCAGATTCTGCCCTTCCTGGCGAATTTCTTCCCAGTGCGCCTGCAAAGGGCTCAGATCAGGAAATTCGGAAGGATCGAGATACGGCTTGTTCGGCTTCTTCGAAAACAGGTACAGGAAGCAGTTGATCGGCGCCAGGAACGTCGAGTGATCGCTCAACTGACGGCCCAGTTTGTGACGCACGCGCCCACGAAGGTGAACGTATGCAATCGAAATGACATAAATAGCAGCAATGATGAGTTTCACGGAAATCGTCACACGTCAAAAGTGAACAAACTGCGCGCCTGCCGGCCGGTGGCCCAGGGTCTGATGCAGTGGCATGAATACAAATACTATCCCGGTGGCACTTCCTTGAGCCCTTGCCGTTAGCGGCTATTGGGTAACTGGCTGGCATTTTAGCCATACTTTGTAACCAATGGTGAACCTGATCTGTGAAAAACTGTCCGCTGAATCTGCCAAACGGCAGACGCGGCGTCATCGCCCTATCGTTTAAAGAGCCAGACCAGTACAATCGCCGCCAAACTTTACGCGCCCCCTTGGTTGATGACGGGAATGTCCCGCCTCAGCGCACTTTGACTCGGGCCAAGCGCTCCAGCCGCACCCTCGCTACTCAGAATGCTTCGCAGGAAAAACCTTTGATTTCTACAGCTAACATCACGATGCAGTATTGATCGGGGTTTTCTGAGGGTTAAAGCCAGCATTTACAGGGGGTTGCGCCCGCACCAACCCCCATCATTTTGCACCATTGGCCCAAAAATTGGCCCAAGCCTCCGGCGTTCTGCCGAACTAAAATACCATCCCTGCTAATCTGGGGTCTTCCACTGAGGACGCCAAATGCAAAACTCTGATCTGCTCCCCTCCCTGCTCTTCAAGATCAACGAAAACCAGCTCGCCCTCGAAGCCGACATCATGGAGCTGTCCAACTGGGTCGAGCAGCGTGGATCGGCAGATGTCGCCGAGAACGTACGCGGCGCACTCTGGACGATCGACAAGAACGAGGAGTTCATCAAGATGACCTTGGCGGTTTTGATGGCGCCAGAGTGACCGCAATCGGTCAAAAACGTCACGCTGGCCCCTAGTACGGAACACAGCTCATAAAAAAGGCCCCAAAAGGGGCCTTAAAATACTTGCAATTACCGCCGGCAAGTCGGCTTACAGCTTACGTTTACTGACTGCAGATTTTGTCGTAAATCCAGCTAACGACACTCCACAGCGCCCAAGCAGTCGCCAAAACAACACCAAGGACAATGATAAACTGAATCATTTCGTAAACACCTTCTTCTCACCCAACCAGGA
The DNA here is from genome assembly GCF_057799175.1 of Pseudomonas sp. 14P5.3.2. Taxonomy (NCBI): domain Bacteria; kingdom Pseudomonadati; phylum Pseudomonadota; class Gammaproteobacteria; order Pseudomonadales; family Pseudomonadaceae; genus Pseudomonas; species Pseudomonas sp. 14P5.3.2. Next base: position 2,310 of record NZ_JBYOKU010000001.1, on the reverse strand, counting down.
TTGGTGGAGCCGGCCCCTATCAGGGGATAACCATATGATTACTGAGAAAAAAAATGCTGTAAATGACATGTACTTCGTTCAGTTGCTGTTCGTTCTTGTAGTACCAGGACACAACGTGCTCAGCTTCGCGCCCCACCATGTCAAGGTGACTTCGGAATTATCGTAAGCTACTGATTTGCAAAGAAAACACAGCCAAAGCATCAGGGTAAAAAACCGCCATTACCCCCTATAAGAATCAACAACTTAGCGCTGTATTTTCCTACAGTGTTCCACTCCTCTCCGGCGTTCTGCCGACACCCACCAATCCAAAATCCTACAGCTCGTCGCCTTACCCTCGCCCACGTTATCCGTCTCGATTACTGTACATGCATACAGCATTTGTACAGCGAATCTCTTTCCATGAATTTCGATCAAGCCAAATCTCTACGGCTCCAGCAATGGCGCGCGACTCTAGACGACCAGGACTTTCGCATGCAGAACCCGGAGGCACACCGGGAAACGCTTCATCAAATGGCGGGCGCCCTGCATACAGAGGGACTGATCGACCAACTCGAGCGCTTCGATATGAACGAGATGGCAGACGCTGCCTACTGGGATTCTGTCGAGGAGCTGCAAAACTCGCCGGGCCAGTACCGAGGAGCGTCGACCTACGATGTCGTTCAGATCGACACCGGAAGGCTGCTTGGCAAAATAAACCGGTCGATATTCAACTTCGAAAGCGACGAACCACGCGGCGCCTCCTTTCCCTACGACGGCAAGGTCTACTCCAATGCGGATGGGGTGCAGCTGACTCTGGGGCTTTCTCGAAAGATTGGGAAAATTTCAGGACTGGTGCTGGAATTGAATGGGCGCCAATACCAACTGGTGGAAACCGAACGGGTTATCAGTGGCGTCGACTACAAACCTGTCGACGACCCAGACGCCTACCGCGCTCTGGTTGATGCAGCTCAAGTCGCCCAGGAAGAGCGAGACCTACGCGCTTTTGAAAAGGTGCGACCTCACATCGAGTCGTCGGCCTTCTGCATTTGCCCTGCCTGCCTCGATCGCTTTGACACGCGTGACGACTGCGCGACCTGTGATGGAAAAGGTTTTGTGACGAAGCCGGCGCCTGGCCGGACAGGCAGGCGCAAAGCCGATTGAGGGTTACTGGATTGGAAAGCGGTATAGGTTACTCTCCAGTTTGGCGAGCCTTTTCTCATCGAGTCGCCCCATCGCCCAGACCCCCTTCAGAAAACCAAAGGTTCGCTGCTGCCAACCTGGGTCATTTTTCAAAGCGAGGTCTTTTAATACTGCGATGACTGAGAACGTATTACTTGGGCACCCGCTCAACTCCGCCTCAATCATGAGAAAGAGTCCTTTTATCGAGCAGCTTTCGTGCATGGTCGAATCAAATGCCGGACGCGCTTCATCTCCAACAGCCATATGAGTATTCAAGGCAGATCCCTTCCTTAAGAAAGCCCGAATTATTCGGAACGAGCGTGCAGATTAGGCAAGGTTACAGTTTGGTGAAAGGGGCAGATTGGCCAATATTCAACATGTCCCGACGACCGGTTAAAAACACGATCACTTCGTCAGAATTTCACGAACGTAGGCCTGGCACGCCTGAAGCGCAATCAATCCACGGTCACCGGTGTCGGTGATGGCGATAATTCGTTGAGCATGCGCCGGGTCAAGTTTGGCTCGTACGGCTGCATGATCCACGCCGCCGGCGCCGGCGGTGGCCGGCACCCCACAGCCTTTGGCAGCGTCGGTTGCGTCGAGGAGGACTGACAGCCGCAAATCAGAAGTGGCAAGGCGATCGCGCAGCAGAGCCTGGTCTTTTTGAACATTTGTCAATTTCTCGAAGTGAGTTTTTTCACTGTCTGCCAGCCGCTGCTCGAGCGCCAGACGCTTGTCCTGCTCGGCCTGCTGCGCGGTCGTCGCGGCCTGGGTCAGTTGATTGAGGGTGTCGGCGTGCAGCCGCGCCTGCTCGGCCAGTTGGCCGCCGTAGCGCCAGTCCTGAAACTGCCAGGCGCTGCCGGCGCCGATCAGCACCAGCGCCAGCGCGCCCACCGCTTTCCACGGAACGGCAATCACGCCAACACCTTCAGCGCCTTGGCGTACAGCGAGGCGCGATCCTCGGCACCGTTCGGCGTCCGCCCACGCCGACCGGTGTTGATGATGCTGCCGATGTTTGCATTGTCGCCGGCATCCGCCAGGTCGTTCAGGCCGTTTTTTTTCCAGAACCACCCCGCCGACATCGCGGCATGCTGTGGAAGCTCAAGCTGTTCGGGATGATTGATCAGATCCAAGCCCAGAGCTTCGCCGCAT